>JBAQRB010000257.1:0-21612 GCA_049295655.1 Rhodocyclaceae bacterium
ATCAAGGGGTTTCGTTGTGCCCGTTGTGTCGTTGTGGTTTAACTGCTTTTTCCCTGCAGAATAAGTTCCGCCAGACGCAGGTCGGCAGGATAGGTGACCTTCAGGTTGCTGGCGTCGCCGCGCACGAGCCTGGGCTTGAGACCCACCGCTTCGATCGCGCCGGCCTCGTCGGTGACGCCGGCGTGATCGGCCAGCGCCCGCGACAGCACGCCGTAGCGGAACATCTGCGGCGTCTGCGCCTGCCACAGGCCGTCGCGCGACTCGGTCGCCGCGACGCGCTGGGCGGCGTCGGCGCGCTTGAGCGTATCGGCCACCGGCACGGCAAGGATGCCGCCGACCGGATCGTCCGCCAGTTCGTCGCACAATGAAGCGAGCATGGCCTGCGACAGGCAGGGACGCGCCGCGTCGTGCACCAGCACCCAGTCATCGTCGCCGGCGGCCGTCTGCGCCGCCTGCAGCCCGTTGGCGACGCTCTGCGCGCGCGTCGCGCCGCCGCAGAACACCGTTTCGAGCTTTGCGCCGAGGCCCGTCCAGTCGTACTCGTGCCACCACTGGTCGTCGGGCGACAGAACGACCCAGACGCGGTCGATGCGCTCGCAACGGCACAAGGCGGCGAGCGTATGATGAATCAGCGGTTTTCCGGCAAGCGGCAAATACTGTTTCGGAATTTCTGCGCCGAAGCGCGACCCGCTGCCGGCAGCGGGTACGATTGCGTAGTAGCGTGGCATCGCGTAATTTTAGCGGAATGCCGAAACGGGAACGAGGAAATGACATTACTGGAACCAAATTTGGCCGTGCCGGTGCAGGCTTTTGCCACCTCGCTCGGCATCGGTCTGCTGATCGGCATCGAGCGCGAACGCCAGCGCGACGCCACCGCCGGCCTGCGCACCTTTGCGCTGGTCGCCATGCTCGGCTGCCTGTTCGCGCTGCTCGGCGAAAAAACCGGGACGCCGTGGTTCATCGTCGTCGGCCTGCTGGCCATCACCGTCACCATGGTCGCCGCCAACTTCACGACGGCGCAGGAAAGCTACCCCGGATTCACTTCGGAAATCGCCGTGATCACCTGCTACGGGCTGGGTGTCGCGGTCTGGCACGGTTACGGCACGCTGGCCGTCATGCTGGCGATCACGACGACCATCCTGCTCTACTTCAAGGCACAGCTGAAGCGCATCACGGAGGCCATGACGCCGAAGGACATGCATTCGATCCTGCAGTTCGCCGTGCTCTCCTTTGTCGTGCTGCCGATCCTGCCGAACAGCGATTTTGGCCCCTACAACGCAATCAATCCGCGGCAGGTCTGGTGGATGGTGGTACTCATCTCCGGCCTCGCGCTCGCCGGCTACATGGCGCTGCGTATTGTCGGCGCCCGCCACGGGGCGGCGGTGCTCGGGATTTTCGGCGGTCTGGCGTCGAGCACGGCGACCACCATGATGTTCTCGCGCCACGCCGCGCAGCACCCGGACCTGCTGCGCCTGGCGATGCCGGTGATCCTGATCGCCAACATCATGGTCATGCTGCGCATGTGGCTGGTTTCCGCCGTCCTCGCCCCCAACCTGACCGCGTCGCTGACCGTCGTTTTTTCCTGCGGCATCATTCCCGGCCTGCTGATGGCGCTCTTCGCCTGGCGCGCGCTGCGCGACGGCGGCGAATTGCCGATGCCTGAGGTGAAGAACCCGACCGAACTGCGCACCGCCATCTCCTTCGGGCTCCTTTACGCGGTCGTTTTGCTGGCCTCGGCGTGGCTGCAGGATACGGCCGGCGACAAGGGGCTGTATATCGTTGCGCTGGCCTCCGGCGTGACCGACGCCGACGCGAGCGTGCTGTCGACGCTACGCATGTTCAACCTCGAAAAAATCGCCGAGGCCAATGCCGTCACCGCCGTCGTACTGGCCTTGATTGCCAACCTGATTTTCAAGATCGGTCTGGTCATCAGCATCGGCGGACGCAGCCTCGCCGTGAAGACGCTGCCCGGCCTGTTCGCCATCGGCGGCGGCCTGGCGGGGGGGCTGCTCCTGATTTAATGCCCGGTCACCCAATCGGACCAGGCGTCACCAAAAGACATTGAATTTTGGTGCTGTAACCTGAGGGGGCTGTCATTTCCCCAGAGGAAAAAAATGGATTCCAATTTACGCCCGGCCGCCGTTGCCGGCAGCTTCTATCCCGGATCGGCGGCTGTTCTGTCCCGCGACGTCAGACAGATGCTGGCCCAGGCGCCGCAAGCCGCTGCCTTGCGGGTAAAGGCGATCATTGCGCCGCATGCCGGGTATATCTACTCCGGTCCGATCGCCGCCAGCGTCTATGCGCCGCTGGCGGCCTTGCGCGCCACCGTTCGCCGCGTCGTCCTGCTCGGCCCGACGCACCGCGTCGCGGTCGATGGCTTGGCGTTGTCGTCCAGTACGGCTTTTTCCACACCGCTCGGCGTCGTTCCGCTCGACACGCAGGCCATGGCCAGTATCGCGGACCTGCCGCAGGTGGTCGTCAGCGATGCCGCGCATGCGCTGGAGCACTCGCTTGAGGTGCAGCTGCCCTTCCTGCAGACGGTGCTCGGCGACTTCTCGCTGGTGCCGCTGGCCGTCGGCCGCGCAACGGCTGCGGAAGTGGCGCAAGTGCTCGAGCGCCTGTGGGGGGGCGATGAAACGCTGATCGTCATCAGCTCCGATCTCTCGCACTACCTGCCGTACAACGAGGCGCAGCAAAGCGATACGGCAAGCGCAAAGCAGATTCTGGCGCTCGATCCACGGCTCGACCATCAACACGCTTGCGGCGCAACGCCGGTCAATGGCTTGCTGCTTGCCGCCCGCCAGCATGGCCTGCAAGCGCATCAGATCGATCTGCGCAACTCGGGAGATACGGCGGGGGACAAATCGCGTGTCGTCGGCTACGGCGCTTTTTCCTTCACTGCCGGCCCTGGCCATGACGACTGACGAGATCGGCCACGCCTTGCTGAGCATCGCGCGCAACGCGATTGGCGAGCGTTTCGGGCAGGCAGCAGCATCGGTATCCGTGACGGCAGAACTCGCCGCACCCGGCGCAAGCTTTGTCACGCTGACCCAGGGCGGGAAATTGCGCGGCTGCATCGGCAGCCTGCAGCCGTATCGCCCGCTGGCCGCCGACGTCGCCGGAAACGCCGTTACCGCCGCCTTCCACGACTCGCGCTTCCCGCCGCTGAGCGCCAAAGAACTGGCGCATACCCGGGTCGAGGTATCATTGCTGACCCCCGCCGAGCCGATGGCCTTTGTCGACGAGGCGGATGCCCTCGCCCGCCTGCGCCCGGGCGTCGACGGGGTGATCCTGATCTGTGGCGAGCGCCGTTCGACCTTTCTGCCGCAGGTCTGGGAATCGCTGCCCGAAGCACGGCAGTTCATGACGCAACTCAAGCTCAAGGCCGGCCTGCCAGCCGACTATTGGGACGGAAAAATCAGCCTCGCCCGCTATGGTGTGCAGAAATGGAAAGAGAATTGAGCAACGAGCTGCAGCATTCGAGAAAAACGCCGGAGTCCGCTCACCCGGCCCGCTGGTGGCATGCCATCGAAGGCGGCCGCATCCAGTGCGATCTCTGCCCGCGCGAGTGCAAGCTGCATGAGGGGCAGCGCGCTGCCTGTTTCGTGCGTCAGAACCTCGGCGGCGAGATGGTGCTGACCACCTATGGCCGCTCGTCGGGTTTCTGCATCGACCCGATCGAGAAGAAGCCGCTCAATCATTTCTTTCCCGGCTCGTCGGTTCTCTCGTTCGGCACCGCCGGCTGCAACCTGGCTTGCAAGTTCTGCCAGAACTGGGACATTTCAAAATCGAAGGACACCGACCGGCTGCTCGACACCGCCAGTCCGGACGGTATTGCCGCTGCCGCAGCAGCCTACGGCGCACAGTCGGTTGCCTTCACCTACAACGATCCGGTGGTGTTTGCCGAATACGCCATCGACACCGCGCTGGCGTGTCGCGAACGCGACATCAGGACGGTGGCGGTGACCGCCGGCTATATCCATGCCGCGCCGGCGCGCGAGTTCTACGCGGTAATGGATGCCACCAACGTCGACCTGAAGGCCTTCAGCGACGATTTTTATTTCAAGCTGTGCGGCGGCCGCCTGCAGCCGGTACTCGACACGCTGGCCTACATCCACCACGAGACCCGTTGCTGGCTGGAGATCACCACCCTGCTGATTCCCGGCCAGAACGACTCGGCCAGTGAAATCAAGGCGCTAGCGGACTGGGTTGCCCGCGAACTGGGCGCGGACGTTCCGCTGCACTTCACGGCCTTCCATCCCGACTGGAAAATGGATGCGCTGCCGCCGACGCCGCCCGTGACGCTCACCCACGCCCGGCGCATCGCGATGGATGCCGGCCTGCATCACGTCTACACCGGCAACGTGCACGACACCGAGGGCGGCAGCACTTTCTGCCCAAGCTGCCACGCGGCGCTGATCGAACGCGACTGGTACGATATCCGTCGTTACGACCTGTCGGCGGATGGACGCTGCCCACACTGCCAAACTGCCATCGCCGGGCATTTCGGCGCCTTGCGCAAGCCCTTCGGCCCGCAACGCATTCCTCTGCGCCTGGCCCGGCGATGAGCGAATCCGAATCCGAATCCGAATCCGCCGGCAATAGTGGCCCGATTTCGATCCATACCGCACGCGGCCCGCTGCACGGGCAACTGGCCGTACCGGACGGTGCTGGCGGCCTGATCATCCTGGCTCATGCCGGCTTCAGCCCGGAGTCACAAGATAACGCGCTCGCCGCCGCCCTGCGCCATGCAGGCTTCGCAACGCTCACACTCGACCTGCTCCCCCCGGAGGAAGCGCGTTTTGCCGACGCGCACAACAACGTCCCCCTGCTCACCCAGCGTCTGCTCGACGGCATCGCCCTGATCAAGCGCCTGATGCAGGACAAGACGCTGCCATCCCTGCCGCTCGGCCTTTGTGCCGCCGGCGACACCTCGCCGGTCATCGTGCGCGCCAGCGCCCAGCGCGACCGGGACATTGCCGCCATCGTCTGCCGTGGTGGCCTGATCGACCTTGCCGGGGGACTTTACCTGCGCTTGCTGACCTCGCCGCTGCTCGTTCTGATCGGCGAACACGAGCACCGGCTGCTCGTCAGCAGCCAGCGCGCGCTCCGGGAAGTGGCGTGCAACAAGGCCCTTGAAATCATCCCCGATTCCGGCAGCGACTTCGCTTCCGAAACGGCTTTTGCTGCCGTTGCCAGCAGCACGGTACGCTGGTTTGAGACCTACTGCCGGGCGCAAACGCAGGCTGCGGTGAATGATCGAACCTGACGCGGATCGGCAAACCCACAGACTCATCGTGGGTATTTGATCCAGCGACTTGACCGAGGTCAATTCTGGCAGCCGGCGCAGTGGAGTATCATGGGCCACAATTCATAATTGGCGCGGCATGCCATCCCCATCGACGGCCGACGCCAACTCAGAAATCCATGTCAACTTCCGATCAACGCAGAGGCTCCGATTCCTCGCTCAGCCTCCATCTTCTGATCGGGCTGCTGGCGGCGCTTCTCCTTCTTGCCGTATGGCTGCATACCCTTGCACTGATCGGCGAAGACCGCAGCCGGACGGTTGCCAGTGCGGAAAACGATCTGGTCAATCTTGCCCGGGTTAGCGAAGAGCACGCCGAGCGAACGCTCTACAGCGTCGACCAGACGCTCCGCCTGGTCATCGGGCAATACCGGGAGCATTCGGGCAAGGTCAACCTGAAGGCAATGGGCGAAGAAGGCATTTTCGACAGCCGGATTCTTGTCCAGGTCGCCATCCTCGATGCACAGGGTCTTCTTCAACTGAGCAATCTGCCGTTCAGCGGGCGAATCGACCTGTCGGACCGGGAGCACTTCAAGACACACCGGCTGCCTGGCCGCGACGAACTCTTCATCTCGCGCCCGGTACTCGGGCGGGCGTCCGGGCAGTGGTCGATTCAGGTTTCCCGGCGCATCAACGGGAAAAATGGCGAGTTTGAAGGCGTCGTCGTCGTATCGCTGGCCCCCGGCTACTTCACGCGTTTTTATGCCGACCTCAAGCTCGGCGAGAATTCGGTTGCCGCGCTGTTCGGCCTGGACGGTGCGGTGCGCGCCCGCAAGATTGACAACCGGGAGGATTTTTCCGGCGACCTGTCCCCCAGCCCTGTTTTCCAACGCTTTGCACAAGGCGAGAAGACGAGCACGATCACCTACCCTTCGATCACCGACGGCATCGAGCGCACGCACCATTTCAGGAAACTGCCTTCATACCCGCTGGCCGTCGTCATCGGAATGAGCCACAAGGAAATCTTCGCCGGGCACGAGCAAACGAAAGCGAATCTCTTGTCGCAGGCCGCGATCATCAGCGCGCTTCTCCTCGCGCTCGCCGCCAGCGCTTCCTGGTACCTCGCGGCACGGCGCCGCGATTCTCTGGCACAGCGCCAGGCTCTGCTGCAATTGCAGTGCATCACCAGCCGTGCACCGGGGGTCATCTATCAGTACTTGCTGCGTACCGACGGCAGTTCCTGCTTCCCCTTTGCCAACGACGGCATGCGCGACGTCTTCCGGGTCAGTCCGGCAGACGTCATCGACGATGCCTCGAAAATCTGCGCCCTGATTCACCCGGACGATTTGCCCGCACTCAAGGCATCGCTCAAGGACTCGGCCCGCACGCTGAGCCCCTGGGCGCATGAATACCGTGTCCGCTTCGACAACGGGACGATCCGCTGGCACTCCGGAAAAGGCATTCCGCGCCAGCAGGCCGATGGTTCGGTGCTCTGGGACGGATTCGTTTCCGATGCCTCCGAGCGCAAAGGCACTGAAGAGAATTTGCGCATTGCCGCCACGGCCTTCGAATCACAGGAAGGCATGTTCATCACCGATGCAGCCGGCATCATCCTGCGCGTCAATCGGGCGTTCTCCGAAATCACCGGCTATCAGTCGAATGAAGCGGTCGGCAAGACCCCCGCCCTGCTCAGCTCGGGGCACCACGCCCCCGCCTTCTATGTGGCCATGCGCGAATCGATCGAGCAAAGCGGATCGTGGCAGGGAGAAATCTGGAATCGCCGCAAGAACGGCGAGGTATTTCCCGAATGGCTGACCATCACCGCCGTCAAGGATGGCGAGGGGAAAATCACGCATCACGTCTCGACGCTGACCGATATCACGCAGCGCAAGGCGGCGGAAGACGAAATCGAGCACCTCGCCTTCTACGACCCGCTCACCCACCTGCCCAACCGGCGGCTGCTGATCGACCGGCTGCATCAGGCGATCGTTGCCAGCACCCGCAGCCAATGCGAGGGTGCGTTGCTGTTCATCGATCTCGACGATTTCAAGACGCTCAACGACACGCTCGGGCATCACAACGGCGACCTGCTGCTGCGTCAGGTGGCCCAGCGACTGACCAACTGCGTACGCGAGGGCGATACCGTGGCCCGTCTCGGCGGCGACGAGTTCATGGTGATTCTCGAAGACCTCAGCAAGCGCTCCCACGAGGCCGCCGCGCAGACGGAAACGATCGGCGAAAAAATTCTCTACGCGCTCAACCAGCCCTACGATCTGGGCGGCAACGAATACACCAGCACGCCAAGCATCGGCGTCACCCTATTTACCGACCACCAGAACAGCGTCGATGAACTGATGAAGCGCGCCGATCTGGCCATGTATCAGGCCAAGAATGCCGGTCGCAATACCTTGCGTTTCTTCGACCCGGAAATGCAGGCTTCGGTCAATGCACGGGTCGCGCTGGAACGCGACTTGCGCCATGGCCTGCAGCAGGATCAGTTGCTGCTCTACTACCAGGCGCAAGTCGATGGCAACGGCATCCTGACCGGTGCCGAGGCGCTCGTTCGCTGGCAGCACCCGGAACACGGCCTGATCTCGCCAGCCGAGTTCATTCCGCTGGCCGAAGAAACCGGACTGATCATTCCGCTGGGGCACTGGGTGCTCGAAACCGCGTGCAAGCAACTGGCCCGCTGGGCCTCTGCAACAAAAACGGCGCATCTGACCATCGCGGTCAACGTCAGTGCCCGGCAGTTCCATCAGGCCGATTTCGTCGCAGAAGTACTGGAAGTGCTCAAGGAAACCGGCGCCAATCCGAAATTGCTTAAACTCGAGCTGACCGAAAGCCTGCTGCTCGACGATATCGAAGATATGATTGCCAAGATGACCGCACTGAAATCCAGGGGGGTGGGCTTCTCGCTCGACGATTTCGGCACGGGTTATTCGTCGCTCTCCTACCTGAAGCGCCTCCCGCTCGATCAACTGAAGATAGACCAGTCCTTTGTCCGCGACCTGCTCACCAACGCCAGCGACGCAGCGATTGCGCAGACCATCGTCGCGCTCGCCGGGAGCCTCGGCATGAACGTCATTGCCGAAGGCGTCGAAACCGAAGCGCAACGCGTCTTTCTTGCCGGACTGGGCTGCCATGCCTGGCAGGGCTATCTTTTCGGACGGCCCGGCCCGGTAGAAGCCCTGTGCTGATCGGAAAAATGAAATTCAGGCTCGACAACACGTCGATTGGCGACCGCATCGCCCTGGCGCTGGCGCTGCCGATCATCGGCCTGCTGTTTTTCGCGCTATGGATGATTTCCAGTTACCAGCACATCGCCAACGATACGCGCGACCTGCGCGAAATGGCCGAACTGGCCCCGGCCGTCAGCACGCTGATCCACGAACTGCAGCAGGAGCGCGGCGTTTCGGCCGGTTTCATCGGCTCCGGCGGCAGCGCCTTCGCCGACCGTCTACCGCGGCATCACGTACGGACCGACCAGAAGCAACAGGCGCTCTTCGCCTCGCTGGAACGGATCGCCATCGAACACTTCGACGAACGACTCGGACGCCAGATCGTGGCCGCACAAAAGAAGATCGAAAAATTGCCCGAATGGCGCAGCGCAGTCATGGCGCGCAATATCGCGGCAGACGAGGCAACGGCGAATTACAGCGAAACGATTGGTGAATTGATCGCCATCATCAAGGAAATGCTGATGGTCAGCACCAGTTCCGAGCTTTCGCGCTCGATCAGCGCCTACGCCTTCCTGGTCCAGGCCAAGGAACTGGCCGGCATCGAGCGCGCGGTCGGCTCGGCGCGTTTTTCGTCGGGCAACTTCGATTCGTTCAGTCACACCGATTTCGTCAGCCTGATCGACCGGCAAAATCTCTACATCGAGCAGTTCCGCTTCCTGGCCACCGCCGCGCAAGCCGATTACCTCGAGGAAATGCTGACCGGCGTGGATAGCGCGGAGGTCGAACGCCTGCGCCGGATCGCGATTCGCGGCAAGGGTTTCAGAGCCTCCAGCAGCGTCGATGCGACGCACTGGTTCGATGCGGTGACCAAGAAGATCGACCGCATGAAGTCGGTCGAGGAGCGTCTGGCCATCGACCTGATCGCCCAGGCGAAAGGCGCCGAGGCGTCGGCGAGGGATTCCGCCCGCTGGGTGAGCATCATCACGCTGCTCGCGCTGCTCATGACGGTCACCGTCGCGGCATTGCTGGCGCGCGGCATCATCAATCCGATCCAGCGCATCACCAGCACCATGAACAAGTTGGCGACCCGGGACGAAACCGTCGAAATCGAAGACCACCAGCGCGGCGACGAAATCGGCGACATGGCGCGCGCCACGATCGTCTTCCGGGACAACATCCTGCGCATCGCACATACCGAGGAGCGCCTGAAAAACGAAGCGATCCTGCAATTGCATCACAAGGCGCTCAGTTCGATTTCACAGGGCGTTCTGATCACCGACTCGGACCGGCGGATCACCTTCGTCAACGCCGCTTTCCAGAAAATCACCGGCTATGACGAAGCAGAAATGCTCGGTCGCACGCCGAGCTTTCTCTACGGCCCGCAGACAGACCCCGCCGCACTGGCCAAACTGCGCACGGCGTTGTCTACCGGGCACTCCGATCCGCACACGATCCTCGGCTACCGGAAAGGCGGCATTCCTTTCTGGAGCGAGGTGACGGCTTCATCGGTAAACAATCGCGAGGGACTGCGCACCCACGTCGTCAGCATCATGCGCGACATCACCGAGAGCCGTCACCTCGAACAGGAAATGCGTATTGCCGCCATTGCCTTCGAATCGTTACACGGCATGATGGTCACCGATGCCAGGGGCACGATCCTGCGCGTCAACCAGGCCTTCACCGAGCTGACCGGCTACAGCGCCGAAGACGTCGTTGGAAACAGTCCGTCGATTCTGAAATCGGGTCGGCACGATCAGGACTTCTACACCAGCATGTGGCAACAACTGAGCGCGACAGGCGAGTGGTACGGCGAGGTCTGGGATCGCCGCAAGAACGGCGAAATTTTCCCGAAGTGGCAAAGCATTTCGGCGGTCAGCGGTGACGATGGAAAGACCACGCACTACGTCGCCGCCTTCACCGACATCAGCGAGCGCAAGGAAGCAGAGGAGCAGATCCGCAGCCTGGCTTTCTACGACCCGCTGACCTTGCTGCCCAACCGCCGGCTTCTGCTCGACCGCCTGCAAAAGGCGCTCCAGCTCAGCGAACGCAACGCTCGTCAGGGGGCGCTGCTGTTCATCGACCTCGATCACTTCAAGACGCTGAACGACACGCTCGGCCATGATTTTGGCGACCTGCTCCTGATCGAGGTAGCCAAGCGGCTGGAAAGCTGCCTGCGCGGTTGCGATACGGCGGCCCGCCTCGGCGGCGACGAATTTGTCGTCATGCTCGAGGATTTGAGCGAGCTGCCGCTCGACGCCATTGCCCAGGCTGAAACCGTCGGCGGGAAGATCCTTGCCGCGCTGAACCGGAATTACCAGTTGGGCGACCACGAACACCGCAGCACGCCGAGTATCGGCGTCACGCTGTTCAACGGCCAACGGACGGCGATCGACGAACTGCTCAAACAGGCCGATCTGGCGATGTACCAGTCGAAGGCGGCCGGACGCAACACGATACGTTTCTTCGACCCGAAGATGCAGGCCGTGGTGACGACGCGTGCCGCACTGGAAGCCGATTTGCGCGAAAGCCTGGGAAAAAAGGAATTCATCCTCTTCTACCAGGCACAGGTTGACGCCGAGGGCGGCCTGACGGGGGCAGAAGCGCTGGTACGCTGGCAGCACCCGCAACGCGGTCTCGTCTCGCCGCTCCAATTCATCCCGCTGGCGGAAGAAACCGGGCTGATCCTGCCGCTCGGGTTATGGGTGCTCGAAACGGCCTGTGCACAACTGGCGGCGTGGGGAAGCGATCCCAAAACGGCGCACCTGACCATGGCGGTCAATGTCAGCGCCCGCCAGTTCCGCCATGCCGATTTCGTCAAGCAGGTCCTGTCCACACTCGAACGCAGTGGCGCCGATCCGCACAAGCTCAAGCTCGAACTGACCGAAAGCCTGCTGCTCGACGATATCGAGGAAACGGTGGCCCGGATGACCGAACTGAAACTGGCCGGCGTGTGCTTCGCCCTCGACGACTTCGGTACCGGCTATTCCTCGCTCGCCTACCTGAAGCGGCTGCCGCTCGACCAGTTGAAAATCGACCGCTCGTTCATCACCGATCTGCTGACCGACCCCAACGACGCCGTGATCGCCCGCACCATTGTTGCCCTGGCACACAGTCTGGGGCTCTCGGTGATCGCCGAGGGGGTGGAGCTCGATGCGCAAAAAAACTTCCTTGCCGAGCAGGGCTGCCGTGCTTATCAGGGCTACCTGTTCGGAAAGCCTGGCAGTGCCGAATCGCTGCATGGCGCCACCAAGCCGCCGGTCGACCTGGCGTAAGCTGCAAACTGCCCCCCGGCGCAGCGCAGGCCTTGGCCACACGCATCGGCTATAATCGACCGCTTTCCTGTTTTTTCTGATCGCCCTCCGCCTTGCCATCAACCGCCCCCCGCCCTGCACCGCCGTTTGCCCTGACCTTGCCCGATGCCGGCTTGCCGAAAGCCGGCGAACGCCTGCTCTGGCCGCCGCTCGCCGGTTCGGCCGATGCGCTGGCCATCGCCCAGGCGGCACGACTGGCACAGGCGGCCGGCAAGGACCGTCTGCTCGCCGTACTGACGGCCAGCGCAGCCGATGCGCAGCGCCTGCTCGAAGAAATTCCGTGGTTCGCCCCCGGCCTGCGCATACGCTTGCTGCCCGACTGGGAGACGCTGCCCTACGACAGTTTTTCGCCGCATCACGACCTGATTTCCGAGCGCCTGGCGACGCTTTACGGCGTCATGCGCGGCGAATGCGACGTGCTGCTGGTCCCGGCCTCGACCGCCGTCTACCGCCTGTCGCCGCCGGCCTATCTCGCGGCCTACACCTTCTTCCTGAAAAAGGGTGAGAAGCTCGACGCCGGCCAGTTCCGCGCCCAACTCACGCTGGCCGGCTACAGCCACGTCACGCAGGTCGTCTCGCCCGGCGAATACTCGATCCGCGGCGGCCTCGTCGACCTCTTCCCGATGGGCTCGCCGCTGCCCTACCGTCTCGACCTGTTCGACGACGAAATCGAAAGCATCAAGACCTTCGACGTCGACAACCAGCGCACGCTCTACCCCGTGCCGGAAGTGCGCCTGCTGCCGGCGCGCGAGTTCCCGCTCGACGACAAGGGGCGCGCGCACTTCCGCCAGCGCTTCCGCGAACTGTTCGAGGGCGATCCGGCCAAAGCCGGCATTTACAAGGACGTCTCGAACGGCATTGCCTCGGCCGGCATCGAGTACTGGTTGCCGCTGTTTTTCGACGAGACGGCGACGCTGTTCGATTACCTGCCAAAAGACGCGGTTCTTTGCCTGCATCACGACGTTCCGGAAGCGATCCGCGCCTTCTGGCGCGATGCGCAGTCGCGCTACGACATGCTCTCCGGCGAGCGCAGCCGCCCGCTGCTGCCGCCGGCCGACCTGTTCCTTGGCGAAGAGGCTTTCTTCGTCGCGGCCAAGTCCCATGCCCGACTGAATCTGCTGGCCGGCAACGACGGGCCGGCAGCGCCGCTTCCCTCGATCGCCGTCGATCGCCGTGCCGAAGACCCGCTGACCCGCCTGAAGGCCTTTATCGCCGCCTTCCCCGGTCGCATCTGCTTGCTCGCCGAATCGGCCGGCCGCCGCGAAACACTCGCCGAAATGCTCGCCGAACACGGGCTGAAGCCCGCCGCCAGCGCCGATCTCGCCGGCTTCATGGCGAGCAATGCCAAACTGACGCTCGCTGTTTCACCGCTGCACGACGGCTTCCTCCTGACACCCGATGCCGCCGGCTTGACTCAACTCGCCTTCATCACCGAATCCGAGTTGTACGCCGGCAGCCCTAGCGCCAACGCTCGCCGCACGCGCCATATGGCGCAGCGCAAGGCCTCGCTCGACAACTGGCTGCGCGACCTGACCGAACTGAAGGTCGGTGACCCGGTGGTGCATGAGCAGCACGGCATCGCCCGCTATCAGGGACTCGTCCACCTCGACCTCGGCGAAGGCGACATGGAGTTTCTCGAACTCCACTACGCCCTCGATGCCAAGCTCTACGTGCCGGTCTCGCAGTTGCACGTCATCTCGCGCTTTTCCGGTTCCGATCCGGACGCCGCGCCGCTGCACACGCTCGGCTCGCAGCAATGGGAGAAGGCCAAGCGCCGCGCCGCGCTGCAGGCGCGCGACACGGCGGCCGAGCTGCTGGCGCTCTACGCGGTGCGCGCGGCCCGGCAAGGCCATGCCTTCGAGTTCAAGATGCACGACTACGACGCCTTCGCCGACGGCTTCGGTTTCGAGGAAACGCCGGATCAGGCCGCAGCGATCAATGCCGTCGTCGACGACATGAAATCCGGGCGGCCGATGGATCGGCTGGTCTGCGGCGACGTCGGCTTCGGCAAGACCGAAGTCGCCCTGCGCGCCGCCTTCTGCGCCGTAGCCGGCGGCAAGCAGGTGGCGGTACTGTGCCCGACCACCCTGCTCTGCGAGCAGCACTTCCAGACCTTTTCCGACCGCTTCGCCGACTGGCCGGTGAAGATTGTCGAGCTCTCGCGCTTCAGGAGCGCCAAGGAAACGACGCTGGCGCTCAAGGAACTGGCCGACGGCCGCGTCGACATCGTGATCGGCACGCACAAGCTGCTGCAAAAGGACGTCAAATTCACCCGCCTCGGCCTCGTCGTGATCGACGAGGAGCATCGTTTCGGCGTTCGCCAGAAGGAAGCACTCAAAGCGCTGCGCGCCGAGGTCGACGTGCTGACCCTCACCGCGACGCCGATCCCGCGCACGCTCGGCATGTCGCTCGAAGGCCTGCGCGACTTCTCGGTGATCGCCACCGCACCGCAGAAGCGCCTGGCGATCAAGACCTTCGTCTCCAAAATGTCCGACGGCATCATCCGCGAGGCGCTGCTGCGCGAATTCAAGCGCGGCGGCCAGGTGTACTTCCTGCACAACGAGGTCGACACCATCGAGAACATGCGCGAGAAGCTGACCAAGCTCTTGCCCGAAGCGCGCATCGTCGTCGGTCACGGCCAGATGAACGAGCGCGAGCTCGAGCGCGTGATGCGCGACTTCACACAGCAGCGTGCCAATCTGCTGCTGTGCACGACGATCATCGAGACCGGCATCGACAACCCGCACGCCAATACCATCCTGATCAACCGTGCCGAGAAATTCGGCCTTGCCCAGTTGCACCAGCTGCGCGGCCGCGTCGGCCGGTCGCACCATCAGGCCTACGCCTACCTGCTGACGCACGATGAGGGAGCGCTGACCAAGCAGGCCAGGCAGCGGCTCGAAGCGATCCAGATGATGGACGAGCTCGGTGCTGGCTTCTACCTGGCCATGCACGACCTCGAAATCCGAGGCGCCGGTGAGGTGCTCGGCGACAGCCAGTCGGGCGAGATGCAGGAAGTCGGCTTCAACCTGTTCACCGAAATGCTCAACCGTGCCGTGACCGCGCTCAAGCTGGGCAAGGAGCCGGATCTCACGCAGCCGCTCGGGCTGGCCACCGAGATCAATCTGCATACGCCGGCGCTGCTGCCGAACGACTATGCACCCGACGTGCATGAGCGCCTGACCATCTACAAGCGGCTGGCCAACTGCAATGCCGCTGAAGAGCTCGACGACCTGCAGGAAGAACTGATCGATCGTTTTGGCGAGCTGCCGGTCCAGGGCCAGTCGCTGCTCGCCACGCACCGCGTGCGCCTGCTCGCCAAGCCGCTCGGCATCGTCAAGCTCGATGCGACCAGCGAGCAGATCGTCGTGCAGTTCGAAGCCAACCCGCCGATCGAGCCGATCCGCATCATCAACCTGATCCAGAAAGACCGGAACTACAAACTGGCCGGACAGGATAAACTGGCACTGAAACGCCACTGCGCAACGCTTGCCGATCGCGTCGCCGCAGTCAAGGACATCATCCATCGACTGACCCACTGATAAAAACAGCCACGAGTAGCCACCAAATGACCACACCCGACATCGACAACATCAACGTCACCGCCTTCGACCCGATGCCCTCTCCGGATGACATCCACGCCCAGTTGCCGCTCACGGCCAATGCCGCCAAAACCGTGCGCCAGGGCCGCGAAGTGCTGCGCAACATCCTCGACCGCAAGGATCATCGCCTGTTCGTGGTCGTCGGCCCCTGCTCGATCCACGACCCGGTTGCCGGGCTCGATTACGCGCGCCGCCTGAAGGCCCTGTCGGACGAAGTCGGCGACACGCTGTGCCTGGTCATGCGCGTCTATTTCGAGAAACCGCGCACCACGACGGGCTGGAAAGGCTACATCAACGATCCGGACATGAACGACTCGTTCCGCGTCGATCAGGGCATGAAGAAGGCGCGCCAGTTCCTGCTCGATGTCGCCGAAATCGGCATTCCGGCCGGGACCGAGGCGCTCGATCCGATTTCACCGCAATACATCGGCGACCTCATCGCATGGACGGCCATCGGCGCCCGGACGACCGAATCGCAGACACACCGTGAAATTTCCTCCGGCCTGTCGACGCCGGTCGGCTTCAAGAACGGCACCAACGGCGACATCGGCATCGCGATCAACGCGATCGTTTCCGCGTCGCGCCCGCACAGCTTCCTCGGCATCAACAGCCAGGGCGATACGGCGATCGTCCGCACGCGCGGCAACGGCTATGGCCACGTCGTCCTGCGCGGCGGCGACGGCCGCCCGAACTACGACACGGTCAGCGTGCAGATGGCCGCTCAGTCGCTGAGCAAGGCCAAGCTGCCGGCCAATATCGTCGTCGACTGCTCGCACGCCAACAGCTTCAAAAACCCCGAACTGCAACCGCTGGTGATGGCCGACGTGGTCAACCAAGTTCGCCTCGGCAACCAGTCGCTGGTCGGCATGATGATCGAGTCGAACATCGTCGCCGGCAACCAGCCTATTCCGGAAGACCTCTCGCAGCTCAAATACGGCTGTTCCGTGACCGATGCCTGCATCGACTGGGAGACGACCGAAAAGATGATCCGCGACGCCGCCGTTCTGCTGCGCGACGTGTTGCCGGGCCGCATGGATTAACGCGGAAAAATAACGAATGGATCTTGTCATTCAGGGCGGCGCGCTGCCGACCTTCCTGCTTGATCGCACGCAGGCCGCAACCGGTGCCGGCAGCATCGAGCCGCGCCCACCGCAGCTTGTTCGTCTGACCGATGCAGTGCGTACGGCCGAGTTCGACGACGAAATCGCACCGCTGCTCTACAACGAGAAGCTCGACTGGGCCTTCGTCGAGAGCGGGAAAAAGCTCGCCGATTTCGGCCTGATCGCCTTTGACATGGACTCGACGCTGATCACCATCGAGTGCATCGACGAACTGGCCGATTTTGCAGGGAAAAAGGCCGAGGTCTCGGCGATTACCGAGGCGGCCATGCGCGGCGATCTCGACTACCGCGAAAGCCTGCGCCAGCGGGTTGGCGTACTGGCCGGGCTCGACGCCCGCGTGCTGGCGCGGGTTTTCGGCGAACGCCTGCTGCTCTCGCCCGGCGCCCGCGAACTGCTCGAAGCCGCGCAGGATGCCGGCCTGCGCACGGCCATCCTGTCCGGTGGTTTTACCTACTTTACCGAGCGACTGCGCATCGAACTGGGTTTCGACTTCGCCACATCGAACGAGCTCGAAATCTCCGGCGGCAAGCTTACCGGCCGTGTCACCGGCGACATCGTCGATGCCAACGCCAAGGCGCACCATCTGGCGCGCCTGCGCGACGAACTGGGTTTAAAGCGCGAGCAGGTGATCGCCGTCGGCGACGGCGCCAACGACCTGTTGATGATGGCCGAAGCCGGTCTTTCGGTTGCCTACCATGCCAAACCGGCAACGCGCGCCAAGGCCAGCGTTGCGCTCAACTTCTGCGGGCTGGACGGAATTCTCAAGCTGTTTGCCTGACGCGGCGCTCCCGGCTTGCCGCTCGAGCGAATGTCGATCGGCCTAAAAATCAGCCTCCGGGGAGCAGCGCACGCTTCCCCCGGCCTCGGGCCACATCGCGCCCGGTCAGTTGAGGTCGACGGCGTGGCGCTTCAGGTCGTCGAGGCCGACCACCAGCAACACGGCCTCATTGGTTGCGTTCAGCATGACACGCGGCGCTTTGCCGGCCTGCAGCGCTTCGCGCCAGCGCGCGGCGCACAGACACCAGCGATCGCCCGGCTTGAGTCCGGGAAAATCGTATTCGGGGTGTGCCGTCGACAGGTCGTTGCCGTTCGCCTTGGAAAACGCAAGAAACTCGGCAGTCAGCACGACGCAGACGGTATGGCTGCCGACGTCTTCCTCATTCGTGTTGCAGCATCCGTCGCGAAAAAAACCAGTCACCGGGCGTTCGCTGCAAGTGCCGAGCGGGCCGCCCAGCACGTTGCGTTGCACGCCGCCAAAATCTTCGGGCTTCATGACCTTACTCTTGCTCGTCGATCCAGGCCTGCTGGATCGCCTCGAGAATCTTCTCGCCGCAATGCTTTGGATCATCGTTGAAATCCGGCAGCGCCATCACCCAGTTCATCAGGTCGACGAAATTTATCCGTGTCGGATCAACGTCGGGATGCGCCTCCGACAGCTCGATCGCGATGTCGTTGATATCGGTCCATTTCATCGCTTGCCCTCCTTGGTCATGTTGATCGAATAACGCGGAATCTCGACGACCAGCGGTGTATCGCCAACCAGCGCTTGGCACGAGAGCCGCGAGTTCGGCTCCAGTCCCCATGCCCGATCGAGCAGGTCGTCCTCGAGTTCCTCGGAAGGTGCCAGCGTATTGAAGCCCTCGCGGATGATGACGTGGCAGGTCGTGCAGGCGCACGACATTTCGCACGCATGCTCGATGGCGACGCCGTTTTCAAGCAGGCTCTGGCAAATCGACGTCCCGGCGGCAGCCTCGAAGACCGTCCCGTCCGGGCAAAGCTCGATATGCGGCAAAACGATGATCTGGGTCATGCACATCCCTCTTTTCCTTTGGCCGACTCGCCAATTTTTTCCAGCTCGTCAATGCGCTTGCCGGCAAACGCGCGGTGAATCGACTTGTTCATGCGCCGCGCCGCGAAATCCTTCGTTTCGGCTTCGAGGTCATCCATCGCCAGCGTCAGATGGCGCCGGTTGTCGCCCAGCGCAATGGCCTGCAGGCTGGTAATTGCGCTGTTGATCTTCGCCAGTTGCTCTGCCGAAAGCAGTTCGCCATCCGACTTGAGTGCCGACTGCACCGCCTCGATCAGTCGCTGCGCCTCGACCTGCGCTTCCTTCAGCGCACGTCGTTGCGCGTCGTCCTTGGTATGCGCCATCGAGTCCTTGAGCATGCCGGCGATCTCGTCGTCGGACAGGCCGTACGACGGCTTGACGGTGATGCTCGCCTCGACGCCCGAGGCCTGTTCGCGCGCCGAAACGGCGAGCAGGCCGTCGGCGTCGACCTGGAAGGTGACGCGAATGCGCGCCGCGCCCGCCACCATCGGCGGAATGCCGCGCAACTCGAAACGCGCCAGCGAGCGGCAGTCGCCGACCAGTTCGCGTTCGCCCTGCACGACATGCACGGCGAGCGCCGTCTGGCCGTCGCGGAAGGTCGTGAATTCCTGGGCCCTTGCCGCCGGAATCGTCGAATTGCGCGGGATGACCTTCTCGACGAGGCCGCCCATCGTCTCGAGTCCGAGCGACAGCGGGATCACGTCGAGCAGCAGCCAGTCGTCGCCGGCGGCCCGGTTACCGGCCAGAAGATTGGCTTGCATGGCGGCGCCGAGCGCGACGACCTTGTCCGGATCGAGATTGTTCAGCGGGTCCTGCTTGAAGAACTCGCCGACCGCGCGCTGCACCTGCGGCATGCGCGTCGCCCCGCCGACCATGACCACGCCCTTGACGTCGCCGACCGACAGCCCGGCATCGCGCAGCGCCTTCTTGACCGCCTGGATGGTCTTGGCGACCAGCGTCTGGCTGATCTCGGTAAAAATCTCGGTGGTCAGCTTCAGATCGACGACCTCGCCGCTGTTCAGGCGCGCGGTGACCGGCGCCACACCGTGGAAGGTCAGATATTCTTTGGCTTCGCGCGCGCGCGTCAGCAGCAGGCGGGCGTCCTCGACCGACAGCGGCTTGAGCTTGGCCGCCTCGATGATCCAGCAGAAGATGCGCTGATCGAAGTCGTCGCCGCCGAGCGCTGAATCGCCACCGGTCGACAACACCTCGAAAATGCCTTTGGAAAGATTGAGGATCGAGATGTCGAAGGTGCCGCCGCCGAGGTCATAGACGGCATAAACGCCTTCGGCCGCATTGTCCAGCCCGTAGGCGATCGCCGCCGCCGTCGGCTCGTTGAGCAGGCGCAGAACGGATAGCCCGGCGAGCTTGGCGGCGTCCTTGGTGGCTTGGCGCTGGGCGTCGTCGAAATAGGCGGGAACGGTGATCACCGCGCCGACCAGCTGACCGCCCAGTGCCGCCTCGGCACGCAAACGCAGCGCATGCAGGATGTCGGCCGATATCTCGACCGGGCTCTTGATGCCCGCTGCGGTATGCAGGCGCACCATGCCCGGCGCTTCCTCGAAGTCGTAGGGCATCGACTCGCGGTGGGCGATGTCGTTGATGCCACGCCCCATGAAGCGCTTGACCGAAGCGATGGTATTGCGTGGATCGAGCGTCTGTTTTTCCTGTGCGTCAAAACCGACTTCGGCCTTGCCGTCCGCCGTATAGCGGACGACCGACGGCAGCAGCGAACGGCCGAGTTCGTCGTTGAGGACAACCGACAGGCTGCTGCGCACGGTGGCGACAAGCGAGTTGGTGGTGCCGAGGTCGATGCCGACGGCCAGCTTGTGCTGGTGCGGCGCAGCCGATTCCCCCGGTTCTGCGATCTGCAAAAGTGCCATGAAAGCCTGGATCCCTGGTGTTGTTAGTCTTCTTACTCTTCGATCGCCGCAATCGCGTCGTCGATCTCGAACAGCAGCTTGTCGAGGAACATCAGCCGGCGCACGCGATCGGCCGCCTGTGCCAGGTCGTTCTGCTCATCGAGCAACACGGCGAGTTCGCCGTAGCGCTCGCCGATGTCGTGTTTCAAACGATGGTGCAGATGCTCGAGTTCGTGATGCTGTCGGGCCGCGCGCGCCTCGGCAACCGCCTCGCGCCACTCCATCTGCTCGATCAGAAAATCGGTCGGCATCGCCGTGTTGTTCTCGGCGCCGACGTCCTGCCCGGCCAGATGCAGCAGATACTTGGCCCGCGGCAATGGCTTTTTCAGTGTCTGGTAAGACTCGTTGATGCGTGTCGCCCACTGCAGCGAAAGCCGCTGCTCGGCGTCGCCGGCATGAGCGAACTTGTCCGGATGCACGCGCGCCTGGATCTCGCGGTAACGCGCATCGAGCGCCGCCGCATCGAGCCGGAAGGCGCGCGGCAACTCGAACAGCGCAAAGTGATCGTCGGAAAAATCCATGGTGGTTTGTGCCGTTCAGACCGTTCGGACGGTTAAGCGAAGGCAGGGCTAGGCGCCCCGCGCGCTGACAGTACGAATAGTACGGCAAGCGCGGGGCAACAACGCCCTGCCGAGCATCAGACGTTGAAGCTTTCGCCGCAGCCGCAGGCGTCTTTCACGTTCGGGTTGTTGAACTTGAACCCTTCGTTCAAGCCCTCGCGCGTGTAATCGAGCTCCGTCCCATCCAGATACGGCAAGCTCTTCGGGTCGATCAGCACCTTGACCCCGTGCGACTCGAACGCGATGTCGTCGGGCTGCGCCGCATCGGCGAACTCGAGCTTGTAGGCCATTCCCGAGCAGCCGCTGGTACGCACGCCGAGGCGCAGGCCGATTCCCTTGCCGCGCTTGGTCATATAGTTGGCAACGTGTTTGGCTGCCTGTTCGGAAAGCGTCACCGCCATTGCAGTATCTCCTTCTGTTACCTGCGATTTATTCGCCGTGTTTCTTCTTGTAATCGGCCACCGCCGCCTTGATTGCGTCTTCGGCGAGGATCGAGCAGTGGATCTTGACCGGCGGCAGCGCGAGTTCCTCGGCGATCTGCGTATTCTTGATATCGAGCGCCTGGTCGATGGTCTTGCCCTTGACCCACTCGGTGACCAGCGAAGACGAGGCAATCGCCGAACCGCAGCCGTAGGTCTTGAACTTGGCGTCTTCGATGATGCCGTCCTTGCCGACCTTGATCTGCAATTTCATCACGTCGCCACAGGCGGGCGCGCCAACCATTCCGGTTGCCACGCCCTCTTCCTCCTTGCCGAAGGAACCGACGTTGCGGGGATTTTCGTAGTGATCGAGAACTTTAACGCTGTATGCCATGATATTTCTCCTTCAATCCGTTATCAGTGCG
>JBAQRB010000258.1:0-3705 GCA_049295655.1 Rhodocyclaceae bacterium
GCACTGGGCGCTCTCGCGCATGCAGGCCTTTCTTGCGCCGCTGCCCATAGCGGCGCGCTGCGACGCGGCGTGGGCCGAAGCGGCGACGATCGCCGACGAGGACGCCGCGCAATGCCGACGCATCGGCGAACACGGACTGCTGCTGCTGCGCCCGCTCGCCGGGCAGCGCGGCCGGCTCGACCTGATGACGCACTGCAACGCCGGCTGGCTGGCGACCGTCGATTACGGCACGGCGCTGGCGCCGGTTTATGCCGCGTTCGAGGCCGGCATCGACGTTCACGTCTGGGTTTCCGAAACGCGGCCGCGCAACCAGGGACTGCTCACGGCGTGGGAGCTCAAGCAGCACGGCGTGCCGCACACCATCATCGCCGACAACGCCGCCGGCCTGCTGCTGGCGCGCGGCGGAGCAAACGCAATCGATGCGGTGATCGTCGGCGCCGACCGCATCGCCGCCAACGGCGACGTCGCCAACAAGGTCGGCACCTACCTCAAGGCACTCGCGGCGCGCGAAGCCGGCGTTCCGTTTTACGTCGCCGCGCCGCGCTCGACGGTCGATTTCGCCTGCCCCGACGGCGGCGCGATCCCGATCGAGGAGCGTGAAGGCGACGAGTTGCGCATCGTGCACGGCCTCAGCAAAGACCAGCCCGGCGAACTGCGCCAGATCGCTGCCGACGAGGCGGTGGCCAACCCGGCGTTCGACGTGACGCCGGCAAAATTCGTCAGCGCGCTGATCACCGAACGCGGCAGTTGCCCGGCCAGCGCCGACGGCCTGTTCGCGCTCTACCCGGAAGCGCGCCGTGGCTAGCACCACAGAATCAAAGGCTGGCACTAGCACCACAAAATCAGAGGCTGGCACTAGCACCACAAAATCAGAGGCTGGCACTAGCCTTCGCGAACAGCTGATCGTCACCGCGCGGCGTATGGGCGCCGCCGGGCTGAACAAGGGCACCGCCGGCAACCTCAGCGTGCGCGCCACGGAAAACGGTGACGCCGGCTTCCTGATCACGCCGACCGGCATGGACTACGCCGCGCTGGCGCCCGCCGACATCGTCTTCATGCACCTCGACGGAACCCATGAAGGCCTGCGCCGACCGTCGTCCGAATGGCGTTTCCACCGCGACCTCTACGTCGCCCGCCCGCAGGCCGGCGCCGTGCTGCACGCGCACTCGCCGTTCGCCGTCAGCCTCGCCTGCCTGCGCCGCGAGATCCCGCCCTTCCACTACATGATCGCGCGCTTTGGCGGCGACACGCTGCGCTGCGCCGCCTACGCGACCTTCGGCACGCAGGCGCTGTCCGACGCGGCGCTCGCCGCCATGGCAGATCGCCGCGCCTGCCTGCTCGCCAACCACGGCATGCTCGTTTACGGCAACGATCTCGCGCACGCGCTCGACCTCGGCATCGAGCTCGAAGCGCTCTGCGAGCAATACTGGCGCGCCTGCACGATCGGCGACCCGGTGCTGCTCGACGCGGCCGAAATGGCGAGCGTGCTGGAGAAATTCGCCGGCTACGGGCAGCAGGCCTGAGCGGTTCTAACGCAAATTCGAACGCAACCTTTACACGCCGCACAGATGCGCATAAAGTATGCGCATACCCATGCCAAACCCGAGGTTGCCATGCGCCATCCAACTGCAGAAGAAACTCGTGCCGCTTATTCTTCCGTGGGTCTCCTGAACGAAGGCCATAAGAAGAAAATGAGTCTGTCGATCAGCGAGCCACTCGCCGAAGTTGCGCGACAACTGGATATCAATCTCTCGCGCGCGGCTGAAACCGGCATCCTGCAAGAAGTTAAACGCCGCCGCGATAGCGCCTGGCTGGAAAAAAACCGCCCGGCGATGGCGCTCTATAACGAGCGGATTGAACGTGAAGGCCTCTTCGGCGAAGAGCATAGAGGCTTCTGATGCGCCATCATGCCTACGCGCTCAAACAGACAAAACGCAGTGACCGGCCCTATGTCGTTGATCTGCAAAACAACCTGCTCGCCGATCTGGGCACTCGCCTGGTCGCACCGCTGCAGCGACGCAGCAGTGTCAATTCAGCCGAAATCATCGATGAACTGATGCCGATCCTGACCATCGACGGCGAGGAATTCGTCTTGTTCACGCAGGAAGCAGCGGCTTACCCGGTCAAAGGGCTTGCGCATGCGGTGGCCGATCTGACTTTCCAATCTTCCGTTCTCACCAATGCCCTCGACCGACTTGTCGGTTAAAGAACACATCAGCAAGCCAAAGCCATGATCCGAATCACCGAACTCCGCCTGCCGCTAGAACACCCACCCGAAGCGCTCAACGCGGCGATCGCCAAGCGCCTGCACGTCGCGCCGGGCGAGATCGCCGGCGTCACGCTGTTCAAGCGCAGCCACGATGCACGCAAGGCCAGCGCGCTGATGTTCATCTACACCGTCGACGTCGCACTCGCCAGCGCCGCCGCCGAAGCCGCGCTGCTGAAAAAATTCGCCGACGACCCGAAGGTCAAGCCGACGCCCGATACCAGCTACCACTTCGTCGGCCAGGCGCCGGCGCAGCTCACTGAACGCCCGGTCGTCATCGGTTTCGGCCCGTGCGGCATCTTCGCCGCGCTGATCCTCGCGCAGATGGGTTTCAGGCCGATCGTGCTGGAGCGCGGCAAGGCCGTTCGCGAGCGCACGCAGGACACCTGGGGGCTGTGGCGCAAGAAGGTGCTCAACCCCGAGTCGAACGTGCAGTTCGGCGAGGGCGGCGCCGGCACCTTCTCGGACGGCAAGCTCTACAGCCAGATCAAGGACCCGCGCCACCTCGGGCGCAAGGTGCTCGAAGAGTTCGTCAAGGCCGGCGCGCCGACCGAGATCCTTTTTGTCGCCAAGCCGCACATCGGCACCTTCCGCCTGGTCGGCATGGTCGAAACGATGCGCCGCGAAATCGAAGCGCTCGGCGGCGAGATCCGCTTCGAGCAGCGCGTCACCGGCCTGTCCATCGAGCAGGGGAAGGTGCGCGGCGTGCAGCTGGCGAGCGGCGAGCAGATCGCGAGCGGCCACGTCGTCCTCGCGCTCGGCCACAGCGCGCGCGATACCTTCGAGGCGCTGCACACGCAGGGCGTCTTCATGGAGCCCAAGCCCTTCTCGGTCGGTTTTCGCATCGAGCATCCGCAGTCGCTGATCGACAAGGCGCGCCTCGGCCCGCACGCCGGCAACCCGCTGCTCGGCGCCGCCGACTACAAGCTCGTCCATCACGCGAGCAACGGGCGCGCCGTGTACAGTTTCTGCATGTGCCCGGGCGGCACGGTGGTCGCCGCGACGTCGGAGGAAAACCGCGTCGTGACCAACGGCATGAGCCAGTATTCGCGCAACGAGCGCAACGCCAACGCCGGCATCGTCGTCAACGTTTCGCCGGAGGATTTCGGCGGCAGCGCGGATAACCCGCTGGCCGGCATCGAGTTTCAACGAAAACTCGAATCGCGCGCCTTCGAGCTCGGCGGCGGCACCTACGAGGCGCCCGCCCAGCTGGTCGGCGACTTCCTCGCCGGCCGGCCGTCGACGGCACTCGGCGCGGTGACGCCGTCGTACCAGCCCGGCGTACGCCTGACCGACCTCGCCAGCGCCTTGCCGGCGTACGCGATCGACGCGATGCGCGAAGCGCTGCCGGCCTTCGGCCGCCAGATCCGCGGCTTCGACATGGACGACGCGGTGCTCACCGGCGTCGAGACGCGCACCTCGTCGCCGCTGCGCATGAC
>JBAQRB010000259.1:0-7518 GCA_049295655.1 Rhodocyclaceae bacterium
CCGCAGGACGAGGCCGGCATCGGCGCCGGCGAAATGCTGGGCGCCGTCAGGAGCATCGAAGCGGCGCAGGAGTCGGTGCCGGAAGCGGCCCCGCAACGCACCTTCTGGTGGGTCGCCAGCGCCTTTCTCTGCGCGCTCGCCGAAGGATCGCTGGGCACCCCGGCCGACGCCAAGCCCTTGTGCGCGCGCATCGACCAGCAGATCCGCCGCCGTCTGGAAGGCGCACAAGTGCTGGACGAACGCCTGCTGCGCGACGCGCTGTATCTGCTGGCGCAGGCCGACAGCTCGGACGCCGTGGTGCAGCAGGTGAGCGCCGCCTACCGCCTGCCGGCGGCGATCGCCGGTGCCGCCGGCGCGGAGCACGCCGACCGGCCAGCGCAGGACGCGCCGCTGCACCGGCTGCGCATGGTGATCGCTGCCGCCGAAACGCAATGGAACGCCTTCTGCGCCGGCAGCGCCCCGGCGCTGCCCCGCTTCGTCAAGAACGCCGTGGCGCTCTCGGCCGGCGCCGAACAGCTCGGCCATACCGACTACCGCCGCCTGGCGCAGGCCATTGCCAGTGCGGCCCGCTGGCTGGCCGAGCAGCCCGCCCGCCACAGCGAAGCGCTGGCGATGGAAATCGCCACGGCCATTCTGCTGGCGCAGAACGCACAGGAAAACTTCCAGCGGCTCGGCGGCGATTTCGCCCACCAGGTCGACGTGATGGTCGCGCGGATTCACGGCTGCATCGCCGGAAATCCGCCGCCGCCCGGATCGGAAGTCCCGACGCTCGACGAAATGTCGCGCCAGGTCCAGGAAAGGCGGCTGATCGCCCAGGTCGCCGGGGAAATCCGCAGCAACCTCGCGCAGATCGAACAAGGCCTCGATGCTTTCTTCCGCGACACCAGCCTGCGCGCCGCGCTGCCGGACCTCGAGCCGCTGCTGCAGCAGGCTGTCGGCGCGCTCGGCATGATCGGGCAGGGCGCGGCAGCCGATGCGCTGCGCGCGTGCGCAGCGCAAATCGGCGACTTCGCCCGCGCCGACAGCGACGCGCAGGAAGCCGATTTCGAGCGCCTCGCCGAAAGCCTGGCGCTGCTCGGTTTCTTCGTCGACGCCCTGCACTACGGCAGCGGCGATTTCACCGGCTTCGCCCGCAGCATGCAGACGGTGCCCAAAGCGGCACCCACAGCGGCGCCGACCGTACTGCCCGTAGCGCCGGCACCGGCACCGGCACCGGCACCGGCACCGGCAGCGGCAGCGGCAGCGGCCGAGCTTCTCGCGGCGGCAGAAACCCCGGACACCGCCGGGCCGGAGGTCGTCGCCGAGGCGCCACCGCCACCGAAGCCCCCGGCCCCGCCGTCGCCCGCTCTCCCGCCAGAACCGCCAGCGCCCGCCAGCGAGCCTGCCGCACCGATCGACGCCGAACTGCTGGCGATTTTCCTCGAAGAAGCGCACGACGTGCTCGACACGATCGCCGAGCAGCTGCAGCACCTCGGCGAGCAGCCCCACGACGCGGCGCTGCTGACCACCCTGCGCCGCGCCTTCCACACGCTCAAGGGCAGCGGCCGCATGGTCGGCCTCAAGGAGCTCGGCAGCGCCGCGGCCGCCGTCGAACAGGTGCTCAACCGCTGGCTGGACCTCTCGCTAGCCGTCAACGCCCCGCTTTCCGGCCTGCTCGGGCAGGCGCACGCGATCTTCTCGGCGTGGGTGGCTTTTCTCGAGGAGCAGGGAAAGACGCGCCCCGACGCCGGCGCGCTGCTCGCCCTCGCCGAATCGCTCGAGCGCGGCGACGCCGACACGGTGGTCGTCGAAGAGGCCGACGAAAAAACCGACGAAACCACGGCCGCGACGGCCGCCGAGATGGCGGCAGAAGCGGTCGCCGAAACGGTGGCCGAAGCCCCAGCCGAGGCCGGCGAGGCGGAAGTGACGCCAGCCGGCGCACGGATCATCGAATTCAAGCCGCCAGCGACTGCCGCCACGCCGCGCATCACCGTTTCGCCGACGCTACGCGACATCTTCCTCAGCGAGGCGCGCGAGCATCTGGCAACGCTCAACGGCGCCTTCGGCCAGCCAGCCAGTGCCTTCGGCACGCCGACGCCGCAGGCCGCGCCGCGCGCCGCGCACACGCTGGCCGGCAGCGCCGGGACGATCGGACTGGACGCCATCAACCGCTGCGCGCTGGCACTCGAACACGCCTTGCTGCGGCGCGACCGGGCAACGGACAGCGACGAGGCCCTCGAAATCGTCGCACAAAGCCTGGCCGGACTCGGCGCGATGCTCGATGCGGTCGCCGCCGGGCGCTACCCGGAAGCCGTTGCCGGACTGATCGACGCGCTGGAACAGCTCTACCCGGCAACGCCCGCCGCCCTGCCGGCGGCAGAGGCGCCATCGCCGGCCGCTGCGCCGCAGACGCCAACCCCGACGCCGGCAGCGCCGACATTCGACGAAATCGACGAGCAGCTGCTGCCGGTCTTCCTCGAGGAAGTGCTCGACCTGAGCGAGGGCATCGCGGCCCAACTGCGGGCCTGGCGCGCCGATCCGGCCGATGCCGGAATCGCACGCACCCTCGCCCGCCTGCTGCACACCCTGAAGGGCAGTGCGCGGATGGTCGGCGCGATGAGTCTGGGCGAAATCGTCCATGCCATCGAAACGCGGATTGGCGTCGCGCAGGAGACCGGCAGTGCGCCGCTCGAACTGATCGACGAAATCGACGCAGCCTACGATGCGCTGCTCGAGATGATCGACCGCCTGCAGTCGGGCGAAGTGCCGCCGGTCGACAGCGCCGCTCTCGCCCCGCCCGTGGCGGATACGGCAGCCTCGGCTGCCGAACCCGCCGCCGGACAGCAGCCGGCCGAAGCCGCGAGCGAGCCTCCGGCCGAGGCCGGCGTGCAGCACCCGCTGTTGCGCGTGCGCGCAGACCTCGTCGACCGCCTGGTTGGCGAATCGGGCGAACTGTCGGTCGCCCGCGCGCGCATCGAGAGCGAAATGCGCGCGCTGAAGGATTCGCTGCTCGACCTCAGCGAAAACGTCATCCGCCTGCGCCACCAGTTGCGCGATATCGAAATCCAGGCCGAATCGCGCATCCAGTCGCGGACGTTCGACGCCGACGAGCGCCGCGACGATTTCGACCCGCTCGAAATCGACCGTTTCACGCATTTCCAGGAACTGACGCGGATGATGGCCGAGTCGGTCAACGACGTCGCCACCGTGCAGCAGAACCTGCTCGGCAACCTCGACGCGGCGAACGCCGCACTGCTCGCGCAGGCACGCCTGAACCGCCAGCTGCAGCAGGATCTGATGAGCATCCGCACGCTGCCCTTCGACAGCGTCGCCGACCGCCTCTACCGCATCGTGCGGCAGACCGGCAAGGAGCTCGGCAAGCGCGCCAACCTCGAGATCCACGGCGGGCAGGTCGAACTCGACCGCAGCGTGCTCGAGCGGCTGGCCGCGCCGCTCGAGCACCTGCTGCGCAACGCCATCGCGCACGGGCTCGAAGAGCGCGAGACGCGCATCGCGCACGGCAAGCCGGAAATCGGCGAGATCAGCCTGACGCTGGCGCGGGAAGGCAACGAGATCGTCCTGACCTTCGCCGACGACGGCGCCGGCCTCGATCTCGAGCGCATCCGCAGCCGCGCGATCGCCGCCGGCCTGCTCGCCGCCGACGAGGCCGCCGATACGGCGCGCATCATCGACCTCATCTTCGCACCGGGCCTGTCGACCGCTGCCGGCCTCTCGCAGCTGGCCGGCCGCGGCGTCGGCATGGATGTCGTCAAGAACGAAGTCAGCCGCCTCGGCGGGCGCATCGAGGTCGCCACCGTGCCGGGCAAGGGGACGACCTTCAGCCTCTACATCCCGCTCACGCTGGCCGTCACCCAGGCGCTGCTGGTCCGCGCCGGCAGCCAGACCTACGCCATCGCCTCGCTGATGATCGAACAGGTGCTCGACCTGAAGGACGCCGCGCTGGCCACCATCCGCGACGCCGGGACGGCCGGATGGCTGGGCCAGCAGTACCCCTTCGCCTATCTGCCGCAACTGCTCGGCGACCCGCAGGCGGTCCCCGAAATCCGCCGCAAATACCAGGTTCTCCTGCTGCGCAGCGGCAATCAGCGGATCGCCGTGCAGGTCGACGAGTTGCAGGGCAAGCAGGAAATCGTCGTCAAGAACGCCGGCGAACAACTCGCCCGCGTCGCCGGCATCGACGGCGCAACCGTGCTCGGCAACGGCCAGGTGGTGCTGATCCTGAACCCGCTCGCGCTGAATAGCCGCAGCCCGGCCGCGGCGGGTGCGGCGCCGGTGCTCGCCGTTCCGGCCGCCGCAGCGGCAGGCCGGATGGCTGCGGCGCTGCCGACGGTGATGGTCGTCGACGATTCGCTGACCGTGCGCAAGATCACCGGCCGCCTGCTGTCGCGCGAAGGCTACGAAGTGATCACCGCCAAGGACGGGGTCGATGCGCTGGAAAAACTGCTCGACGTGCTGCCCGACCTGCTGCTCGTCGATATCGAAATGCCGCGCATGGACGGCTTCGACCTGACGCGCAACGTTCGCGCCGACCCGCGCCTCAAGGAAATACCGATCATCATGATCACCTCGCGCACCGCCGACCGGCACCGCAATCACGCGCTCGAGATCGGCGTCAACCAGTACCTCGGCAAGCCGTACCAGGAAGACGAACTCCTGCGCCTCGTCGCCGGCTACGTCAAACGCCGAACTTGACCGGAGACGATTAAAATATCGCCATGCAAAGCGTCAATCTCACCGACCACTTCCTGATCGCCATGCCGACGATGCGCGACTCGTGCTTCGCCCGGACGCTCGTCTATATCGCCGAACACAACGAACGCGGTGCGCTCGGCGTGATCGTCAATCGGCCGATCGACATGAGTCTCGCGACCCTCTTCGAGAAAATCGAACTGCCGCTCGAGGCCGACGGCTTCGCCGACCTGCCGGTTTTCTTCGGCGGGCCGGTGCAGACCGACCGCGGCTTCGTCCTGCATCGCCCGCTCGGCGAGTGGCAGTCGACGCTGGTGATCAACGACGAGATCGGCCTCACCAGCTCGCGCGACGTGCTGCAGTCGGTCGCCAGCCAGGGCGCGCCGCACGACGTGATGGTGACGCTCGGCTACGCCGGCTGGTCGCCCGGCCAGCTCGAGGAAGAGCTCGCGCAAAACGCCTGGCTGACCGTCGCGGCGCAGGCGCACATCCTGTTCGACCTGCCCTACGAGGAAAGACTCGCCTCGGCGATGGAGACGCTCGGCGTCAACTTCACCCACCTTTGCGCCAGCGCCGGACATGCCTGAGCCGGGCGCTACCGCCGTGCTGCCCCGGCGCAGCGGCACCGTGCTGGCCTTCGACTTCGGCGAAAAGCGCATCGGCGTCGCGGTCGGCGAGTGGCTGCTGCGCCAGGCGCACCCGCTCACCGTGATTCGCGGCGAGGCCAACGCCGAGCGCTTTGCCGCGATCGGCGCGCTGATCGCCGAATGGCAGCCGACCGGCCTCGTCGTCGGCCTGCCGCTGACGCTCGACGGCGAAGCGCACGCAATGACCGCGCGCTGCACCCGCTTTGCCAACCAGTTGCGCGGCCGTTTCGGACTCGCCGTCGACTACGCCGACGAGCGCCTGTCGTCGGTCGAGGCGCAGGAGCGCCTGCGCGACTCCGGGCACAACGCGAAGAGCGCCAAGATTCACCTCGACGCCGTTGCCGCCCAGCTCATCCTGCAATGCCATTTCGACTCTCATTTCGACTCTCTCCTGGATCGACCCGCCCATGCTTCCGACTGATCTCCCCGACGCCGAGGCGCAATGCGCCGAACTGGCCGAACTCATCCGCCCGCAACTGCAGCCGAACACGGCGCTGGTCGGCATCCACAGCGGCGGCGTGTGGATCGCCCGCCGCCTGCGCGAGCTGCTCGGCGCCAGCGCCTTTCCCGACGAGACCGGCCTGATCGACGTCTCGTTCTACCGCGACGACTTCGGCGCCAAGGGACTGCACCCGCAAATCAAGCCGACGTCGATTCCGTTCGCCGTCGAAGGCCGGCCGCTGCTCCTCGTCGACGACGTGCTCTATACCGGCCGCACGACGCGCGCGGCGATCAACGAACTGTTCGACTACGGCCGTCCGGCGAGCATCCAGCTCGCCGTGCTGGCCGATCGCGGCGGGCGCGAACTGCCGATCTGCGCGCAGTTCTGCGCCTGGAAAATCGACCTCGCGCCCGGCGAGGAACTCGTTCTCGAAGCCGACGCCGACGGTCGGCTGCAATGGAGGCTTGCCCAGGATGCGTAATCCCCCGAATCGCAACCCACAACTGAACGCCAACGGCGAACTCAACCACCTGCTCTCGATCGACGGCCTGCCGCGCGAGATCCTGACGCACATCCTCGATACCGCAGGGAACTTCCTCGAAGTCTCCGACCGCGACGTGAAGAAGGTGCCGCTGCTGCGCGGCAAGAGCGTCTTCAACGTCTTCTTCGAGAACTCGACGCGCACGCGGACGACCTTCGAGATCGCCGCCAAGCGCCTCTCGGCCGACGTCATCAACCTCGACGTGACGCGCTCATCGACCGCCAAGGGCGAGACGCTGCTCGACACCGTCGATAACCTGGTCGCCATGCACGCCGACATGTTCGTCGTGCGCCATGCATCCTCCGGCGCGCCCTACCTGATCGCCGACCACCTGCACCGCGTCGGCCGCGACGACGTGCACGTCGTCAATGCCGGCGACGGGCGCCATGCGCACCCGACGCAGGGCCTGCTCGACATGTACACGATCCGCCACTACAAGAAGGACTTTGCCAACCTGACCGTGGCCATCGTCGGCGACATCCTGCATTCGCGCGTCGCGCGCTCGGACATCCACGCGCTGTCCACGCTCGGTGCCGGCGAGATCCGCGCCGTCGGGCCGCAGACGCTGCTGCCGACCGCCGTCGAAAGGATGGGCGTTCGCGTCTGCCACGACCTGCGCGAAGGGATCAGCGGCTGCGACGTGGTGATCATGCTGCGCCTGCAGAACGAGCGAATGAACGGTGCGCTGCTGCCTTCGGCGCGCGAGTATTTCAACTGCTACGGGCTGACGCCGCAGGTCCTCGCGCTGGCCAAACCCGACGCCATCGTGATGCACCCCGGACCGATGAACCGCGGCGTCGAGATCGACTCCGAAGTCGCCGACGGGCCGCAGGCGGTGATCCTGCCGCAGGTCACCTTCGGCATCGCGGTGCGCATGGCGGTGATGAGCATTCTGGCGGGAAACTGAGGGAACCGAGGCAATGGAACAAAACAACATCCACATCAAGAACGGCCGCCTGATCGACCCCAAGAGCGGCACCGACGCGCAGCGCGACCTGTTCATCGCCGACGGCAAGATCGCCGCGATCGGCAGCGCGCCGGCCGGCTTCGTCGCGCAGACGACGATCGACGCCAGCGGCCGGATCGTCTGCCCCGGCCTCGTCGACCTGTCGGCCCGCCTTGCCGGCATCGAAGCCGAACTCGGCGCGGCGGTCGCCGGCGGCGTCACCGCGCTGGCCTGCCCGCCCGACACCAATCCG
>JBAQRB010000260.1:0-1718 GCA_049295655.1 Rhodocyclaceae bacterium
GCTTTCCTCAGCGCGCAGCGCATGTCGGGAACGACCGAGCGCGAGGCAATCGCCGAAGGCGACGCCCAGTTGCGCAAAATCGGCACGGTGGTCGATGCCGACCGGATGACCTACTGGCCGATCGACGACGAACTGGAGGCGGTCGGCAATGTGCGCCTCGAGCAAGGCGAGGACTGGATGAGCGGCCCGAAAATGCGCCTCAAGCTCGAGGAGCAGGTCGGTTTCTTCGAGCAGCCGACTTACTTTCTCCGGCGGGAATCGGTGGTGGCGAGCGATCCGTGGCTGAACCTGCAGTCCGGTATGGCTTCTGCCGGCAGCGTTCCCTTGCGGAAAACCACCGAAGGGCGCGGCCAGGCCGAACGCATCGACTTCGAAGGCGTGAACCAGATCCGCCTGACCGATGCGACCTATACCACCTGCAAGCCGGACAACGACAGCTGGTATGCCTCGGCCCATGACCTGAAACTCGATTACGACCGGGAAGTCGCCGACGGCAGCGATGCGACGGTCTATTTCAAGGGCGTACCGATTCTCTATTCGCCGTGGATGTCGTTCTCGCTGAACAACAACCGAAAATCCGGTCTGCTTGCCCCGACCTTCGGTTCGACCAGCAACAGCGGTCTCGAGCTGACCTTGCCCTATTACTGGAATATCGCGCCGCACATGGACGCGACGATTGCCCCGCGCCTGCTCGGCAAGCGCGGCATGCAGGTCGGCAGCGAGTTCCGCTATCTCGGCGAAACCTACAGCGGCGAGGCGAGGGCCGAAGTCCTGCCGAACGACAAAATGGCGAATCGCGATCGTTACGCCTATTCGCTGCGGCATTCGCAAAATCTCGGCAACGGCTTCTCCGGCGCAATCAATTACAGCAAGGTCTCCGACGATACCTACTTCACCGATCTGTCGAGCCGGATGGTCAATACCTCGCAGACCCAGCTTCTGCAGCAGGGCGTGCTCAACTACGGCGCCGGCTGGTGGAATGCGACGGCGAACATGCAGACCTACCAGACGCTGCAGCCGGACCGCAACCATCCGGTGGCCGAGCCTTACCGGCTCAAGCCGCAGCTGACGCTGAACGCGCGGCAGCCCGATCTGTATCGAACCGACAGCAGCTTCTTCGGCCAGTTTACGTCCTTTGCCCATCCCACCGCGATCGAAGCGCGGCGTACCGTGCTCTATCCGCAGGTCGCGCTGCCGATCGAGACGCCGGGCTGGTACATCAAGCCGAAAATCGGTCTGCATGCGACCTACTATGCGCTCAACCGCCAGACGGTCGGAACGCCCGATTCGCTGGATCGGACGCTGCCGATTTTCAGCATCGACTCGGGAATGACCTTCGAGCGCCCGAGCAACTGGTTTGGCGCCGATTACACGCAGACGCTCGAACCGCGGCTTTTCTATCTGAACGTGCCGTATCGCGATCAAAGCAATATTCCGGTGTTCGACAGCGGCCTGGCCGATTTCAATTTCGCACAGATTTTTTCGGAAAACCAGTTCGTCGGACAGGACCGGATCAACGACGCCAACCAGCTTACGACAGCGCTCACCTCGCGCCTGATCGATCCGGCATCGGGCCGCGAAATCCTGCGCGCCATGATCGGCCAGCGTTACTATTTCCGCAATCAGCAGGTCGTCCTGCCCGGAAGCGGCCAGCGGGTCTGGGATCGCTCCAATTTCCTGGCGGCGTTCAGCAGGCAGGTGGCGCCCAAGATTTATGC
>JBAQRB010000261.1:0-3036 GCA_049295655.1 Rhodocyclaceae bacterium
GTGTTCGTACGTTCAGCGCCTTTCCGGAATGAACCATCCCGGATGGAAGCGCTTTCTGATCTGCAGGAGGATCGTGATGACGAAAAAAGTGCAACTGGCGATGCTCGCGCTGGCCGCGCTATTGCTCAGTGCCTGCGTCGTCGTGCCGGCCGACCGGCCCTACTACCAAGAATCCGTCATCGTGGTGCCGCCCCAGCACGGTCCGCGCTATTTTGTCGCGCCGGCCCATCCGCGCTGGGAGTACGAGGGCCGGCACGGACGGCCGCATGGCGGGCAGTTGGCACCGCACAAACCGCACGATGGGCGCTGGCGGGATCATCGAGGGCGGCGCGACTGAGCCGGACGTGCCGGTCCGGCTGCGCTAAAAACCAAACTCCCGCCAGAGCAGGGCAAGCGCCGAGCGGGCGAAAGCGAGGCCAGGCGCTTCCCACTGCCCATGCACGACCACGTCGCCGCGCCACGCATGGCCGGCCAGGGCGTCCGGATCGCCGTCGACAGCGAAAAGCACGCGATAGGCGGCGCGTTCGGGGATGCGTTGCCCCGCTTGCTGCCGGACGACGACGCTGCCGCCGGCCGGTGCGGTGAGCAGCCCGGACGGCATGACGTGCGTCGCATCGGTATCGATCGCCGTGATGTGCAGCGGGAGTATCGACCCGCCCATCCCGTCGGCAAAAAACAGCCCGTGGTCGCCAAGCGCCAGGCGATTGAGCGTCTCTTCGTCGAAATAGGCTTCGATTCGCCACTGGGCCTGACCGACCAGCGTGCCGATACGCTCGCGGTTTTTCAGCCACATGCCGGGCTTCAGGTCGGGATCGAGATCGCGCAGGTGCCCGGCAAAAGGCGCCTTGAGCGCGAGCAGCGCGATTTCCCCATTGACGCCTGCCAGTTCCGCTTCGGCGGTCGCCAGTTGCTCCTGGAGTGAAATCAGCTGGGCGCGCATTTCCGGGGCAAATCCTGCTGCGGCAGCCTGCTGCTGCAAGCGCTCGACGCGTGCGATGCTGGTCTGGCGGCGGCTTTCCAGCGCCGGCGAGGCCAGTTCGACCAGCAGTTCTCCGGCGGCGATGCGCGTGCCCTCCATGATCGGCAACTGTTTCACCTGGGCCGCCGAAGGGGCGTAAAGCGGATAGGTATCGGCCGCCTGCAACTGGCCTGAGGCGATAAGCCGCGTTGGCCAGGGAACGAAGAGCAGGCCGAGTACGGACAGCGCGGCGAGCATCGTCAGCCAGCCGCGCGGCTTGCCGCGGATTGTCGGCCAGCGCGACTTCCACGCCGCCGCTTCGCGGGCCGCGGGGCGCAGAATGAACCAGCCGATTTCGACGGCGAAAAGGATAATCCCGAGCGCCTTGGCGAAGGCGTGGTAGACGAGCAGCGCAATCCCCAGGAAGAGAAAGAAGCGATAGAGCCAGCAGCCCCAGGCAAAGGCCACCAGGGCGTTCCGCCGGCCGGCGGGAACGATTTCGGGCGGCGCTTCGCCAAGGCCGAACAGCAGTTCGCGCAGCTGCCAGCGGGCGAGCGCGAACGAGCGTTCGTGCAGGTTGGGCAGGTTGAGCCAGTCGACGAGCAGGAAATAGCCGTCAAAACGCATGAAGGGGCTGCAGTTGATCGCCACGCTCATCACCCAGGTGATCGTCGCCAGCACGAAGGCGACAGTTTTCGGCACGCCCTCCGGCAGCAGCGCCCAGAACAGCGTGGCCCAGACCGCGATCAGCAATTCGGTGGCCACCCCGGCGGCGGCGACGCCAAAGCGTTCGCGGCGGCGGGCCAGCTTCCAGGTCTCGTTGGTGTCCGTGTAGGCCATCGGCAACAGCACCATGAAGGCCACGCCGATGGTCGGGATGCGGCAGCCGTAGCGCTTGGCGGTGACCGCGTGCCCCAGTTCGTGGCATAGCTTGACGCCGACCAGCGCGACGCTCCATGTGAGCAGTCCATTCCAGGTCAGCGTATCGACCAGCGAGGCCGAAAAACGATCCCATTCCCGCCCGACCAGCGCCACGCCGCAGAAGAAGGCGAGCAGGGAAAGGCGAAAGAAGGCGGTCGAGTAGAAGAAATCGAGCCGCGGGGCGAGCCGGCTCAGCCACGCGTCCGGGCGCAGCAGCGGAATGCGGAAGAACAGGTAGCCGTGCAGCAGCCGCTGCCACAGCGAGCCTTTGCGCGCCTGCAGGCGCGCCGCCATCTGGCGGGCCAGCGCCGGCCCGGGAGCGGGCTGCAGCAGTTCGTTTTCGGCGAGAAAGCTCGCGATATGGAGCACTTCATCGTGCGCCGGGTGCAGCGTCGTTGCGTTGCCGATATCTTCGGCAATCACCTCGGCGTTACCCAACGCCCAGCGCGACAGCACTTCGAAGGTCAGCCAGTCGATCTGGAAGAAGCGGTTGCGCGTCGGGTCGTGCAGCGTCCAGCTGGGCTGGCCGTCCGCCAGCCGGGGGGCGGGAAAGATCGACAGTTCCTCGCGCAGCTGCGGCAGCATCAATAGCCCACCATCTTGCGCAGCGAGGCCAGCGGGCGACGCAGCACCCAGTAGCAGAGCGGCGTCCACTCGCCGGAAAGGCGCGCCGTTCCGCGCAGTCCGACGCGGTGTGCGGTTTTCTTGTCCAGCGTCGCACGTACGCGGTAGGCGTAGCTGCCGTCGGGGCGCTCGGTCGCGTCGTGGGCCATGTAGCGCACGCTGGCATTCACCGCGCGCAGCGGGTTGGCTGAAAGATAGAGGCTGACCGGCGCGCCGGTCGGCAGCGGAATCGCATCGCCGACCGAAAGCCACGCTTCGACCTCCATCTCGCCCGGCGGCGCGATGCGCATGACGCGCTCGCCGGTCACCACGGGCCGGCCGATCCATTCGCTCGGGTCGTCGAAAAGGGCGATGCCTTCGAGCGGCGCCGTGACGCGTGAACGTTCGAGCAGTTCGCGCAGGTAGGCCGCCTCGGCGCGCTTTTCCTCCATTTTCCCGAACAGCGGCGCGAGCAGCGCCTTCGGCTTGTCTTCCGAAACCGCCTGTGCCGCGGCCTGGCGATATTCGGCCTCGGCCGCTGCCAAGGCCTGCCC
>JBAQRB010000262.1:0-2390 GCA_049295655.1 Rhodocyclaceae bacterium
CAACAGCCCCGCGCATCGATGCGCGAACGCCCGATCCGAGCATTTCTGCCCACCGGCCAATCGGACAGCGCTATGATGGGCGGAAGGATTTGACCATGAACCGACACCGATGAAGACTCTTGACCTGACGGGCATGACGATTCTGGTCGTCGATGAAGCTCCGGAAAACCTGCTCGTTTTTGGCCTGCCGCCGGTCGATAAAAGCATGATCGATCAGTTGCTGATCGTCGACGACGATCCGGGCGTGCTGAGCAGCCTGACGCGCACGCTGAGCTTCCACTCCCGCAGCGACGACCTGTTCACGAAGATTCGTTCGGAAGTTTTTCACCGGCACGGACCGATCCTGCGCGAAGGCTCGATCAACGTCCAAACCACGTCATCGCCGTGCCAGGCGATCAAAATGGCCGCCAGTACCGAATTCTCATGCCTCATCGCCGACTTCAAGATGCCGGAGATGAACGGCATCGATCTCCTGCAGAATTTTTCCGCCCTGCAGCCCGATTACCAGCGGATCCTGCTCAGCGGGCAGATCAACGAAAACGACCTCATCCTCGCCGTCGACTCGGCGCACATCTTCGCCTTCATCGACAAGCCTTGGTCGGATTACGAACTGAAGGCCTGCCTTGCGCTGGCACTGTTGCGCCGCCGGATCCTCCGGGAAAACCTGCAACTGGCCGAGATGGTCAGAAAGAGCGAGCACTTCGCCGACAGCTAGCAAGGCCGGGCAGGAACGAGCGTCGAGGCGCGGACCGGCGCCTTACTCGACCGTCACCGACTTGGCCAGATTGCGCGGTTTGTCCACGTCGGTGCCGCGCACCAGTGCGACGTGATAGGCGAGCAGTTGGAGCGGCACAACGTGCAGCAGCGCCGAGAGCGCGCCATAGTGCTCGGGCAGATGCAGGACATGCACGCCATCCGATTCCTGCATTTCGCTGTCGGCGTCAGCGAAGACGTAAAGCTCGCCACCGCGCGCCCGAACTTCCTGCAGATTCGACTTGAGCTTCTCGATCAAGGCGTCGTTGGGCGCCACCGCGATCACCGGCATTTCCTTGTCCACCAGCGCCAGCGGACCGTGCTTGAGCTCGCCGGCCGGGTAGGCCTCGGCGTGGATGTACGAGATTTCCTTGAGCTTCAACGCGCCTTCCATGGCGATCGGATAGTGCCGGCCGCGCCCGAGGAACAGCGCATGCTGCTTCATGGCGAAGCGCCCGGACCAGGCCTTGATCTGCGGCTCGAGCTCGAGCACCTTGGCGACGGCAACCGGCAGGTGGCGCAGCGCCTTTAACTCGGCGGCTTCAACGGACTCGGCGAGGCGACCGCGCAGCTTGGCGAGAACGAGGGTCAGCAGATAGAGCGCGGCGAGCTGGGTGGTGAAGGCCTTGGTCGAGGCGACGCCGATCTCCGGACCGGCGCGGGTAATGAAGCGCAACGCGGTTTCGCGCACCAGCGACGATTCGGGTACGTTGCAGACCGCCAGCGTGTGCGCCATGCCCAGTGATTTGGCATGCTGCAGGGCGGCCAGCGTATCGGCCGTTTCACCCGATTGCGAAATGGTGACGACCAGCGTCTGTGGATCGGGAACCGAGTCGCGGTAGCGGTATTCGCTGGCGACCTCAACCGAGCACGCAATGCCGGCAATCGCTTCGAGCCAGTAGCGCGCGACGAGGCCGGCATGGTAACTGGTACCACAGGCGATGATCAGGACCTGACGAACATCCTTCAGCACCACCTCGGCGCCAGCGCCGAACAGACCGGGCTGGATGCTGCGCGCGCCGCCGATCATTTCCAGCGTATTGGCCAGCGCGTCCGGCTGCTCGAAAATTTCCTTCTGCATGTAGTGACGGTACTGGCCGAGCTCGACCGCGTCGGCCGACAGTTGCGACTCGCTCTCGCTGCGCTCGACCGGCGTCCCGTCGATACGGGTAATGCGGTAGCCGGCCCGCGTCAATTCGGCGCAGTCGCCGTTTTCGAGATAGACCATGCGGCGCGTCACCTGCAGCAACGCCGAAGCATCGGACGCGGCATAGTTGCCGTCATCGGACAGGCCGAGCAGCAGCGGCGAACCGCTGCGCGCAACGATGATGCGCTGCGGCTCGCGCTCGCGCAGCACGGCGATCGCATAGGCGCCCTGCAGCTGGGCGATCGATGCCCGCACGGCGGCGAAGAAATCGTCGTTTTCCTTGAGTTCGCGGGCGATCAGATGCGCGATGACTTCGGTATCGGTGTCCGACGTAAATTCGTAGCCATCGGCCTTGAGCAGGGTACGCAGCGCTTCGTGGTTTTCGATGATGCCGTTATGGACGACGGCCAGGCCGGCCGAGACATGCGGATGGGCGTTGCGCTCCGACGGTACGCCGTGCGTCGCCCAGCGCGTATGGGCAATGCCGGTG
>JBAQRB010000263.1:0-16132 GCA_049295655.1 Rhodocyclaceae bacterium
GCGAAAAGCAAAGGCGTGTATTTCATTGCCTAACCGAAATATAAAGTAAAGGTTCTTCGCTTCTTCGCCGTGCCCGCCGTGTCGCCGTGGTTAACGGTTTTCAAACCGCACCAGCAGGCGCAAGTCGCCACCGACCAGGCGAATATCGCGGAAGGCCAGCGTGCGCTTTTCCGCCAGCGATTCGAGGGCCGGCAGGTTGAACATGCCGCGCGCCGCGTCGCCCAGCAGGCTGGGCGCGAGGTAGAGCAGCAGTTCGTCGACCAGCCCGGCGCCGAGCAGCGAGCCGTTCAACTTGAAACCGGCCTCGGCGTGCACTTCGTTGATGCCGCGCCGGCCCAGTTCCAGCAGCAGTGCCGACAGATCGACCTTTCCCGCAGCATCAGGCAGCAACACGACCTCGGCGCCCAGTGCGCGCAGGGCGGCAATCTTTCCGGCATGGCCAAGCGCAGCGGCGACCAGCACGCCGCCACCCTGCAGCAGTTTTGCGTCGAGTGCCAATTCGAGGCGGCTATCGACCACCACCTTCAGGGGCTGACGCGCCGTGTCGACGCCGCGCACGTTAAGTTGCGGGTCGTCGTCGCGCACCGTCCCGATGCCGGTCAGGATGGCACAGGCGCGGGCGCGCCAGCGGTGGCCGTCCTGCCGTGCCGCGGGGCCGGTGATCCACTGGCTGGCGCCATTGCCGAGCGCCGTCTTGCCGTCGAGGCTGGCCGCCAGCTTCATGCGCAGCCACGGCCGGCCACGCGTCATGCGTGCGACAAAACCGATGTTGAGTTCCTGCGCTTCGCTTTCCAGCAGGCCGCAGGCGACCTCGATCCCGACAGTACGCAAGCGCGCCAGCCCCTGCCCGGCCACCAGCGGATTGGGGTCCTGCATGGCGGCAACGACACGCGCCACGCCGGCAGCCAGCAAGGCATCGCAGCAAGGCGGCGTGCGCCCGTGATGGCTGCAAGGCTCGAGGCTGACGTAAATGGTGGCGCCGGCAGCGCGACTGCCCGCCGCCTGCAGCGCAAGGACTTCGGCATGCGGCTCGCCAGCGTACCGATGCCAGCCTTCGCCGACAATCTGCCCATCCTTGACGACGACACAGCCGACACGCGGATTCGGCGCCGTCGAATTGAGCCCCGACTCGGCAAGGCGCAGCGCCCGTGCCATGAATTCGTGGTCGGCTACGCTGTACATGCCGGAACTGGTGCCAGCCATTGACGCTATGGTACTAGCGGGAGCGCGACGGCGTGCGCGAGACTTCGCGGACGATGTCGGAAAACTCGTCGACATCCTCGAAGCTGCGATAGACCGAGGCGAAGCGCACGTAGGCCACCTTGTCGAGTTTTTTCAGCTCGTGCATGACCATCTCGCCGACTTTTTGCGAGGGGATTTCGCGCTCGCCAAGGGAAAGCAGCTTTTCCTCGATGCGTGCCGTTGCGCCATCGACGGCTTCGGTCGTCACCGGTCGCTTGCGCAGCGACAGCCAGAGGCTGGCCGAGAGTTTTTCGCGATTGAAATCGACGCGCGAGCCGTTCTTCTTGACCACCTGCGGCAGGCGGATTTCGGCACGCTCGTTGGTCGTGAAGCGTTTGTCGCAGGCCAGGCAACGCCGCCTGCGGCGGACGACGTCACCGTCGTCGCTGATACGCGTATCAGCGACCGTGGTTTCGGCGGCACCGCAGAACGGACATTTCATCGCCGGTCAGGCGCCGTAGACCGGGAACTTCCTGCATAGCGCCGAAACCTCGGTGCGGACGCGGGCCAGAACGGCTTCATCGTTCGGTGCATCGAGCACGTCGGCGATCAGGTGGGCGACCTGCTCGGATTCGATCTCGGTGAAGCCGCGCGTCGTCATCGCCGGCGAACCGATGCGGATGCCCGAGGTGACGAAGGGCTTCTGCGGGTCATTCGGGATACCGTTCTTGTTGACCGTGATGTGCGCACGGCCGAGCGCCGCTTCGGCTTCCTTGCCGGTGATGTTCTTGGCGCGCAGGTCGATCAGGAAAACGTGCGACTCGGTCCGTCCGGAGACGATGCGCAGGCCGCGCTCTTCGGCGAGCACGCGCGACAGCACGCGGGCGTTGGCCACCACCTGCTCCTGATAGACGCGGAATTCGGGCGTCGCTGCTTCCTTGAAGGCCACCGCCTTGGCGGCGATCACGTGCATCAGCGGGCCGCCCTGCAGTCCCGGGAAAATCGCCGAATTGATCGCCTTCTCGTGCTCGGCCTTCATCAGGATGACGCCGCCGCGCGGACCGCGCAGCGTCTTGTGCGTCGTCGAGGTGACGACGTCGGCGAATGGGACCGGGTTGGGGTAGCAGCCGGCGGCGATCAGCCCGGCGTAGTGCGCCATGTCGACCCAGAAAATCGCGCCGATTTCCTTGGCGACCTTGGCGAAGCGCTCGAAGTCGATGCGCAGAGAATAGGCCGACGCGCCGGCGATGATGATCTTCGGCTTGTGCTCGCGCGCCAGCGCTTCCATCTTGTCGTAGTCGATCGCTTCGTTCGCGTCGAGACCGTAGGCGACGACGTTGAACCACTTGCCGGACATGTTGAGCGGCATGCCGTGCGTCAAATGGCCGCCTTCGGCGAGGCTCATGCCCATGATCGTGTCGCCCGGCTTGGCGAAGGCCATCAGCACGGCCTGGTTGGCCTGCGAACCGGAGTTCGGCTGGACGTTGGCGCAATCGGCGCCGAACAGCTTCTTCAGGCGATCGATGGCGATCTGCTCGGCGACATCGACGTACTCGCAACCGCCGTAATAACGTTTTCCCGGATAGCCTTCGGCGTATTTGTTGGTCAGCTGCGACCCCTGCGCCTCCATGACCGCCTTGCTGACATAATTTTCAGACGCGATCAGCTCGATGTGGTCTTCCTGCCGACGGTTTTCGTCGACTATCGTCTGCCACAGTTCGGGATCAACTTTCGCCAGGGTGTCTTTAGCGGAAAACATCGTATGCCTCACCAGCCGTTAAAAGGGTGAAATTGTAGCATGCAGCCCGCCCGCCCAGCCTCAGGGCAGCTCGTCCAGCCCGCCGACATCGAGATGCCCCGTCTCCCCCCAGGCGTCCAGCGTCCAGCGCTCGCCGCTGACGCTCAACCAGGTGATTCCGGCGTTGGGAATCAGGAAGTCGCGCGGCACGTGCAGCGGATTGCCGCGCACGAAGCGGTTCACGATATCGAGAACGCCGCCGTGCGTCACCAGCACGACCAGCTCTCCGGGGTGATCGGCCGCCACGCGCCGCAACTGCCCGCTCACCCGATCGTACAACTGGCGCAGACTTTCGCCGGCATTGGGAAACGCATAGTCGGGGTCGCGCGTTTCGAAGGCATGGTAGTGATCCGGATGCCGGGCGCGCGCTTCCTCGTAGGTCATGCCTTCAAAGAATCCGTAGCAGCGCTCGCGCAATGCCGGACGCAGCAATACCGGCAAACCGTGGGCATCGGCGATGCCCACCGCCGTTTGCCGGGCACGCAACAGATCGCTGCTGTAGAGGACGGCGACCGGATGACGCGACAGGCAGCGGGCCGTCGCTTCTGCTTGCGCCAGCCCGGCCTGCGCCAACGCGACATCGGTGTGCCCCTGGATGCGTTTCTCGACGTTCCAGGCCGTTTCACCGTGCCGGACAATGCAAATTCTGGTCGATTTCATAATTATTAATTGTATTACGCAATTTTCACAAAGAAGACAATCACAGTCTATTGATAATAAACGACTTAAGCCGTAAAAAAGTTTCGTCAGCGCGTGGATCAAACAATTTTTGCCGGAAAAATTCGTGTGATAATTGGACCCAGTTTTGCAGCGACACTTGCACGGCGCCGTGGTCCAATTGATGCGCTGATCGTATCCAAAAATGAAGTAAAGACCAAACCAGCGGGTTCCGGCAACCCGAAAGCTGAAGCCATCTTCGAAGGGGTCTGCAATGAAGTCTTTACTCAAGCTTTCGCGTCTGATCGACGCGCTGACCGACGTGGTCGGCAAGAGCATCATCTGGCTGGTGCTGGTTGTCACGCTGATCAGCTCGGGCAACGCCATCATGCGTTACACCATCAACTACAGCTCCAACGCCTTCCTCGAAATCCAGTGGTACCTCTTTGCCATGATCTTCCTGCTCGGCGCCGGCTACACGCTGAAGAAAAACGAGCATGTCCGCATCGACCTGATCGCCGGCAGATTCTCGCGGCGCGGACAGGCTTGGATCGATATTTTCGGCATCATCTTTTTCCTGATGCCGATGGCGATCGCCATCATGTGGATGTCGTGGCCGATCTTCCTGCTCGCCCTGCACAACAACGAGCAGTCGAGCAACGCCGGCGGCCTGGTCGTCTGGCCGGCGCGCCTGATGGTTCCCGTCGGCTTCTTCCTGCTTGTGCTGCAGGGCATTTCGGAACTGATCAAACGCGTCGGATTCCTACGTGGCCTGTGCCCTGATCCGACCGAAAAACCGCACACGCTGTCTCCTGAAGAAGAACTCGCGCTCGCCATCAAGGCACAGAAGGGAGAACTGTGATGACCGAGTTCCTGATCGCCAACATGGCGCCGATCATCTTCGCCTCGATGGTCATGTTCATGCTCGTCGGCTTCCCGGTCGCCTTCGCGCTGGCCGCCAACGGCGTCGTCTTCGGACTGATCGGCATCGAACTCGGGCTGCTCGGCCCGCAGCTTTTCCAGGCGCTGCCCGACCGCATCTTCGGCGTGATGGCCAACGACACGCTGCTGGCCATTCCCTTCTTCACCTTCATGGGCCTGATTCTCGAACGATCGGGCATGGCCGAGGATCTGCTCGACACGATCGGCCAGCTGTTCGGCCCGCTGCGCGGCGGCCTCGCCTTCGCGGTGATCTTCGTCGGCGCGCTGCTCGCCGCAACGACCGGCGTGGTCGCTGCTTCGGTGATCTCGATGGGGCTCATCTCGCTGCCGATCATGCTGCGCTACGGCTACGACAAGAAGATCGCCACCGGCGTCATCGCCGCGTCCGGCACGTTGGCGCAGATCATCCCGCCGTCGCTGGTGCTGATCATCATGGCCGACCAGCTCGGCAAATCGGTCGGCGACATGTACGCCGGCGCCTTCCTGCCCGGCTTCATATTGACCGGCCTTTATGTCGGCTACATCATCCTGGTCGCCATCTTCAAGCCGGCCTGGGTTCCCGCCCTGCCGCTCGAAGCGCGCTCGCTGCGCGGCAGCCGGCTGTTGCTGCGCGTGCTGACTACGCTGGTGCCGCCGCTCTTCCTGATCTTCCTCGTCCTCGGCACCATTTTCCTCGGCATCGCGACGCCCACCGAGGGCGGCGCCATGGGCGCCACCGGCGCGCTGATCATGGCGCTGGCGCGCAAGCGGCTGTCGCTCAAGCTGCTCAAACAGGCCATGGAGACCACCGCCAAGCTGACCACCTTCGTCGTCTTCATCCTGGTCGGCGCCCGCGTCTTCTCGCTGACCTTCTACGGCGTCGACGGCCACAAATGGGTGGAGCACCTGCTGAGCGGACTGCCCGGTGGCCAGATCGGCTTCCTGATCGTCACCAACATCCTCGTTTTCTTCCTCGCCTTCTTTCTCGACTTCTTCGAGCTCTCGTTCATCGTCGTCCCGCTGCTCGGCCCGGTCGCCGACAAACTGGGCATCGATCTGATCTGGTTCGGCGTGCTGCTCGCGGTGAACATGCAGACTTCGTTCATGCACCCGCCGTTCGGCTTTGCGCTCTTCTACCTGCGCTCGGTCGCTCCCTCGAGCATCAAGACGACCGACATCTACTGGGGGGCGATTCCCTTCGTCGGCATCCAGATCGTCATGATCGCGCTGGTCATCGTCTTTCCGCAGATGGTCACCTTCGGCCTCGACAAGGACATGAAGGTCGACCTCGATTCGGTACAGATCGAAATGCCGGTCTCGGACTACGGCGAACCAGGCTCGTCGTCCGGGCTGGAAAGTCCGCCGCCGGGATCGGCGGCCAGCGAGGAAGATGCCAGCAAGGCGATCATGGACTCGATGAAGCAGGAGCAGGCAAAGTAAGGCTTCGCCGACGGGCAAGTCGTCCAGCAGCCTGCCCGGAGAGGCAGCAAATACGCCATTCTCCGGGCACTGCCGGTTTTCGCCCGATGCCTTGAAACCCGCTGCTGCGGGTTTTTTTCTGCCCGCCCGCATCCATTCAACGACGGCGCACTGACAAAAAAACGGAGGCCGCAGCCTCCGTTCATCCTAGAAAAAGCAGTTAACCACGGCGAACACGGCGGGCACAACGAAAAATCAAGGACTTGTATGAAATTGCCTAATCACCCGCCGGGTGACGTGCAGAAAAAGCTCGAAACCCTTGTTTTTCGCTGTGTTCGCCGTGCCCGCCGTGGTTTGAACTAAGGTTTTTAGGTTCATTTCCTTGCCTTGCCGGCAGCGCCGCCGGCGAACCGACTGCGCGCCGTACCGGCTAGCGCTTGCTGTACATGTAATTCGAATATTGCCCTTCGGCAATCCGGAACCACAGGTTCTGATCGTCCATGAACTTCTTGTAATCGTCGTAGACTTTCTTGAACTCGGGATTGACCGCCGACGTTTCCGCATAAAGCTCCATGGCCGCCTTGTAGCAAGCGTCCATCACTTCCTTCGGGAAGGGCTTCAACTGCGTGCCGGAACCGACCAGTTGCTTCAGCGCAGTCGGGTTCTTCGCGTCGTACTTCGACATCATGTCGACGTGCGCATCCGCACAGGCGATCTGCAGAATGGTCTGGTACTCCTTCGGCAACGCGGCAAATTTCTTCGCATCGATGTAGGCCGACAACTGCAGGCCGCCCTCCCACCAGCCCGGGTAGTAATAGAACTTGGCCACCTTGTTGAAGCCCAGCTTCTGGTCGTCGTACGGGCCAATCCACTCCGCGGCGTCGATCGTTCCCTTTTCCAGCGCCGGATAGATATCGCCGCCCGGGATCTGCTGCGGCACGGAGCCCAGCTTGGACAGAACAGCGCCGGCGAAGCCGCCGATACGCATTTTCAACCCCTTGAGGTCGGCGGACGACTTGATTTCCTTGCGGAACCAGCCGCCCATCTGCGTGCCGGTATTGCCGCAGGGAATGCTGACGATATTCGATTTGGCGAACAAATCCCCCATCAGCTTGCTGCCGTTACCATGACGATACCAGGCGTCCATCTGGCGACTGTTCATGCCGAAGGGAACGGTGCCGTCGAAAGCGTAGGTCGGATCCTTGCCGAAAAAATAGTACGAGGCGGTATGCGCCATTTCCACCGTGCTGTCCTTGACGGCATCGAAGACGCTCGGCCCCGGAACGATTTCCCCCGCGGCAAATACCTGGATCTGGAACTTGCCGCCAGTCGCTTCGGCCACCCGCTTGGCCATCACTTCGGCGGCGCCATAAATGGTGTCCAGACTCTTCGGGAAGCTCGAAGCCAGGCGCCATTTGATGGCCGGCGCCCCCTGCGCGATCGCGGGCATCGCAACGGCACCGGCAGCAAGGCCAACACCGGCTTTTTTCAAAAACGAACGTCTTTCCATCATGACCTGTCTCCACCAACGTTAGGGAACGAAACTACCGCCGAACCGACCGTCCTTTCAGACAATCGTGTGCAACCTACCTTTTGCTGTACATGTAATTCGAGTATTGCCCTTCGGCAATCCGGAACCACAGATTCTCATCGTCCATGAACTTCTTGTAGTCGTCGTAGATCTTCTTGAAGTCGGGATTGGTCGCCGAGATTTCCGCATAGACTTCCTGCGCCGCCTTGTAGCAGGCGTCCATGACGTCCTTCGGGAAAGGCTTGAGCACCGTGCCCGAACCCACCAGCTGCTTGAGCGCCGTCGGGTTTTTCGCGTCGTACTTGGCCATCATATCGACGTGCGCGTCGGCGCAGGCAAGCTCGAGAATTGCCTGGTATTCCTTGGGCAGTTCGGCGAACTTCTGCTTGTTCACATACACCGAAATCTGCGGACCGCCTTCCCACCAGCCGGGGTAGTAATAGAACTTGGCGACCTTGTTGAAGCCCAGCTTCTGGTCGTCGTAGGGGCCGACCCACTCGGCTGCGTCGATCGTCCCCTTTTCCAGCGACGGGTAGATGTCGCTGCCGGGAATCTGCTGCGGCACGACGCCGAGCTTCGAGACGACCGCGCCGGCCAGGCCGCTGATGCGCATTTTCAGCCCCTTGAGGTCGGCCACCGACTTGATCTCCTTGCGGTACCAGCCGCCCATCTGCACGCCGGTATTGCCGCAGGGAATCGCGACGATGTTCGATCTGGCGAAGAACTCGCCCATCAGCCTGGCGCCGTTGCCGTGCCGGTACCAGGCGTCGAGCTGGCGATTGTTCATCCCGAACGGAATCGCCGTATCGAACGCATAAACGGGGTTCTTGCCGAAGAAATAGTACGAGCAGGTGTGCCCCATCTCGACCGTGTTGTCCTTGACCGCATCATGCACGCCCGGCCCCGGAACGATTTCGCCGCCGGCGAAGACCTGGATCTGGAACTTGCCGCCGGTCGCCTCGGCGACCCGCCGGGCCATGACTTCGGCGCCCCCGTAAATGGTATCGAGACTTTTCGGAAAGCTTGAAGCCAGACGCCATTTGATGGTCGGTGCATTCTGGGCGAGCGCCGGCATCGCAACGGCACCGGTCGCCAGCGCAGCACCGGTTTTTTTGAGAAAGGAACGTCTTTCCATGATTATTATCTCCAGGCCAAAGTGGCGACGACCGGGTGATTATAGTGAATGCAATCGATTATGGATTAAGCCGCAAGCCTTGATTGCAAATAAATTTTCCGTAATTGCATTAATAATTACGCTTGACGATTCTTGTGCTCCGGCGCGTTCGTTCGCAGCCAGCCGGAGAAGGCCGGCAAATTGCCAAAAGCATAACCGGAGACCCATACGACTTCGGCCCCAAGCGGGGCCGAAGTCGTATGGGGAAAGATCGCCGTTCAGTTGCCGGCGACCTTCATCTGCTCGACAAGAATCGAGCCGACCTGCTTCGAGCCGCGCACCAGCACGTCGTTGCCGACGCCGGCGATGTTGCGGAACATGTCGCGCAGGTTGCCGGCGATGGTGATTTCCTCGACCGCATGGACGATTTCGCCGTTCTCGACCCAATAGCCCGCCGCGCCGCGCGAGTAATCGCCATTGACGTAATTGACGCCCTGTCCGAGCAATTCGGTAACGAGCAGGCCGCGCCCCATTTTCTTGAGCAGGCCGCGAAAATCGCGCTTGCCTGGGTGGACGATCAGGTTGTGGCTGCCGCCGGCGTTGCCGGTCGTCTGCATGCCGAGCTTGCGCGCCGTGTAAGCGCTCAGGAAGTAGCCCTGCAGCACGCCGTCGGTGATCACCTCGCGATCGTGCGTCGCCACGCCGTCGCTGTCGAAATAGCTGCTCGACAGCCCGCCCGGCAGATGCGGCCGTTCGCTGATCTGGATCTTCTTTGAAAACACACGGTTGCCGAGGCTATCGACGAGAAACGAGGTCTTGCGGTACAGGCTGCCGCCGCTCACCGCATGCACGAAGCTGCCGATCAGCGACGCGGCCAGCGGCGCTTCGAAGAGCACCGGCACCTCGCAGGTCTTGATCTTGCGCGCACCCAGCCGCGACAGCGCGCGCCGTGCCGCGTAGTCGCCGATTTCCTCCGGCGTGGCGATCGCCGCCGGATTGCGCGAGGTCGAATACCAGTCGTCGCGCTGCATCTTGTCGCCCTTGCCGGCGATCACCGAGCACGAGAGATAGTGCCGCGATGTCGGGTAGCCACCCATGAAACCGAGGCTGTTGGCCGAAACGAACTGGCCTTCCTGCATCGAAACGGTCGCCCCTTCGGAATTGCTCACTTTCGGGCTGACCGCGAAAGCCGCCCGCTCGCAGCGTTGCGCAAGATCGATCGCGCCCTCGACCGACAGCAGCCACGGATGATAGAGGTCGAGATCCGGCCGCTTCTTGCCGCTCTTGGCCAGGAGCTTCCTGTCCGGCAGGCCGGCACAGGGATCGGCGGCGGTGAAGCGGGCGATCTTGAGCGCCGCGTCGACCGTCTCGCGCAGGGCGCTCGCCGAAAAGTCCGAGGTGCTGGCGTAGCCCTTCTGCTGCCCGACGTAGACCGTCACGCCGATGCCCTTGTCGCGGTTGTACTCGATCGTCTCGACTTCGCTGCAACGCACCGTCACCGACTGGCCGAAACCCTCCGAGACATCGACCTCGCAGTCGCTGGCGCCCTGCTTCGCGGCGTGAGCGAGAACGTCCTGCGCGAATTCCTGCAGGGTCTCCAGACGGTGGCTGAAGCGCGATTCGGGAACGGCGGCGACGGAAGATGGCGACATGGGGAGAGGAAGGCAGCGTTGAAAGTCGCTATCATAGCAGTTCGCCGGAAAGCGTCCGTTCCGGCATTGACCCCCGTCGCTGCGCAAAACCGCAGCGACCGAAAAGCGAGCCGCAAACCGATGACCACGCCCGAAGAAGAAGCCATCCCCCTCTCCAAAACCCAGCGCAAACAGGCGATGGGCGAGCTGCAGACGCTCGGCGAAGAACTCGCCGCGCTGTCGAGCGACCGCATCAAGAAAATCGACATCCCCGACTTCCTGCGCGATGCGGTACGCGAAGCGCAGCGCATGACCCGGCACGACGAAGCCAAGCGCCGGCAGATGCAGTACATCGGCAAACTGATGCGCAACGTCGACCCCGAGCCGATCCGCGCCGCGCTGGCGCTCGTGCGCGGCGAGTCGGCCGGCGAAACGGCCAAGCTGCACCGTCTCGAGCGCCTGCGCACCGAGTTTCTCGCCGACGAAAAAGTCCTGCACGAAATCGCCACGCTCTACCCGTCGATCGACTTGCAGCATCTGCGCTCGCTGCGCCGTTCGGCGCTCAAGGAACAGGAGCTGAACAAGCCGCCGCGCAGCTACCGCGCCATTTTCCAGGTGCTCAAGGAGCTCGAAGGGATGGCTCCCGACGAAACGGCGGATCATGGCGAACAATGACGAAGAACTGCTGATCGGCCTCGTCTCGATCAGCGACCGCGCCTCACAGGGCGTCTATGCCGACCAGGGCATCCCGGCGCTGCAGGAATGGTTCGCCGGCGCGCTGGCCAGCCCGTGGCGCATGGAAACACGACTGATTCCCGACGACCAGGCGTCGATCGAAAAAACGCTGATCGAACTGGTCGACGAAACAGGCTGCGATCTGGTGCTGACCACCGGCGGCACCGGCCCGGCGCCGCGCGACGTGACGCCGGAAGCGACGCTGGCGGTCGCCGACAAGGTCCTGCCGGGGTTCGGCGAGGAAATGCGGCGGATCAGCCTCAATTTCGTGCCGACCGCGATCCTCTCGCGCCAGCTCGGCGTCGTGCGCGGCAAGTCGCTGATCCTCAACCTGCCGGGACAGCCCAAATCGATCCGCGAAACGCTCGAAGGTCTCAAGGGGCCGGACGGAACACCGACGGTTAACGGCATCTTCGCTGCCGTCCCCTACTGCATCGACCTGATCGGCGGCCCCTATATCGAAACCATAGCCCACGTGGTCAAGGCCTTCCGGCCCAAATCGGCGATCCGCACGAGGCCGGTCGCCTGATTTCAGGCGGCACCGGCCGCCAGCCGGTGCTTGAGCAGTTCAAGCCCCCAGGCGACGCCGAAGCCGGTCTGATCGCTGGCCACGGCACCGAGGCCATCCTCGTTGCTGGCTGCCGACAGGTCGACGTGCAGCCACGGCTGTTTGCCGACAAAGCGCTTGAGGAAGCGCGCCGCGAGAATGTGGTCGGCCTCGCCTTCCAGGCTGCACTGCTTGATGTCGGCGACCTTGCTCTCGAGATCTTCTTCATAATCGGCATCGAACGGGAAGGAGCAGACCCGCTCGCCGCTCGCCACGCCGGCTGCGACGGCATCGCCGGCCAGCGTCGCGTCGCTGGCAAAGATGCCGCAGTAGCGGGTACCCAGCGCAACGATCATGTCGTAGGTCAGCGTCGCAAAATCGATGATCAGGTCGGGTTTGCCGGCGGCGCCCTTGGCCGCCAGCGTCAGCGTGTCGGCCAGCACCATGCGCCCCTCGGCATCGGTATGCACCACCTCGATCGTCGTTCCGTTCAGCGCCCTGACGATGTCACCCTGCTTGTAGGCCTGCGGGCTCAGGTGATTCTGCGCGACGGCCAGCCAGGCATCGATGCGCAGCGGCAATTTCTGGCGCGATGCGGCGAGCAGCAGGCCGAGGACGACCGCCGAACCGTTCATGTCCTCGTGCATGCCGATCATCGACTTGGCCGATTTGAGGTTGTGCCCGCCGGTATCGAAGCAGATCCCCTTGCCGACCAGCGCGACGCGTCCGCGCGAACGCTTCGGGACGTAGGAGACGCGAACGATCGCCGCATCGTTCTCGCCGCTGCCCTGGGCGACGGCGAGGAAGGCGCCGGCCCCCATTTTCTGCAGCCGCGCGAAGTCGAAGACTTCGACCTCCCAGCCCTCGTCGCGCGCCAACCGCGCGATCCGTTTGCGGTAGAGCGCCGGCGTCAGGTCGTTGGGCGGCAGCACCGTGAGTTGGCGGGCCAGCACATTGCCTGCCGCGCACGCGGCGACGACGGACAGATCGCCCTCCCAGCCTGACAAGAAGAAGCGCTTGAGCGGCTTGTCGGCTTCCTTGCGCTGCGCCGGCAAGGGCGTGCCATTGACCCATACCGCGTAGGCGGCGCGCTCGGCCATGGCCGCACGCAACGCCGGATCGCCGCAGATCTCGATCGACAGGCTCTCCGGATGCTCGTCGAGCAGCAGCGAAACCGCCGCGCACAGCAGCGTATCGCGCTCGAACGCGGTTTTTTCGGGATCGAAAGCGGCCCAGACATACAGTCCGCCATCGACGCCTGCCGCGCAGGCTGGCGATTTGGCCAGATCGGCCACTTTTTCGCGGCGCCGGCGCAGCGTGGCGAGCAGTAAATCCCGCCCGAGCAGGTCGGCCGGCAAGGCATCGGCACGGGGGAAAACGACCAGCGTATGGCGCACGCGCTGCAAGTCGGCGGGTTTCGATGGGCGCTTCAATTCGGCGAGCATGGGGGCATCCGATCCATTACAATTCGATCGATTATATCCACAGCGAAAAAGCATGCAGCAGTATCTCGACCTGATGCGCCATGTCCTCGAACACGGCACCCCGAAGGCAGACCGCACCGGAACCGGCACGCGCTCGGTGTTCGGCTGGCAGATGCGCTTCGACCTCGGCGCCGGCTTTCCGATGCTGACCACCAAGAAGCTGCACCTGCGCTCGATCATCCACGAACTGCTGTGGTTCCTGCAGGGCGAGACGAACATCGCCTACCTGAAGGAAAACGGCGTGCGCATCTGGGACGAATGGGCCGACGAAAACGGCGAACTCGGACCGGTTTATGGCCATCAGTGGCGCCACTGGAAAACAGCCGACGGCCGCGAAATCGACCAGATCGCCCAACTCGTCGACGGGCTGAAGAAAAACCCGGATTCGCGCCGCCACCTCGTCACCGCGTGGAACCCCGGTGACGTCGACCGCATGGCGCTGCCGCCCTGCCATGCCTTCTTCCAGCTCTACGTCGCGCCGGCCGCGCCCGAGGCCGCCGACCTGCGGCCCAGGCTTTCGTGCCAGCTCTACCAGCGCAGCGCCGACATTTTCCTGGGCGTACCCTTCAACATCGCCTCGTATGCGCTGCTCACGCTGATGCTGGCACAGGTCTGCAATTACCAGCCGGGCGATTTTGTCCATACGCTGGGCGATGCGCACCTCTACAGCAACCACTTCGAGCAGGCGCAACTGCAGCTGACGCGCGACCTGCGTGCGCTGCCGAGCATGCAGCTCAATCCCGCGGTGCGCGACCTGTTCGCCTTCCGCTTCGAGGATTTCACGCTCGCCGGCTACGATCCGCACCCCTCCATCGCCGCGCCGGTCGCGGTCTGAATTGATGAGCATCGACACCACCCCCGCCTGGCAAGCGCTCGTTGCGCATGCCGCACAGCTCAAGCCGCAACACCTGCGCGACCTCTTTGCCGCCGACCCGCAGCGTTTCCCGGATTTTTCGCTGCGACTGGGCGACGTCCTGTTCGACTATTCGAAACAGCGGGTCGACCGCGAAACGATCCGCCTGCTCGTCGATCTCGCGCGCGCCGCCGATCTCGACGGCTGCATCGAGCGGATGCTGGCCGGCGAACCGATCAACGCCAGCGAAGGGCGCGCGGCACTGCATGTCGCCTTGCGCCAGAACGGCGAGACGCCAATGTTCATCGGCGGTGAGGACGTGATGCCGGCCGTCCGGGCGACGCGCAAAAAAATGCGCTTTTTCTGCGACGAAGTACGTGCCGGACATTGGCGCGGCTATGCCGGCGAGCCGATCCGCACGGTGATCAACCTCGGCATCGGCGGCTCCGACCTCGGCCCGCGCATGGCCACCATCGCACTTTCGGCGTGCAGCCATCCGGCGCTGGCCGTGCATTACGTCTCCAACCTCGACAGCGCCGACATCGCGCCGCTGCTTGAGACGCTCGACCCGCGCACCACGCTGTTCGTGGTCGCCAGCAAGACCTTCAGCACGATCGAGACGCTGACCAATGCCCGCACCGCGCGCGACTGGCTGCTGACCCACGCCGGCGACGCCAGCGACATGGCACTGGCGCGGCAGATCGTCGCCGTCACCGCCAACCCGGCCGGGGCGCTGCAATTCGGCATTCGCGCCGACCACATCTTCGAGTTCTGGAACTGGGTCGGCGGCCGCTTCTCGCTGTGGTCGGCCGTCGGGCTGCCGCTCGCGCTGGCGATCGGCATGAACAACTTCGAGCGCCTGCTGGCCGGTGCGCACGATCTCGACGAACACTTCCGCAGCGCGCCGACCGACGAAAACCTGCCGCAACTGATGGCGCTGATCGGCATCTGGAACATCAACTTCCTCGGCGCCGGCAACCTCTCGATTTCGCCCTACAGCCAGTCGCTGCACTTCCTGCCGCAGTATCTGCAGCAACTGGAAATGGAAAGCAACGGCAAGAACGTGGCCCAGGACGGCGAGCCGCTCGGCTACGCCACCGCACCGATCATCTGGGGCGACGCCGGCAGCAACACGCAGCACGCCTATTTCCAGCTGCTGCACCAGGGCGGCCGGCTGATTCCGAGCGACTTCCACGCTTTCGCGGAAAGCGACTATCCGCTGCCCGGCCATCACGAACGCCTGCTCGCCAACTGCTTCGCCCAGGCCGAAGCACTGGCCTTCGGCAATCCGGGGACCGACTCGCCGCTCAAGCTGTGCCGTGGCAACCAGCCATCATCGACTTTCGTCCTGCCGCGCCTCGACCCCTATCACCTGGGCATGCTGATCGCCGCCTACGAACATAAAACCTTCGTGCAGGGGATGATCTGGGGAATCAACCCCTTCGACCAGTGGGGCGTCGAGCTCGGCAAGAAGCTCGCGGTCCGCCTGCTGCCCGCCGTTGAAGGAAACGCCCTGCCGGATGGCTGCGATTCATCGACCGCCGGGCTGCTCGCGCACTGCCGCAGCCTGCGCAGCAACCACCTCTGATGATCTCGCTGATCGCCGCCGTCGCCCAAAATCGCGCCATCGGCAAGGACAACCAGCTGCTCTGGCACCTGCCCGACGACCTGCGCTACTTCCGTGAGACGACGCGCGGCAAGGCGGTGATCATGGGACGCAAGACCTGGGAGTCGCTGCCCGCCGCATTCCGCCCGCTGCCGGGCCGCCACAACATCGTCGTGACGCGCGACCGGCAGTACGTCGCCGGCGGAGCGACGCTGGCCCACTCGCTGCCGGAAGCCATCGCGGCGGCCGACGGCGGCGGCGAAACCTTCGTCATCGGCGGTGCCGAGCTCTACCGGCAGGCGCTGCCGCTCGCCGAGCGCCTGTACCTGACCGAAGTGGCACAGGCCGTCGAAGGCGATGCCTTCTTCCCCGAAATCCCGGCCGCGCAGTGGCAGGAGATTTCGCGCGCGCCGCGGCACGACGCCTCCGGGCTGGAATTCGCCTTCGTCGTTTATCGACGCCGCTGAAATGAAAAATGATTAACCACAACGGGCACAACGAGCACAACGAAATTCAATAGCGAAAACATTGGTATGCCATTGGCGCAAAAGGTTGCTCATGTTTTGTCTTTTCGTTGTGTTCGTTGTGCCCGTTGTGGTTGATTGCAGCGACCGCCAAAGCAGATGCCGGGTTATGCGCAGCCTGGCCTTGGGC
>JBAQRB010000264.1:0-2669 GCA_049295655.1 Rhodocyclaceae bacterium
TCGTCGAGCAGCAGCAGGTCGGACGGGCACATCAGCGCGCGCGCCAGCTGCAGGCGCATGCGCCAACCGCCCGAGAAGCTGTCGACCGGGTTGCACAGCTCGGTCGTCTTGAAGCCGAGGCCGAGGAGCAGCGCCTGCGCGCGCGCCTGCGCGTCGTGCGCGCCGGCGTCGTGCAGCGCCATGTAGGCGTAGCCCATGCGCTCGCCGTCGCCGCTCGCCTCGGCGGCGTGCACCTCGTTTTGCGCGGCGACCAGCGCGGTGTCGCCCTCGATCACGAAGTCGGTCGCCGACTGGTCGGTTTCCGGCATGTCCTGCGCCACCTGCGCCATGCGCCACTGCGCCGGGATGCTGAAGTCGCCGGCATCCTCGTGCAAGGTACCGTTGAGCAGCGCGAACAGCGTCGACTTGCCGGCGCCGTTGCGGCCAACCAGGCCGACCTTCTCGCCGGGGTTGAGGGTGACGGAAGCGTTGTCCAGCAGCACCTTGGCGCTACGGCGCAGGGTGACGCTCTTGAGGGTGATCATGGGGCAGGCCTTAAAAAGCTGTTAACCACGGCGACACGGCGGGCACGGCGAAAAGCAAAAGATTTGTAATTTCTTCGGTTTTCGCCGTGCCCGCTGTGCACGCCGTGGTGAATCTTTGTTTCTATCGGAAAACCACCGTCTTGTTGCCATGCACCAGCACGCGGTCTTCGAGGTGGTAGCGCAGGCCGCGCGCGAGCACGGCTTTTTCGATGTCCTTGCCGTAGCGCACCATGTCCTCGACCGAATCCGAGTGGTCGATGCGGATCACGTCCTGTTCGACGATCGGCCCCTGGTCGAGCTCGCTGGTCACATAGTGGCACGTTGCGCCGATCAGCTTGACGCCGCGCTGGTAGGCCTGGTGATAGGGCCGGGCGCCGACGAAGCTGGGCAGGAACGAGTGGTGGATGTTGATGATCTGGCCGGGATACCGGGCGCACAGGTCGGGCGAGAGGATCTGCATGTAGCGCGCCAGCACCATCGTCTCGCCGTGCACTTCCTCGTACAGGCGCTGCACTTCGGCGTACGCCGCCTGCTTGTTGTGCGGGTCGACCGGCACGTGGTGGAAGGGGATGCCGTGCCACTCGACGAAACCCTTGAAGGTATCGTGGTTCGAGATGACGCAGGGAATCTCGATATCGAGCTCCTTCGACTGCCAGCGCGCGAGCAGGTCGTAGAGACAGTGCTCCTGCTTGCTGACGAGCAGCACGACACGCTTCTTGACCGCCGAATCGCTGATCTTCCAGTCCATCTGCAGCTCTTCGGCGAGCGGACGGAAGCGCGCGCGGAACTCGGCGAGATGGAAAGGCAGCGAGTCGGCCTTCACTTCGATGCGCATGAAATAGCGCCCGGAATTGCCACCTTCGCCGTCGTTGCCATCGTCGGCGTGATAGCTCGATTCGAGAATCCAGCCCTGATGCTCGGCGATGAAACCCGAGACGCGCGCGATGATGCCGACCCGGTCGGGGCAGGAAGCCGAGAGCGTATAGAAGCGTTGTGTGTGCATGTCGGCGGAACTACTTGGCGGCGCGCGCGAAGGCCTTGTCGATCTCGGCGCGCAGCGCGGCGTAATCGCGCGTCACCGGGAACTGCGGAAACTCGCGGACGACGTTTTCCGGCGGGTGGAAGAGGATGCCGCCGTGTGCTTCGCCGAGCATCGCCGTGTCGTTGTACGAATCGCCGGCAGCGACCACCGTGAAGTTGAGTTCCTTGAAGCGCTGCACCGCCTCGCGCTTCTGGTCGGCCATGCGCAGGTGGTAATTGACCAGCACGCCGCTCGCGTCGGCTTCGAGCGAATGGCAGAAGAGCGTCGGCCAGCCGAGCTGGCGCATCAGCGGGTGGGCGAATTCGTAGAAGGTATCGGAGAGGATGATCACCTGGTAATCCTCGCGCAGGCCGTCGACGAACTCGCGCGCGCCTTCCATCGGTCCCATTTCGGCGATCACCTTCTGGATGTCGGGCAGGCCGAGCTTTTTGTCGGCGAGGATGTCCAACCGGTACTTCATCAGCTTGTCGTAATCGGGTTCGTCGCGCGTCGTGCGGCGCAGTTCGGGAATGCCGGTACGCTCGGCGAATTCAATCCAGATTTCGGGGACGAGGACGCCCTCAAGGTCGAGGCAGACGATTTGCACGGAAAACTCCCTAATTTGCGGTTCGATTGGCGTGAATATTCAGATCAACCCCGAATTCTACCAGTTTGTCGCGATCGGTCCGGCAGCAGCGGGCGGCAGGCAAGCCAAAACCGGCATCAGGTTGCACACCGGCACTGGCGCGGCGAGCGAAAAGCGCTTATTTTACCGGCTCGCAAGGAGAACCCGATGCACCGCCCAGCACGCATTCCCGGACACCGCCGCACCCTTTTCCTCTGCGGCCTGATTCTTACCCACGCCGCCTGGGCGCAGACGCCTGCGCCGATGTCGCTCGACGAAGCCCGCGCCCAGCGCGCACGGGCCGAGGTGCTGAAGGCCGAGGCGCAGCAGCGCTACACGGCGGAGCAGGAGGGCTGCTACCGCAAATTCCTGGTCAATGACTGCCTGGTCTCGGCGAAGGCGCGGCATACCGAGGAAACCCTGAAGATCCGCCAGCTCGACGCCGCCGGTCGCGACGTCGAACGTGCGGCGCACCGGCAAGAGGTCGAAGCCAGGGAGG
>JBAQRB010000265.1:0-5089 GCA_049295655.1 Rhodocyclaceae bacterium
GGCTTGAGTTCGGCAGCGTGACGCGAGTCGACATCGACGCTGCCGGCGGCAAAGCGCAATTCCAGCGGCTTTAAGTGCCGGGAACGGCTTAACGCCTTAATGCCATAGAGACAGGGGCTGGCATCAATGCGCCTGATCCCAGTTCGCCCCGACGCCGACCTCGACGACCAACGGCACGCGCAGCTTGGCCACGTGTGTCATCAGCGGCGGTAGCTCGACGCGAACGCGCATCAACTCGTCGTCCGGCACTTCGAGCACCAGTTCGTCGTGCACCTGCATCACCAGCTTCGTCTGCAAGTGTTCGGCGTCGATCCAGTCCTGCACGGCGATCATCGCCAGCTTGATCAGATCGGCGGCCGTGCCCTGCATCGGCGCGTTGATCGCCGCTCGCTCGGCGCCCTGCCGGCGACCGGCCTGGCTGGCGCGGATCTCGGGCAGCCACAGGCGGCGGCCGAAAACGGTTTCGACGTAGCCGTGCAGCTTGGCGCCCTCGCGCGTGCTCGCCATGTAGCGCGCCACCCCGGGGTAGCGCGTGAAGTAGCGCTCGATGTAGGCCTGCGCCGCGCTGCGCTCCAGGTCCAACTGGCGCGCCAGGCCGAAGGCGCTCATGCCGTAGATCAGGCCGAAGTTGATCACCTTGGCGACACGGCGCTGGTCGGGGCCGACTTCGAGCGGCGTCACGCCGAAGATCTCGGCGGCCGTCGCGCGGTGCACGTCCTCGCCCTGCGCGAAGGCTTCGAGCAGGCGCTCGTCCTCCGAGAGGTGCGCCATGATGCGCAGTTCGATCTGCGAGTAGTCGGCGGAGACGATATGGCACGCGGCCGGCGCGATGAACGCGGCGCGGATGCGCCGACCTTCGGCGGTGCGCACCGGGATGTTCTGCAGGTTGGGGTCGCTCGACGCGAGCCGCCCGGTCACCGCCACCGCCTGCGCGTAGCTGGTGTGCACGCGTCCGGTGCCGGCGTTGACCATCTTCGGGAGCTTGTCGGTGTAGGTGCCCTTGAGTTTGGCGAGCTGGCGCGATTCGAGCAGGATTTTCGGCAGCGGGTAGTCGAGCGCGAGTTCCGAGAGCACTTCCTCGTCGGTCGACGGCGAACCCGACGGCGTCTTCTTCTTGACCGGCAGGCCGAGTTTGTCGAACAGGATCTCGGCCAATTGCTTCGGCGAATTGACGTTGAACGGCTGGCCGGCGGCTTCATAGGCCAGCGCCTCGAGTTCCATCAGGCGCTTGCCGAGCTCGTTGCTCTGCTGCGCGAGCAGCGCCGAATCGATCAGCACGCCGGTGCGCTCGATGCGAAACAGGATGTCGCGCGCCGGAATCTCGATCTCGCCGTAGACCCGCGCCAATCCTTGATCCGCGGCAATCTGCGGGTAGAGCCGGTCGTGCAGGCGCAGGCACAGGTCGGCATCCTCGGCGGCGTATTCGGCGGCCGTTTCAACCGCCACCTGGTCGAAACAGATCTGATTGACGCCCTTGCCGCACAAGGCCTCGTAGGGAATCGTCGCGAGGCCCAAGTGGCGCAGCGCGAGCTGGCCGAGGTCGTGGCCGCGCACACCGTCCTTGCCCGATTCGAGCACGTAGGACTGCAGCAGCGTGTCGTGCGCGACGCCGGCCAGCGCAATGCCGTGGTTGGCGAAAACGTGCTGGTCGTACTTGAGGTTCTGGCCGATCTTGGCGTGCCGCGCCGATTCGAGCCAGGGTTTCAGGCGCGCCAGCACCTCGTCGCGCGGCAGTTGCTGCGGCACACCGGCGTAATGGTGGGCGAGCGGCAGATAGGCGGCTTCGCCCGGTGCAACCGCCAGCGAAATGCCGACGAGGCGCGCCGAAAAAGGATCGAGACTGGTCGTTTCGGTATCGAGCGCGGTCAATGGCGCGGACTCGATCCTGGCCAGCCAGCACTCGAAAGCCGCCCAGTCGACGATCGTCCGATAGCCGGCGCGATGGCTGCCGTCGTCGCTCAGCAGATCCGGCGGCGGCGACTCAGGTTGTTCGACGGTACCGGCCGGCGCCTGTTCCTGTATTTCCTTCAACCACGATTTCATCTCGTAGCGCGTGAAGAGTTCGATCAGCCGCTCGCGGTCGAGGGCGCGCGGCGCGAGTTCGGGCAGCTCAAGCGGCAATTCGAGGTCGCAGCGCACGGTCACCAGGCGCCGGCCGAGCGGCAGGAAATCGAGCGCAAGACGCAGGTTCTCGCCGACCACGCCGCCGATCTCCGGTGCCGCAGCGATCACGCCGTCGAGCGAACCGTATTGCGTGATCCACTTGACCGCCGTCTTCGGTCCGACCTTGGCCACCCCCGGCACGTTGTCGACGGTATCGCCGACCAGCGTCAGGTAATCGACGATGCGCTCGGGCGGCACGCCGAACTTGGCGAGCACGCCGGCCGCGTCGAGCGTCTCGTTGCTCATCGTATTGACCAGCTTGACGTACGGGCCGACGAGCTGCGCCAGATCCTTGTCGCCGGTCGACACCACCACGTCGATGCCCTGCGCCGCCGCCTGGCGCGCCAGCGTGCCGATCACGTCGTCGGCCTCGACGCCGTCGACCATCATGATCGGCCAGCCGGAGGCGGCGATCGCCGCATGCAGCGGCTCTATCTGGCGCACCATGTCGTCGGGCATCGGCGGACGGTGGGCCTTGTATTCGGGATACCATTCGTCGCGGAAAGTCTTGCCCTTGGCGTCGAAAATACAGGCCTTGTACGTCACGTCCTGCGCCTTGAAGTCGGCATCGAGCCGGCGTAGCATGTTCAGCACCCCGTAGATCGCGCCGGTCGGCTCGTCCTGCCGGTTGCGCAGGTCGGGCATGGCGTGAAAGGCGCGGTAGAGATACGACGATCCGTCGACCAGCAGCAAAGTGGGCATAAATTGAGTCAGGAAGATGAGCGAAAAAGAAAAACTACCCCAGATGGCAGATCCGGACGCCATCGCGCAATCATTCTCGGCGCGCGAGTCCTGGCGAATCTTCGGCATTATGTCAGAGTTCGTCGAGGCCACCGAACGGCTGTCCGGCGTCCGCCCGGCCGTCTCGATTTTCGGCAGCGCGCGCACGCGCGTCGATTCGCCGTATTACATGCTTGCCGAGGAAATCGCGCGCAAACTCTCGGACGCGGGCTTCTCGGTGATTTCCGGCGGCGGGCCGGGAATCATGGAAGCGGCCAACAAGGGCGCCTTCTTCGGCAAGTCGCCGTCGATCGGTCTGAACATCCAGTTGCCGCATGAACAGCGCACCAACACCTATCAGGACATCTCGCAGAGCTTTCGCCACTTCTTCGCGCGCAAGTTCATGTTCGTCAAATTCGCCAGCGCCTACGTCGTGATGCCCGGCGGTTTCGGCACGCTCGACGAACTGCTCGAGGCGCTGACCCTGATGCAGACCGGCAAGAGCCGCCGGATCCCGATCATCCTCGTCCATGAACCGTTCTGGCGCGGTCTGATCGACTGGTTCAAGGAACGCCTGGTCGCCGAGCAGATGATCGAGGCGGCCGACCTCGACCTGATTCAGATCATCGACCGGCCGGAGGATGTCGTCGAGGCCATCTTCAAGCATTACGAGACGCGCGGCTTTGCCCCGCTGCCCTTCGAGCACGAGATGCTGCTCAATCTGTAATACAATCGGCGTTCATCGTTCGTCACCCGGAAAGCCTTGCCATGCGCCGCCTCCACACCCTGATCGCCCTGCTGGTGCTCACCGCAGCACCCGTCTTCGCCCAGAGCCAGGCCGATCGTCAACCGCTGCCGGCCGTCCCGCCGCCACCGCCGGAAATGGCGCCGTTCGACAGCGCCCTCGAGCCGCAGGTGACGATCAAAAAGCGCGAGAACGACACCGTCGAGGAATTCCGCGTGCAGGGCAAGCTGTACATGATCAAGGTCACGCCGACGCACGGCGTTCCCTACTACCTGATGGACAACCAGGGCGACGGCAACTTCTCGCGCATGGATACGATGGGTGGCCGCGTCAGCGTTCCGCAATGGGTCATCGGTACCTTCTGAGCGCCGCTGACCGCGCTCGCGCGCCGTCCGTGCACAGCTGATCCTCATGTCGGTATTCACTTCGCTCAGCGCAGCGCAGGTTGCGGTCTGGCTCAGGCATTATTCGCTCGGCAGCCTCGAAAGCCTCGAGGGTATCGCCGAAGGCGTGCAGAACACCAATTTCTTCCTGACCACCTCGCACGGACGCTACGTCCTGACCATCTTCGAGCAGCTCGGACGCAGCGAGCTGCCGTTCTACATCAACCTGATGGCGCACCTGGCCCGCCACGGCATTCCCTGCCCGGCGCCGCTCGCCAACCGGGACAACGACTATCTCGGCGAAATCGAACACAAGCCTGCCGTCGTCGTCACCCGGCTCAGCGGAAAATCGACGCTCAACCCGACGCCCGCGCAATGCGCGGCGATCGGCGCCATGCTGGCCGACCTGCACGTCGCCGCACAATCGTACGGCGGCCGCCAGGCGCATCAGCGCGGCGCGCCCTGGTGCCGCGAAACCGCGGCGCTGGTCCTGCCCTTCCTAGGCGAAGCCGACGCCGCCCTGCTGCGCGACGAGTTGCGCCATCAGGCCCAGCACCGGCCGGGCGACCTGCCGCGCGGCGTGATCCACGCCGACCTTTTCCGCGACAACGTGCTGTTCGACGGCGAGCGGATCAGCGGCCTGCTCGACTTCTACTTCGCCGGCGTCGATGACCTGCTGTTCGACGTCGCCGTCACCGTGAACGACTGGTGCATCGAGCCCGACGGCAGCCTCGATGCGCAGCGCAGCGCAGCGCTGCTCGCCGCCTACCATGCCGGCCGGCCGCTGACCGCCAGCGAGCGCGCCGCCTGGCCGCTGATGCTGCGCGCCGCGGCACTGCGCTTCTGGCTCTCCCGCCTGCAGGATTTTCATCGCCCGCGCAGCGGCGATCTGGTCGTCCGGCGCGACCCCGACGAATACCGCGGCATCCTCCGCGCCCGTATTGCCGCGGGTTCCCGCTTGCCCTGGCTTGCCTCGCCCGGGCAAGGGGGCTAGGATTTCCTCATTTTTCCATAAAGCGAGTCCCGACATGGAAGCATTCCCGATCAACGCTCCCGAATTCAATGGCGACTGCCGCAC
>JBAQRB010000266.1:0-5703 GCA_049295655.1 Rhodocyclaceae bacterium
CGCTGGCCCCGCCGGCAGCGTGGCGCTCCGCGTCGTCGCCGCTCATGTCACCGCTCTTGTTCGCCGAGACGGCGAACACCGGCAGCATTTCGCAACCGGGAATTGCGCGGATCCGGCGCGTCGCCTCCGGGCCGTCGAGCAGCGGCATCATGACATCCATCAGGATCAGGTCCGGGCGCTCGGCCTCGGCCTGGGCGACGGCTTCGCGGCCATCGCTCGCCTCGCACACGGCAAAACCGAGCGAGCCGAGAAAATCCGCCAGCACGCGGCGGTTCGCCAGCACGTCGTCGGCGATCAGGATCTTCCGGCGCGTTCCGTGGTAGCCGGTCACGGCGCGCGGCGTCCGCCGCACCGCGGTCTCGGCGTCTCCGCTCAGCGTGACGTTCAGCTCGAACCAGAACAGGCTGCCCTCGCCGGGACGGCTTTCGACGTGAATGTCGCTCGCCATCAGGCGCACCAGTTGCCGGCTGATGGTCAGCCCGAGACCGGTGCCCCCGGCGCGCTGCTGCAACGCGCCGAACTGCTCGAAGGGCTGGAAGATGGCCTCCAGCGCTTCGGCGGCGATGCCGATTCCCGTATCGCGGATCTCGAAACGTAGCCGCGCCTGCGCGTCGGTGGCCGGCAGGCTGTGCACGCGCAGACTCACCTCGCCACGCTCGGTGAATTTCACGGCGTTGCCGAGCAGGTTCAGGAGCACCTGGCGCAAACGCTTCTCGTCGGCCACCACGGCGACATCGGGCAGCTCCGGCGGCGCCTCGAAGGTGAAGGCGAGACCCTTCTGTTCGGCCCGGATCGCGATGATTTCGGCGACGCTTTGCAGGAACAGCGGCAGACTGACCGGCCCCGGGTTGAGTTCGAGGCGGCCGGCCTCGATCTTCGAGAGGTCGAGAATGTCGTTGATCAGCGAGAGCAGGTACTCGCCGCTTTGCCGGATGGTGTTCAGCCCGTCCGCCTGGCGCTCGTCGATCCCCGGGTCGCGGGCGAGGATCTGGGCATAGCCGAGAATGGCGTTGAGCGGCGTGCGCAGCTCGTGCGACATGGTGGTCAGGAAAACCGATTTCAGGCGGTCGGCCTCTTCGGCCTTGCGCTTGGCGAGCGCCAGTTGCGCCGTGCGCTCGCTGCTCTCGATGACGCGCGTCGCCTGCTGCGCGTAGAGGTCAAGCAGGCGCAACTCGCGCTCGGACGGGCGGTGCGGCGTGCGAAAGTGCGTCGTCAACACGCCGTACGACTGCCCGTCGATCCCGTACAGGGGCGTCGACTGCATCGCGGCGACCTCGTTGGCGAGGTACAGCTCGCGATCGTCGGCGAAGCGCGGATCGCTCAGGATGTCCTCGACGACGACGCGCTGCTGCATGCCCATCGCCGTGCCGCAAATGGCGACGAACGGTTGCACGCTCTTGAAGGTATCGACAAAGTCCTGATTGAAGCCGATCTGGGCGACGATGCGCAGCGCGTTTTCACGCGGGTCGTAGAGTTGCAGCTTGCCCTTGGTGGCGCCGAGCAATGCCATCGCCGCCTGCAGCACCTCGTGCAGCAGCGCCGCCGGATCGTTTTCGGCGAGCAGCCGCGAGCTCAATTCGTGCAGGCGCTTGAGGTCGGTCAGCTCGGTGGCGAGGTGCTCCTTGAGCGTCGTCAGTTCGGCCGTGCGTTCGCTCACCAGCTCTTCGAGGTGCTCGCGGTGCAGGCGCAATTCCTCCGCTACCCGCTTGCGCTCGGTGATATCGCGCAGCATCACGGTGAGCAGCTTCTGGCCGCCGCACTCGCCCTGCGAAATGGCGGCGTCGACCGGGAATTCCTCGCCGTTCCTGCGCACGCCACGAACCTCGAGCGGCACGCCCATCACCCGCCGGGTGGTGCCCGAATCGGCGAAGCGGCGCACATGTTCGCGATGCGCGGCGAGAAAGTGCGCCGGGATCAGGCGATCGAGCGGCCCGCCGACGACTTCGGCGGCCGGCCAGCCAAACATCTGTTCGGCGGCGGCGTTGAAGTAGACGATGCGCTGGTCGACGCCGATGGCGACGATCGCCTCGAGCGCCGAGTCGAGGATCGCCACGAAGCGGGCGCCGTTGGCGCTCAGCGCCGCCTCGGCGCGCTTGCGCTCGTTGCTTTCGCGCAGGATTTCGGCGCACAGCTTGGCGTTTTCCAGCGAAACCATGGCCTGCGAGGCGAGCAGTTCGAGTACCGCAATCCGTTGCGCCGTGAAAGCGTGGGGAATCTGCCGGTTTTCCAGGTAGAGGATGCCGCCCAGCGCCGCCTGCCTGAGCAGCGGGATGCAGAGTATCGAGCGCGACTGCCGGCTGCCCAGGTAGGGGTCGGCCGGAAAAGGGTTGTGCGGGTTGCGCGGGTCGAGCGCTGCGGCATCGTCGATGACGAGTGTCTCGCGCGTCTGCGCAACATGGCGCAGCAGCGAAGTGGGTAGCGCTTCGGGATATTCGGGCGGCGTCCGGCTCTTCCCGCCATTGCCGGGCGCAGCCAGCGTCGCCAGCTGCGACGCGGCCGCGACCGTGACGACAACCGCCTCGTCGTGGCCGACGCTGGCTTCGGCCGCGATCCGGAAGCCATCGTCCTGCGGCAGGATGAGCAGGCCGCGCTCCGCCCCGCCATGCGCCAGCGCAATGCGCATCAGCGTATCAACGAGCTTGACCAACTCGATCTCACGCGACAGCGCCTGCGCGGCCCTGGCGACCGAGACGACGTCCAGCGCTTCGTCGGGCGCATTCATGCTGGCGCGGGCGAAGGCAGTGGCGAGCAAGGATTGCGACCGGGAAACAAGGCCCATCGTGCCATGCTCAGGGTGTCGCTTGGGGGTTCTGTCATGATTGGGGTCCACCTGCCGTCGCCGTCGCTTTTTGCCAGCCCGGACGGGCTTCCGGCTGGCGGTAACTCATGGTCGTAGCCAAAAAAAGTAGACCAGACAGCGGGACCCCGGTTCCGTCCCCTTGGCGTTCTCCATCCGTTCCTTCGGAAACGGCGCTACGGCGAGGTATCGACCGATTGCGCAAAGCGCTCGGCGAAAGCGCGTGCCGCGCCATTCAGCGCCGCATTCGGATCAAGCAGGATGGCGAGCGGCAACGCGCCCAGCCAGTCGGAGAAGCGGCCCTTCCGGCCGAAGCGCTCGCGCACCTCCGGCAGCGAAATCAGCGGTGCAAGCCGCGCGGCGACGCCGCCGCCGATCACGACGCCACCGGCCCGGAAAATCAGCGCCAGATCGCCGCCGAAGCTGCCGAGCAGGCCGGCAAAACAGGCGACGCTGTGCCTGGCCGCCGGGCAGCTGCCGGCCTGCGCGGCATCGACAATCTGCTGCGCCGTGCGCGGCGCGTCGGGCTGGCCCAAAGCGTGGCGGCTGACCTCGTCAATCAGTTCGAGCCCCGGCCCCGAAAGAATGCGCTCCCAGGAAACCCGCTCGAAACGCGCCGCCGGGTGCTCGAGCACTTGCTGCTCGAAGCGGGTCGCCGGGGAAAAGCCGATGTGCCCGCCTTCGCTGGCGATCGGCAGCGTCCTGCTCGCCGCATTGTTGCCCCGCCGGTCCATCCTGTTGCCGCTCGCCATCTTTCTGCCAGCGAATCTTTTCGCATAGAACGATGCCTTGCCGACGCGCTTGCGGCCCGAGTGGTCAAGCTTCGGCTGCGCTGGCGCAGCCTGCCGCGATGCGGCGGATTCCGGCGCTTCGACGTTCTTCGCGGCGCTGGCCGGGACGGCGACCCCGGCGCAGGCTGCGACCAGCAGAAAGACGGCAAAGCGCACCGCTCGGGATATTTTCGTCATGCCGGCGAAGCTCCCGCTGGCGTCGGCACATCACGGCGACCTGAGGCGGATGCTGTTCTGGACCGACATGACCCCCGGCACTTTGCTGGCGATCTGCACTGCCCGCTCGATCTCGATGCTCTTTTCGGCGAAGCCGGAAAGCTGGACGTTGCCCTTGAAGGTCTCCATCTTGACGTTGATGGCCTTGACGTCCTTGTCCTGAAGAAAGGCGGTCTTGACCTTGGCGGTGATGGCGGCATCGTCGATATATTCGCCAGTGCTTTCCTTGGTCGGCGAGTTGTCGGCCAGGGCCTCCGGCTCGGCGGCGATGGCGGCCAAAGGCAGGGCACCGAGCAGCAAGAAGGCAGAGAGGCTGATCTTGCGTTTCATGGCAGGTCTCCTTGGAAAATGAAAAACTGCCAAACTGAAAAATTTGAAAATTGCCGAAACTGCCCTCGCGGCAGGATTGCCGCGGGCTTGATTTCATCTTATGAGCCCACCTTGGAGCTGGCTGTCAGATTCCGCTGAATCGCATGCAGGACAATTCCTGCATGATCGCAAGCGACGTCCCCGTTGTTGTTCATCCGGCGCCATGCGAACGAGGTTTCCCGTAGAGCGCCCGGAGTTCGTCCTTGGCGGCTTCGAGGCGGCGGCGCTGCGGCTCGGGGAGCTTCTTTCCGGCCCGGTTGATGTAGAAGTTGAGCATCGACATGGCCGAGCGGAACGGCTCGCTCTTGCGCTGCCGGCTGCGCTCGGCGGAGCGTTTGAGCGAACGCGCGATTTCCCGCGGATCGGCGAGGGAGAACACCCCCTTATCCAGATCGAGGGCATGGCTGGTCTGCGTCACTTTCTGCGACCAGCGCCGGGGCCGAGGACGGGTGTCCGGCATCGCCTCTCCCGACGGCTAACGGCGCAGCAGCTTGCGCAATTGCGCCAGCGGCCGCGTGTTGAGCACATCTTCCGCCGTCAGCCAGCCCCGGCGCGCCTGGCCGATGCCGAAGCGCAGGTTGGCGAAGTCCTGCACGCTGTGCGCGTCGGAGTCGATGGCGATCAGCACGCCGGCCTCCTTCGCCGCCATGCACCAGGTGTCGAGCAGGTCGAGACGCTCGGGATGGGCGTTGAGCTCCAGGCAACAGCCGCGGCTGCGGGCGTGCTCGATCAGGCGCGGCATATCGACGTCATATGGCTCGCGCTCGTCGATCAGGCGCCCGCTGGGATGGGCCAGCAGCGTGAAATACCGGTTGTCCATGGCCTTCAGAATGCGTTCGGTCTGCTTCGCGCGCGGCAGCTCGAAGCGCGAATGCACCGCGCCCACCGCCAGGTCGAGGCGTGCCAGGATCTCATCCGGGAGGTCGAGGCGGCCGTCTTCCAGGATGTCGACCTCGATGCCCTTGAGCAGACGGATGCCGGCGAGAGTTGCGTTGACGCGGTCGATTTCGTCGATCTGCCGGGCCAGGCGCTCGGCATCGAGGCCGTGGGCCATGGCGAGGCGGCGGGAATGCTCGGTGATGGCCAGGTATTCGAGGCCGGCGGCGGCCGCTGCTCGCGCCATGTCCTCCAGGCTGTCGCGGCCGTCGGTGGCGCGCGTGTGGGCATGGAGATCGCCGCGCAGGTCCTTGACCTCGACCAGCCGGGGCAGGCACCCGGCCTGCGCCGCCTCGATTTCGCCGCGATTCTCGCGCAGTTCGGGGGCAATCCAGGGCAGCCCGACGGCCCGGAAAACCGATTCCTCGGTCTCGCCGGCAATCCGCTGTTCGCCCTGGAAGACGCCGTATTCGTTGATCTTCAGGCCTCTCTCGCGTGCCAGCCGGCGCACCGCGACGCTGTGCGCCCTGGAGCCGGTGAAGTAATACAGGGCGGCGCCGTAGCTTTGCGCGGCGACCACCCGCAGATCGACCTGCAGGCCGTTCTTCAGCCTGACGCTGGCGCGCGTCGGGCCGCTGGCGATCACTTCGGCGA
>JBAQRB010000267.1:0-8015 GCA_049295655.1 Rhodocyclaceae bacterium
AAACATACAAGGGGATTTCCTGCGGGGCATAACCCGACATCTGCCTTGGCGGTCGCCCGAGTCGGGTTACGCTTCGCTAACCCGACCTACGCGGATTGATTTATCGAAATCAGGAAGTTATTTCGTACGCGTTCCCTAGCCGATCAGTTCGGCAATTTGGCCTTCGGCGGCGCTGAAGGCTTTTTCACTCCCTTCCGCACCCATCGCCAGACCTTCGGCGTAGATGAATTCGACGTCGGTCATGCCGAGGAAAGCCAGCACGCTCTTCAGGTACGGCACCTGCGAGTCGTTCGGCGTATCGCGATGCATGCCGCCGCGGGCCAGGGCGACATAGACCTTCTTGCCGTGGACCAGGCCTTGCGGGCCGTTCTCGGTGTAGCGGAAAGTCACGCCGGCGCGGGCGATGGCGTCGATCCAGGTCTTCAGCTGGACCGGAACGCCGAAGTTGTACATCGGCACGCCGAGCACGATGGTTTCCGCCGACTGGAGCTGGGCGATCAGTGCGTCGTCGAGGGCGACGCGGGCGGATTGTTCGGCCGAGCGCTGGTCGGCCGGCGTGAACAGTGCGCCGAGCGCGCTTTCGTCGAGCACCGGGTGCGGGTGGCTGGCCAGATCGCGCAGTTCGACTGCGGCCGACGGGTTCTGTGCCTTCAGGCGCGCCGTGATGCTGTCGGCCAGACGGGTCGAATTGGCGCCGGCCGAGCGGGCGCTGGCGTTGATTTGCAGGATCTTCATGTGTTTTCTCCAGTGGGAATGAGCTTGGCCGCGAGGCGCTGCGTGCCGGGCAGGGGCGCCTGCCCGGCGTTTGCCCGGACTTATTCCTTGATCGCTTCGATCGCCACGTCGATGCGCACTTCGTCGCCGACGTAAGGCGCGTTCTTGCCGGCGTTGAATTCGGAACGCTTGATCATCGTGAAGGCGTTGGCGCCGATCGCATCCTTCTTCAACATCGGGTGCGGCATGGCCTGGAAGGAGGTGACGGTCAGCGTCACCGGCCGGGTCACGCCCTTGATCGTCAGGTTGCCCTCAAGCCTGGCTGGCTTGTCGCCTTCGAAAACCACCTTGGTCGACTTGAAGGCGACGGTCGGGAATTTTGCGGTGTCGAGGTAGTCCTCGGCCTGGATGTGCTCGTTGAAGATGGCCGAGCCGGTGTTGACCGATTTCGCGTCGATCACGATGTCGACCGAGCCGGTCTTCGCCACCTTGTCGAAGACGACCTTGCCGGTCATCTTGTCGAAGCGGCTCAGCTGGGTTGAGTAGCCCAGGTGGCTGTAGGAAAAACGCGGGTAGCTGTGGTTGGCATCGAGCACGAAGGTTTCCGGTGCGGCGAGCGCCGGGGTGGCTGCAGCGATGGCGAGGATGAGGGTGGCGATCTGCTTTTTCATGGGGATTCTCCTGGAGAGGTGTGGTGTGGTGGAGCTTGCTTGGGCTTACTTGCTGTTGGCGGTGATGCGGAATTTGATCAGGATGTCGTTGGCAACGATGTCGAACTTGGACCACACGCCCTCGCCGATGCTGAAATCGCCGCGGCGGATCGTGAAGCTGCCGTCGAAAACACTCGTCTTTCCCTGGGCGGTAAAGGTCGCGGGAACGACAATGTCCTGCGTCCTGCCCTTGATGCTCAACTGGCCGGCCACTTCGTAGCGGTTGCCGCCCAGCGCCTTGACGTTGCCGGAAACGAAGCGGGCCGTCGGGAACGCCTTGGTGTTGAACCACGGCTTACCCGCCACTTCCTCGTCGGCCTCGCCGGAGCCGGCGTCGACGCTCGCCAGTTCGACATCGAAAGCGGCCTTGGCAGTGCTTGGCCTGGCCGGGTCGAAGCTCAGTTGCGCGGCGAACTTCCTGAAGCTGCCGTCCATCTTCACCCCCATCTGCTGGTAGGTGAAATTGATCGCGCTCTTTTCCGGCAGAACCTGAGCATATTCGACCGCCTGGGCGGGCAGGGTGGCGAGCAGGGCGGCGGCAAGTGCAATGCGTTTCATGATTTCTCCTCGTAGTCCGTAATACGTAGTCCGTAGCCGCTCAATGTTTCGGAAGCATCCGGGTCAGGATGTCGTCCTGGTCGATGAAGTGGTGTTTCAGGGCTGCCGCGACGTGGCCGATCAGCGTGGCGACGAAAAGCAGGTTGAGGGCCTGGTGCATGGCTTGCAGCAAGTCGCCCATTTCCTTGTTTTTCGCGAGCAGGTCGGGGAGCGGCAGGACGCCGAACCACACCGTCTGGAAGCCCTTGGCCGAGCTCATCAGCCAGCCCGAGAGCGGGATGGCGATCATCAGTCCGTAGAGCGCCAGATGGCCGGCGTGCGCGAGAAGCTGCATCCGCCTCGGCATCCCCGCCGGCAGCGCCGGCGGGGTATGCGTCACGCGCCAGAAAAGGCGCGCCAGGACGAGCACGAAGGCGGTGACGCCGGCCCATTTGTGCCAGGAATAGAGCTTCAGCTTTTCCGGCGAAAGCGGCAGGTCGTGCATGTAAAAGCCGAGGGCCAGCAGCGCGGGGAGCAGCACCGCCATGCCCCAATGAAGCACTTTGGCGGTCGGTGTGTATTGTGCTTTCGTCATCGTGCTCATCATGGAATCCTTATCAACTGGATCCATTGTGACCTTCTCCGGCAGACCGATCGGTCTTCCCGTTTGACGACACCGGTGAAAATATTTGAACGCTCAAGGGGTCGCTGCCCTGACGATGCCGCGACCCGGATGGATCGAGCGGCACATTCGGATCATGCGGCGGATGCATTCGCTCGTCGGGTTTTCCTGTCCAATGTTTTAATTCCATCGTGCTCCGCTGGCGGAGCGGGTTGATCCTAAAAATCTCAGTTCCAACCACGGCGGGCACGGCGAACACAGCGAAAACCTTCCATTCAGGATTCTTTTTGGCTCACAAGTTGGTGTTTTTTCGCTGTGTTCGTTGTGTTCGCCGTGGTTAATTGCTTTTTCTAGGCCTTCGGGTTTTCGTATTTCGCGCTGCCGCCGGCGATTTGACAGGCGCGTTTTTTCAAGGAGTTCCCATGTCCAAGGTCCTTGTCCTCTACTACTCCACTTACGGCCATATCGAGACGATGGCGCAGGCCGTCGCCGAAGGCGCCCGTTCGGCGGGGGCGTCGGTCGATGTGAAACGCGTGCCTGAAACCGTCCCGCAGGAAATCGCCAAATCGGCGCATTTCAAGCTCGATCAGGCGGCCCCCGTGGCGAGCGTCGATGACCTCACCGCTTACGACGCGATCATCGTCGGCTGCCCGACCCGCTTCGGCCGCGTTCCTTCCCAGATGGCCAGCTTTCTCGACCAGGCGGGCGGCCTGTGGATGCGCGGCGCCCTGCACGGCAAGGTCGGCGGCGCCTTCAGCTCAACCGCCACGCAGCATGGCGGGCAGGAGATGACGCTGTTTTCCGTGATCGCCAACCTGCTGCACTTCGGCATGGTGATTGTCGGCCTGCCCTACAGTCATCAGGGGCAGATGACGCTCGACGAGATCGTGGGGGGCAGCCCCTACGGCGCGACGACGATTGCCGGTGGCCAGGGGCAGCGCCAGCCGAGCGCGATCGAACTCGACGGCGCCCGCTTCCAGGGCCGGCTGATCGCCGAAACGGCCAACAAGCTGTTTCCTTCCTGATCGCCCGGCACGGCCGAGCGAAACAGCGGGCCGCCCCGGGCGGGCGGCGAACGCCTAATGCGTGCGGCTGCGTTCGCCGAGCAGGGCCGAACGGGTGAGCGGATGCTGCAGCTGGTCGAGCCACCACTGCAGCGCCCGTCCCGCCCCGGCCTTGCCGCTCTTGCGCCACGAGTAGCTGATCTGGATCTGCTGTTCCGCGCGCTCAACGCTCTTGACGACCAGGCGTCCGGTGTCGATGTAGGCTTGCGCGATGCAGGTCGGCAGGAAGCCGACGCCCAGCCCCCGGATCTGGGCATCGAGCTTGCTGAGCATGTCGGCCACCGTGAAAACGTCTTGCCCGGAGAGTAGGCCGATCGACAGGCTGCGGCCGCTCTGGTTCGAGTCGGCAATCGCCACCGCCCGGTGTTGGCGAATCAGCTTGTCGGACAGGGGTTCGGGCATCTGCGCCAGCGGATGATGCGGGGCGACGGCGAAGGCGAAGCTGACCGTGCCGAGCAGCTCGCGATGCAGGCCGGTCTTCGTGTTGTCGTCCATCGCGACGCCGAGCGCGATATCGGCCTGCCCGGCAGTCAGCGCCTCGAGCGTTCCGGAGAGCGTCTCGGAGCGCAGCTTGAGCCGGGTCGGCGGGTTGAGCGAGAAGAAATTCGCGCACAGCTCCATCACGGTGGTCCGGTCGATGATGCTATCGACCGCGATGGTCAGCTGCGGCTCCCAGCCGGTCGCCACGCGCTTGACGCGGTTGGCCACCGCGTCGATTTCGGCGAGCAGCCCGGCGCCTTCGCGCAGCAGTTCGGCGCCCGCTTCGGTCAGCTGCGCCTGGCGCGAGCTGCGGTCGAAGAGCAGCACGTCGAGGGCGTCTTCCATCTGCCGCACGCGATAGGTCAGCGCGCTCGGCACCATGTTGCTGGCGCGCGCCGCCGCCGCGAAGCTGCCGGTCTCGGCGATCACTTGCAGCATGGCGAGGGCGGCGGGAGTCAGTACATCGCGGGGCGTCGGCATGCGGGCAATCTCTGTTCGATTTTTTTGAATGTTGCCATCGAACCGCCGCTCCGGCAAGGCAAGGCCCCGCGCTTGCACCGCCGGCACTGGGGCGATCCCCGATCCGTCGATCTCAGGCGGCCAGATCGAAGACCAGCACTTCGGCGTCGCTGCCGTTCGCAAAGGTAAGTTTTTGTTCGTCTTCGATCAGGATCGCGTCGCCCGTACCGATGTGCAGGCCATTGACCTCGAGCGTGCCGCGCACCAGATGGACGTAGGCCTTGCGGGCCGGGTCGAGACGCAGTTCGGCCCGTTCATCGCCGTCGAAGAGGCCCGAATAAAGCGCTGCATCGGCGTGGATGGTCACCGAATCCTGCGCGCCGTCAGGCGACGCCACGAGGCGCAAGGCGCCGCGCTTCTCTTCGGCCGGAATCGTTTTCTGCTCGTAGCCTGGCGCAATGTCCGTCACGTTCGGCTTGATCCAGATCTGCAGCAGGTGGGTGGTCTGGCCCTTGGCGTGGTTGAACTCGCTGTGCGTGACGCCGCTGCCCGCGCTCATCCGCTGCACGTCGCCCGGCGGAATGCCCTTGATGTTGCCCATGCTGTCCTGGTGGGCCAGTTCGCCCGACACGACATAGCTGATGATTTCCATGTTGCGGTGGCCGTGCTTGCCAAAGCCGGTGCCCGCATCGATCAGGTCTTCGTTGATGACCAGCAGGTTCCCCCAGCCGCTGTGGGCCGGGTCGTAATAGCCGGCAAACGAGAACGAGTGGTAGCTCTTGAGCCAGCCGTGGTCAGCGTAGCCACGGTCCTGCGATTTGCGAAGGGTAAGCATGATTGGATCTCCTTGTCAGTGGAATCCATTGTGGCCGTGAGTGCATCGGCGTAGGGCGCCCCCGTTTGACGACAGCGGTCAAAATATTTGAATGCCTGGAAGTTAAAAAGGCCGGCGGGGGTGATGGGGCGATTGGCTGCTCGGAAGGTCCTGTATATTTTGTGAAATGGGTGTAAATGGATGTAGTATTGGCACCCATGATCTCCTTGAATGCCATTCGGATAACCCCGGAAATCCTGAGTCTCATCGCCGGAGTCGATGAGTTCAAGGGCGCTTGGCGTGCGCTCGGCACGCTGGCGCCCGATCGGCTATCCGCTCTGCGGCGGGTCGCCACCATCGAGAGCATCGGTTCATCCACCCGCATCGAGGGTAGCCGGCTGTCCGATCGCGAGGTCGAGCGCCTGCTGTCCAACCTGCAGATCAAGACTTTCGCAACCCGGGACGAACAAGAGGTGGCCGGTTACGCCGAGCTTATGGAACTGGTGTTTTCGTCCTGGCAGGACATCGCGCTGACCGAGAACCACATCAAGCAACTGCATCGCGACCTCCTCACCTACAGCGAGAAGGATGCCTGGCATCGGGGCAATTACAAAACCTCCACCAACAGCGTGGTGGCTTTTGACGAGGATGGAAAACAGCTGGGCATCATCTTCGCTACCGCGACGCCATTCGATACGCCGTCCTTGATGGTTGAACTCATCGCTTGGTTCAACGCGGAACGCCAAGAGGCACGGTTTCACCCCTTGCTGCTGATCGGCATCTGGGTTGTCGTCTTTCTCGAGATCCATCCATTCCAGGACGGCAACGGCCGGCTTAGCCGGGTTCTCACCACCTTGTTGCTGTTGCAGGCCGGGTATGCCTACGTACCTTATAGCTCGCTGGAAAGCGTGATCGAGCAAAGCAAGGAGGCCTACTACCTCGCCTTGCGGCAAACGCAAGGCACGATCCGCACGAGTGCGCCGAATTGGCAACCGTGGCTGATGTTCTTCCTGCGCGCGCTCGCTGAGCAGGTCCGCCGCCTCAATCGCAAGGTCGAGCGCGAGAAGCTGGTGCTGGCCGCGCTACCGGAGCTTTCGCTACAGATCGTCGAGTTCGCGCGCGAGCATGGACGCATCACCATGGGCGATGCGATTCGACTGACCAGCGGCAATCGCAACACGCTCAAGCAGCATTTCCGGGCGTTGGTGGAGCAAGGCCACCTCGGTCAGCACGGTGCCGGCAGAGGCGTCTGGTACGAGTTGCGATAGGAGAAATTGATGTCCGGTGTTCACCAACAAAGCAATTTTTCGCAACTCAAGGCTCACGACGAGCAGCTTGAGCGATTGGGCTTGCTCGCCGAGCGTTACTTTGCCGACGACCCCAATACCTGCCTCCTGAAACTTCGCCAGCTCGCGGAGGGCATGGCCCAGTCAGTGGCTTCCCGGGTCGGCATATACACTTCAGCGGATGAAAGGCAGATCGACCTGCTGCGCCGCCTGCAAGACCACGGCATTGTGCCGCGTGAAGTCGGCGGGCTATTCCACGAAATTCGCAAAGCCGGCAACGACGCAAACCACAATCTGGCTGGAGATCATCGCACGGCCCTGATGGCGATGCGCTTGGCCTGGCAACTGGGCGTCTGGGTTCACCGCACCTTCAAAGATCCCGGATTCAAGTCCGGCCCGTTCATTCCACCGACGCCGCCGGCCGACGAAAGCGCTGAACTCAAGTCTGAACTAGAGGCACTGCAGAAGGAGCTCATTGCCTTCCGAGCGGCCCATCAAGATGCAACATTGGCGCTAGAGGCAACGCAGGCACGCGTACAGCAGACCGAGGAAGAGCGCGCCTTCTGGGAAGTGATGGCCGCAGAGGCTGAAACGGCCAAGCACGAGCTGGCGCAGCGTCTTGAAGCGACGCAGGCTCAAGCTAGCGCCCAGCCACCGCAAGCAGTCGCCAAACTGGTTGCTGCAGCCAATACCGCTGCCGCAACGCTAAAGCTGAGCGAAGCCGATACCCGCAAGATCATCGACGAGCAGCTCGCCGCCGCTGGCTGGACCGTGGATTCAATTCACCTGACCTTTGCCAAGGGTACCCGCCCGCAGCGCGGCCTAAATCTCGCCATCGCCGAGTGGCCTACCGAAACCGGACCGGCAGACTACGTGCTGTTCATCGGCCTGCAGCCGGTCGCGGTCATCGAAGCCAAGCGCAAGCACCTCGACGTTTCCGCCGCCCTGCAACAAGCCAAGCGCTATAGCCGCGGGTTCAAGCCTTCGCCGGAGACTGAGCTGCCGGCAGCCAACTATGGTGCCGAAAGCGTTTTTCGTGTGCCTTTTGCCTTCTCGTCGAACGGTCGCCCCTACCTTCGCCAGTTGGCGCAACAGAGCGGCGTCTGGTTCTGCGACCTGCGCCGCCCCGAGAATCTGAGCCACGCGCTGGACGGCTGGTACACGCCCGATGGCCTCAAGGCCCTCCTGCAGCAAGACATCACGCAGGCCCACGCCGAACTCGACCATACGCCCTGCGACTACGGCTTTCCGTTGCGCCCCTATCAGGAGCAAGCCATCCGCGCCGCCGAAGCGGCCATTGGCGAAGGGCAGCGCACCATCCTCCTGGCC
>JBAQRB010000268.1:0-16211 GCA_049295655.1 Rhodocyclaceae bacterium
GTTGAAAATCCGTTCGGCGGCATTGGCCAGCGCGCCGAAACCGACCAGCGGATGCCAGCGCTTCGCTTCGCCGAGCAGGCGGTCAAGGCCGGCGCCGGCCAGCGCCGCGAGCGGCAGGCAGAGCGGCGGCGGAACGGCGGCCGGGAAGAATTGGAGGGAAAAGGGAAGAGGCATGAGAAAATCTGGGTAACGAAGCCCGGATTTTACGATGAAAACACCGACACCCGCCCTCGACACCCCCACCCTGATGATCCAGGGCTGCACTTCGGACGCCGGCAAGACGACGCTGGTCGCCGCGCTGTGCCGCATCCTGCACCGGCGCGGCGTCCGCGTCGCGCCGTTCAAGCCGCAGAACATGGCGCTCAATTCGGCGGTCACCGTCGATGGCGGCGAGATCGGCCGCGCGCAGGCGCTGCAGGCGCTGGCCGCCGGCCTCGAACCGCATTCCGACTTCAACCCGGTGCTGCTCAAGCCGGCGACCGACACGAAGGCGCAGGTGATCGTGCACGGCAAGGTGCTCACCGACCTCGACGCGCGCAATTACCACGAGTACAAGCCGCGCGCGATGAAAGCCGTGCTCGAATCGTGGAAGCGGCTTTGCGCGCAGTACGAATGCGTGCTCGTCGAAGGCGCCGGCAGCCCGGCCGAGATCAACCTGCGCGACCGCGACATCGCCAACATGGGTTTCGCCGAAGCCGTCGATTGCCCGGTGATCCTGATCGCCGACATCGACCGCGGCGGCGTCTTCGCGCATCTTTGCGGCACGCTCGACCTGCTTTCGGCGACCGAGCAGGCGCGCGTCGTCGGCTTCGTGATCAACCGCTTCCGCGGCGACATCGGCCTGCTCGAACCCGGCCTGCGCTGGCTCGAAGAACGCACCGGCAAGCCGGTGCTCGGCGTGCTGCCCTATCTGCACGGCCTGTATCTGGACGCCGAGGACGCGCTGCCGCGCGGCGCCGAGAAGAAGGACGCGCCGAAGCTGCGCGTCGTCTCGCCGGTCTACCCGCGCATCTCGAACCACAACGACCTCGACCCGCTGCGCTTCCACCCCGAGGTCGACTTCCGCTTCGTCGGCCCGAACGAAATCCCGCCGAGTGGTGAAAACAGCTGCGACCTGATCGTCCTGCCCGGATCGAAGGCGGTGCAGTCCGACCTCACGTGGCTGCGCGCGCAGGGCTGGGACGAGGCGATCGCCCGCCACCTGCGCTACGGCGGCAAGGTGATCGGCATCTGCGGCGGACTGCAGATGCTCGGCCAGGCGCTGCACGACCCGCTCGGTCTCGAAGGCGTGCCGGGCAGTGTTGCCGGCCTCGGCTGGCTCGACTACGAGACGACGCTGGCCGCCGAAAAGACGCTGCGGAACGTTGCCGGCACGCTGACGCTGGACGGATCGGCGCCGCTCGCCGGCTACCGGATTCACATGGGCGTGACGCGGGGCGCCGCGCTGGACAAGCCGGCGACGCAGCTCGACGGCCAGCCCGACGGCGCCCTGTCGGCCGACGGGCAGATCCTGGCGACCTACTGCCACGGCCTGTTCGACCTGCCGGAGGCCCTGTCTTCGCTATTGACTTGGGCCGGGCACCGGCCGACGCAGACCTTCGACCCGCGCCAGCGCCGCGAAGCGGATCTCGACCGGCTGGCCGACGCGGTGGAGGCCAACATGGACCTGCGCCCGCTCGCCGAGTGGCTGCCGGCGCGGGCGATTCAGGCGGTAGCCGGGTAGTCGAAGGCTTACCAGACGCAACGCAGTTGCGCTACCGCATGCAGCTTGCCGTCGGCGGTAATCAGCGGCGCGTTGTAGTGCAGCGCGGTAGCAGCAATCATTCGGTCACCGGGGTCGCCATGCGGCACGACGCCGGATTCGGCCAGTGCGGCAATGATCGGGCTGATCGGGAGGACAGCCAGTTGCAAGGCGGCGACGATATTTTCCATGTAGCTGGCCGGTGTGTAGGGCGGTGGCACGCGCAGGCGCCCTTTGCGGAAAAGCATGGCCATTTCGCAGAAGCTCATATCGGAACAGGCCAGCGTGCCGGCTTGCCGCCCCGCTTCGAGCGCCATCAGTGCCGGTTGGCTCAGGCGTTCGCGCTGGTCGGCCCAGAACAGCAAAACGTGCGTGTCACAGATTATCCGCATCGCCCGCCCATTCCTCATCCGCAAAGGGCGCCATCACGTCGCCGACAATGATGCTGCCGCGCAAGGCGTCCAGCCGTTTCATCGCCGCCTCGGCCGGCGACTCCGCATACTCGGGGACGATCCGCGCCACGGCCTTGCCGCGCTGGGTAATAACGATCTCCTCACCAGCCTGCACCTTGTCGATAAAACTGGGCAGATGCTGGCGCAATTCGGTGATGTTGATGTAAGTCATGAGCGCCTCGATATGTACGGTTGATCTGTACATTATAGGCAAGCCAGTCGGTTTACGCTCTTGTTTCGGCGTGCGTGCGCAGGCTGCGCTCCGATCCCGGTTCCAGAATCGTCAAGGAAAATGGGCTGCCGGTACGCTATTCACCGGACTTTCTGGTGCGTAGCGACCCGGGGAAGCCTGTCGGTTTGACTCGAGCCAGAAGCTTACCGGCTGGCCGCCCAGCCTACTCGCCGCGCACGAGGAGCAGCGAGGTCTGCGCCTTGCGCACCAGGCGTTCGGCGACGCTGCCGACAAAATAGCGCTCCATGCCGCGCCGGCCGTGCGTGCCGACGATCAGCAGGTCGGCCTGCCAGTCGGCGGCGGCGTCGGCGAGCATGTCGGAAACGTGCTGGTGTTCCGATTCGATCAGTTTCGTTTCGACCGCCAGACCCGCAGCGCGCGCCGTGTCGGCGGCCTTGCCGAGAAAGCCCTGCGCGCCGAGGCGCAGCTTGTACTCGGCCTTGCCGACGCTGTTCGGCAGCATCATCTCGACTTCGCGGTGGGCAAAAATCGTCTCGTCGACCGCGTGGCAGATCGCCAGTTGCGCGCCGCTCGTCCGGGCCAGATCGATGGCGGTTTCGAGCACCTTGCCGGTCATGAAGCTCTCATCGACGGCGACCATGATTCGCTTGTACATTTGCTGCCTCCTGATTCTGGAAGTTGTCGGACAACCTGAACATTACCACCTGCCGCTCCGGCGCGGGGCAGCCCGCAGCTATTTGAGCTGCAGCGGCAGACCCGCCGCGACCAGCGTCACCCGCTCGCAGACGGCGGCGACCCGCTGGTTCAGCCGCCCCTGCTCGTCGGTAAACAGCCGCGAGACGGCGGCCATCGGCACCAGGCCCCAGCCGACCTCGTTCGAGACGATGACGATGCGCCCCGGCAGTTGCGGCAGCGTGTCGACCAGCGCCTGCACTTCGCCGGCCAGACGCGGGCAGTCGACCGGCATCCCGGCCTCGGCCTGGCTGGCCGCCTCGCCGGCAAACAACAGGTTGGAGAGCCACAGCGTCAGGCAATCGACGAGCAGGCAGACATCCGGCGCGGCGTTCCGGCGCAGGGTCGCGGCGAGTTCGAGCGGCGATTCGAGCAGCCCCCAGTGCGCCGGACGGCGTTGCCGGTGGTGCGCGATGCGCTGCGCCATTTCGCCGTCGAGCGCCTGCGCGGTGGCGACATAGACGACGGACAAACCGCTCTGCGCGGCGCGTTGCTCGGCGAGCAGGCTCTTGCCCGAACGGGCCCCGCCAATGATCAGTTCTCTCATGGATCAAAGCTTAGCACGGCTGCCGCGACGTATAATCCGCAGCTTTTCCCGGCCCCGGATCGTCATGAATTTCTCCATTCCCGCGCTCGATACCGCGCTCGCTTCGGCCCTGCAGGCGAAGATCGACAACAAGACCAAGCCGCTCGGCGCGCTCGGCCAGCTCGAAGCACTCGCGCTGCAGATCGGGCAGGTCCAGCAGACGCTGACGCCGAGCCTCGACCTGCCGCACCTCTTGGTCTTCGCCGGCGACCACGGCGCGGCCAAGGCCGGCGTCTCGGCGTACCCGCAGGACGTGACCTGGCAGATGGTCGAGAACTTCCTGGCCGGCGGCGCGGCGATCAACGTTTTCGCTCGCCAGAACGGCATGCAGCTGCAGGTGATCGACGCCGGCGTCGCGCACGATTTCGGGCCGCGCGATGGCCTGATCGACGCCAAGATCGCCTCGGGGACGAACAACTACCTGTCCGAGCCGGCAATGAGCGCCGCGCAGCGCGACGCCGCCATCGCCAAGGGCGCCGAACTCGGCCGCGAGCTCGCGGCGCGCGGCTGCAAGGTGCTCGGCTTCGGCGAAATGGGCATCGGCAACACGGCAGCCGCCTCGCTGATCACCCACTGCCTGACCGGAACGCCGCTCGCCGACTGCATCGGGCGCGGCACCGGCCTCGACGACGCCGGGCTGGCGCGCAAGAACGCATTGCTCGCACAGGCGATCGAACGCGCCGCGCTGCCGGCCGACGCCGACGCGGCGACCGTTCTCGCCGAATTCGGCGGCTTCGAAATCGCCATGATGGCCGGCGCGATGCTCGGCGCCGCCGAAAAGGGCGTGCTGCTGCTGATCGACGGCTTCATCGTCACCTCGGCGCTGCTCGTCGCCGCACGCATCGCGCCGCAAATCCGCGATTACTGCGTGTTCTGCCACTGCTCGGCCGAACCCGGCCATCTCGCGCAACTGCGCGAGTTGAAGGGCAAGGCGCTGATCGACCTCGGCCTGCGCCTCGGCGAAGGCACCGGCGCGGCGCTGGCCTGGCCGCTGGTCCGCGCAGCGGCGGCTTTCCTCAACGAAATGGCCAGCTTCGCATCGGCCGGCGTCAGCGAGAAGGCCTAGGCGGCGTGCACGCCCTGCTGCGCCGCGAGGCCGAGTACTTTTTCGGCGCGATCCGTTTCTTCACGCGCCTGCCGGTTCCGGCCTGGGTCGGCCACAGCAGCGACGCGCTCGACCGGGCGACGCGCTATTTCCCGGCCGTCGGGCTGATCGTCGGCGCGCTGGCGGCGCTGGTTTTCGGCATCGCTTCGCTGTTCTTCCCGAAGACGCTGGCCGTTCTCGCGTCGATGGCGGCGACGCTCTACGTCACCGGCGCCTTCCACGAGGACGGCTGGAGCGACATGGTCGACGGCTTCGGCGGCGGCTGGGAGAAGACGCAGATCCTGACCATCATGAAGGACTCGCGGATCGGCAGCTTCGGCGCCGTGGCGCTCGTCATCCTGCTGCTCACCAAGTTCTGCGCGCTGATCGAACTCGACCTCGTGACGCTGCCGGCGGCGCTGATCGCCGGCCATACGCTCTCCCGCTTCTGCGCGACGACCCTGCTGCGCACGCTCGACTATGTGCGCGACGAAGGCAAGGCCAAGCCGCTGGCGACCCGCATCAGCCGCGGCGAACTGGCCTTCGCCGGCGCCACAACGGCGCTCGCCCTGCTCCTGCTGCCGCTGCAGGCGGCGCTGCTCGGCTGCGCCTTCGCCGCACTCGCCACGCTCTGGCTGGCGCGCCTGTTCAAGCGGCGGATCGGCGGCTATACCGGCGACTGCCTCGGCGCGACGCAGCAGCTGGCCGAAGTGGCGTTCTACTGCGGCCTGCTGTGCAGGTATTCCTGATCCGTCATCCGCGCCCGCTGATCGAGGCGGGCGTCTGCTACGGCCAGCTCGACATTGATGCCGAAGACCCGCTGCCGATTGCCGCCCGCCTGCGCCCGCTGTTGCCGGCCGGCGTCGCGCTGTTTTCAAGCCCCCTGCAACGCGCCTTGCGCCTGGCTGAAGCGCTGCACGCGCAGCCGCTGATCGATTCCCGGCTGATGGAAATCGGCTTTGGCGACTGGGAAGGACGGCGCTGGGACGAGATCGGGCGCAGCGCCATCGACGCCTGGGCGGCCGACGTGCTTCACTTCGCCCCGCCCGGCGGCGAATCGGCCGCACGGCTGCAGCGCCGCGTCGCCGAGTTTGCCGACTTCGCCACGACGCTCCCGGGCGGCGCCGTGGCGCTGGTCACCCACAGCGGCGTCATGCGCGCCCTGCTCGGCCACTGGCTCGAACTGCCGCCCGGGGAATGGAGCCAGCTTCGCTTCGACTTCGGCCGCCTGACGCTCATCGAGTTCGCCGGCGGCAAAGCGTGCCTGCGCTACACGAACAGGTAAAATATCGCGATGGTCAAAGATCCCGTTCCGCTCAACGAAGTGCGCCGTGCGCTGGTCATCAAGCTTCGCCATCACGGCGACGTGCTGCTCGCCTCGCCCGTTTTCTCGGTCCTCAAGGCGCACGCGCCGCACATCGAGATCGATGCGCTGGTCTATGCCGACACCGCCGAGATGCTGACCGGCCACCCGGCGATCGACCGCGTGCACAGCATCGACCGCCAGTGGAAAAAGCTCGGCCCGATCGGGCAGGTGCGCGCCGAATGGCGCCTGCTGCAGACGCTGCGCGCGCGCCGGTACGACCTGATCGTCCACCTCACCGAACACCCGCGCGGCGCCTGGCTCTCGCGCTTTTGCGGCGCACGCTGGGCGGTCGCGCCGGCCGTCCGGCAGCGCGGCAATTTCTGGCAGAACGCGTTCACCCACTTCGTCGGCAAGCCGGGCAATGCGCTACGCCATACCGTCGAGCGCAACCTCGACGCGCTGCGCCGCATCGGCCTTTACCCGGCGGAAGGCGAGCGCGGCCTGACGCTGATCCCCGGCGCCGCCGCCGAGGCCCGCGTCGCCGCACTGCTGCGCGAAAACGGCCTCGAAGCGAAGCAGTTCATCCACATCCATCCGGCATCGCGCTGGCTGTTCAAGTGCTGGCCCGACGAGAAAATGGCCGCGCTGATCGACCGCCTGCATGCCGAAGGCCAGCGCGTCGTCCTCAGCGCAGCCCCCGACAAAACCGAGGCGGCGATGATAGCCGCCATCCAGGCGCGCCTGCAGCAGCCGGCAATCACGCTCGGCGGCCAGCTCTCGCTCAAGGAACTCGCCGCGCTGACCGCGCAGGCCAGGCTCTTCATCGGCGTCGACTCGGCGCCGATGCACATCGCGGCAGCGGTCGGCACGCCCTGCGTCGCGCTGTTCGGCCCCTCCGGCGACAAGGAATGGGGCCCGTGGGGCGTCGCCCAACGCCTGATCACCAGCGACCGCCACCCCTGCCGCCCCTGCGGCATCGACGGCTGCGGCGGCGGCAAGGTCAGCGACTGCCTGACGACCTTGACGGTCGAGCAGGTTCATGGCGCAGTGCAGGAACTGCTCGCCGGATGAAAGGCTACATCCAATCCTTGCCGGCGGGCATCGACACCGGCCAAATCAGCGGTATGGACGGTGTGACCTACGCGTTCTACCTGATCGATTTTTCGCCGGACGACCTCACTGCCGCGCTTGAAGAAATGGAAAGCGTGGAGTTCGAAGCGGTGCCCGGCAGCGTCAATCGCGCCATGAATTGCGTGCGGCTGCGTGCTGCACCCGCAGAAATCGATGCCGCAGCCAACACACCGGAAGTCGACGAGCCTTGCCTGTATTCCCCACCGGCGCCGGCGCCCCTGTTATGTAAAGGCCAATTGCCGCCGGAATGGAAAATCATCTCGATCAGCGAATGGTGCGTCCGGGGTTCCTCGAAAGACGGCAGCAACGAGGCGCGACAAATCATTGCCCATCGCGCACGGGAATTGAAAGCGAATGCGATCCTGGATCTGGAATACGGCATCGTCGGCACGGACGGCGAAGGTTCGAAGACGCACGTCTTCCAGGGACGCCTCGCCATTGCGGGGAAAAAAGACCCGGAAGGAAAACCGCCTGAAATGCTGGCGGTCGACTTGAACCAGTCCGCCGAGGCGCTATTGAACCGCCTTGAATTACGTCGCCAGTCTGCGCAATCGCACAACTACGCGCTATACGCGATTTGCTTCGTTTTCACCTTGATTGCGGGAAGTGCCGCCGGATTTTCCAGTCTGTTCACCTTGATCGTGGGTACGATTGCCTTGGGATTTGGCGCCAAACTGAGAAAAAACACCAGGCTTGAAAAGTACGTCACGCGCATCCCGATCGTGCCGCCGACGACAAGCGAACCTGCCGCTCCTGCGGCATCGACGGCAAGCTCAGCGACTACCTGACGACATTGACGGTCGAGCGTATCCATCACGCGGCACGGAAACTGCTCGGCGCGATGAAATGGCGGGATTTGCCAAGCATACGGAAACCATACGTACCGATTGCACCAACCTGTAACACGCCCTACAATGATCCGTATGATTTCCGTACAGGAGCATGGATCAATGGCAGCGACTGCACCAACCTACGAACGCATTGATTTGCGTACATCGCCGGAGACCAAGGAACTGATCGTCCGGGCGGCGTCGACCGCCGGGATGACGGTCAGCGCATTCTTGTTGGGAACGGCGCAGGAACGCGCCCGGCAAATCCTCGCCGAAACCGAAATGCTGACGCTGAGCGCGCGCGACTGGGATGTTTTTGCCAAGTCGCTGGACGACACCGAGACGCCGCGACCCAAACTTGCCGCCGCAATGGACCGCCACCGCGACTGGCAGAAGCGTTGAGCAAAGGCGCTTCCGTCGCCATCGTTCCGCTGGCGGCCGGTCATGACCGGCGCGCCTTCTCCTGCGGTGTCGACGCGCTCGACCTCTACCTGAAGCGTTTTGCCCGCCAACACGCCGAAACAAACATCAGCCGCACCTACGTCGCAACCGAAGGATCAACCGTGCGCGGCTTCTACAGCCTCGCCATGTCGGGGATTCACCGGGAAAATCTGCCGGAAAAATATCAGGCCCGCTTTCCCAACTTCCCGCTTCCCGTCGCGCGCCTGGCGCGTCTGGCAGTCGACCAGAAACATCAACGCCAGGGACTCGGCGAATTGCTGCTGGCCGACGCCCTGCAACGCTGCCGGCAGATCTCGACGGCGATAGGAATGCTCGGTGTCGTCGTCGATGCCAAAGACGAGCAAGCGCGCGGCTGGTACGAACGCTACGAATTCGAGCGGTTGCCCGATGTGCCGTTGACGCTGTGGCTGCCAACGGTAGCGATCATGCGACTGTGAGCAGACGGCATGTGGCACGGAGTGCACCGAACACAACTGTTATTTGCGAAGCGTGAGGATGGCAGATGCCACAACTTGCAGCCCTTGTAGCCCCCTATATATACGACCTTCTAGCACCGGTAGAGAATGTGTACCCAGTTGTTGGATTGAATACAACAGCATTGCCCTCTCCGCTGAAAAGCAGTATTTTTGCGCGTCTCGCGAAAATAGATTGAAACCCTGTCCATTCGGACTACAGCAAAAATCAGACACCTCATTTTTCAAAGCTTTCGGCCACGAGCAGCACGGTCTGACGGCTAGTATGATCCCCCAGCAACCCAATAGAACCAAGCCGATGAACGTCAACGCTTTGCTCAAACTACCTTCCTGCTCCAATCTCAGCACCGCCCTAGTGAAATCCTTGAATGCCAGCAAAGCTGACTTCGAGCCGCTGGCCGGACAACAGCCCAAGGACTGCCTCGCTTGATTGGCGGCGAGATTGCCTTATGATCGATTCACTTCAGCCCCTACTCCGGAGCTCCCCATGATTACCGAATTACACCTCGAAAACTGGAAGAGCTACGAAAGATCAACTCTCCACATCGACACGCTCTCTGTTCTGGTAGGCACTAATGCCAGCGGAAAATCGAACGCACTTGATGCCTTGCTGCTCTTGAACCGCCTTGCTTCGGGAGCGATGCTCACCTCGGCATTAAAAGGAGATGGGACACAAGCTCCCGTGCGTGGTGGAGTCGAGTGGGCAGCAAGGCAACCCGGGTCGATATTTGCCGTGGGAGTTGTGTGCCGCGGGGACGAACTTACTGATTATGAGTACCGCCTGGAAGGGCAAATTACTGAAAGCCATTGCGATCTCTATTCAGAACAGCTCACCCGCATCAGATATCGCCAGGGAAAAGATGGGCAGAGAAAGTCTGTTGCGGGCAATATTAAACTGCTGCGCACCGATACTTGCCCTGAGAACTCTCCAACAATTATTGCCCGTTTGTACAACGAAAAACAGGGAACTCCGCGTCAACTGAGCCGTGCGCACACTGTGTTATTTCAGCTCGTTGGTCAGAAATTGCGGCAGGAAATCCAGGATGGCGTTACCGAGGTAATTTCGTCGCTACGCGACATCTTTATTCTCGATCCTATCCCATCCCACATGCGCAAATTTTCGCCGCTGTCAGATCGGCTGGAATCGGATGCTTGGAATATCGCTGGCGTTCTCGCAGCTCTGCCCACACAAAAGCAACAGGAGATTGAGGCTGTGCTTACCAAGTACGCCAGCCAGTTGCCAGAGCGAGACATCAGAAGGGTGTACGCGGAAACTGTAGGCAAGTTCAACTCCGATGCGATGTTGTATTGCGAAGAGCACTGGCTTGATAAAGGGCCTCCCCCTACAGTTGATGCTCGCGGTATGTCGGACGGCACTTTACGCTTCCTAGCGATATTGACAGCTTTGCTGACACGCCCCAAGACCAGTCTGCTTGTTATTGAAGAAGTTGATAACGGATTGCATCCCTCACGGGCTCGTTTGTTGTTGGACATGTTGAAAGCGGTGGGGACACAACGCGATGTAGATGTACTGGTGACCACACACAACCCAGCCTTGCTGGATGCAATGGGTACAGAAATGGTTCCCTTCATAACCGTTGCGAATCGAGATCCATCCACTGGTTACAGCGTACTGACCTTGCTGGAAGAGGTCGCACAATTGCCAAAATTGCTGGCCCAAGGCCCAATTGGGCGCTTGTCCAGTCAGGGACTAATTGAGCAAAGCATTACGACAGCACAGTCTGCCAGCACACATGTGGAACGCACAGATGAGTAAGCGCGTTCTCATTCTGGATACCTCCGTACTGTGCTGCTGGCTGAAAGTGCCTGGTAAGGACGAAACGGGGCCAGTCAAGGACCGCTGGAATCACGAGCGTATCGACGTGCTACTCAATGAAGAACGACTATTGAACAGTACCTTCGTTCTGCCTACCGCTACGCTGATCGAAACGGGTAACCATATTGCCCAAGCATCAAGTCTCAGATTTGAGTGTGCCACGAATCTGGCGGCCTATTTGCGCGAAGCTGCGGAAGCGAAGTCGCCATGGGCTGCATTTACCGACCAGTCCCAATTGTGGGGAACAGAAAATCTGCGCGCACTGGCCGACAGTTGGCCTCTGCTTGCCAAGAGCCGGATTTCGATTGGTGATGCGACGATCAAGGATGTCGCAGAGTTTTACGCCAAGGCAGGATATTTCGTGGAAATACTTACAGCTGATGCCGGATTGAAGGCCTATCAACCAGTGCAGCCCGTAACCCCCCCGAGAAGACGGCGATGATGGTTTGAATACGTGAAATGGAATCAGGTCTTGCGTTAAGGCATCATGCAACTAGTTGCTAATTATTTGCATCCATGCAAGACCCAACCCCGGCTTCGCACATTTCAATAGCTAGACCGGCTGCTTTGGGTCAATACCCGCCTTTCAGACCAACCCCGCTGCTGCATAAAGAACTCCTGAATTTGGCCACCAAGAAGCACTTCGCTGCAGGGCGCATGAATCGGCGATCTATCGGCCATATCCCCCGGAGGGGAGGCTGCGCGCTGCCTGAAGAATGGCGTATTCATTGCCTCTCCGACCATGCGTTTCGTAGAACGCCAATCGGCGCGGCTTCCAGTGAAGCACTAAGGGACAGACCACGGTTTCCAATGCGTTTCCATTTGGCTCAAGCACGCTTCAATCGAACAGGGCATTCCATTGTTTTGAGCCAAATTTATCGATTGATTGGCTGTAACGTACTATTTTTAAATTAATTAGTGCCTATCCGTGCATGGAAAATGAGCCAAATCGACGCCAATGGATGAACCATCGCATTTGGCGCATTGCACTATCCCAGTCCAATCCCCGTAACGAACCCTGGAACCCCGCCTCATGAAAATCGCCGTCATCCGCCAGCGCTACAACCCCTACGGCGGTGCCGAACGTTTTGTCGAGCGCGCGCTCGGCGCGCTGGTGCATGAGGGCGCCGAAATCACGCTGATCACGCGCAGCTGGGAGGGCGCCGAGATCCGCGACGGTTATAAACAGCTGATCTGCAATCCGAAGGCCAAGGGCCGCACCGCGCGCGACCGCAGCTTCGCGCGTTGCGCGCAGGAAGCGATGGCGAGCGGCGGCTTCGATATCACGCAGTCGCACGAGCGCATCCCGGGCTGCATGATCTTCCGCGCCGGCGACGGCGTGCATGCCGCGTGGCTCGCCCATCTGCGCCGCGTGCGCGGCCCGCTCGGCCGCCTCGGGCTCGCGCTCAACCCCTATCACCGCTACATCCTCGCCGCCGAACGCGCGATGTTCGCGCACCCGGCGCTGCGGGCGGTGATCTGCAACTCGCGCATGGTGCGCGACGAGATCGTCCGCCACTACGGCGTTCCCGAGGAGAAGCTGCACGTCATCTACAACGGCATCGACCTCGCGCGCTTCAATCCGGCGCTGGCCGGCGAGCACCGGCGCGCCGTACGCGAAGGGCTGGGCATCGCCGAGGAGATGCCGGTGTTCCTCTTCGTCGGCAACGGTTTCGAACGCAAGGGACTGCCGCAGCTGCTGCGCGCCTTCGCCGGCCGGCAAGGGCCCGAGGCCCGGCTGCTGGTCGTCGGCGCCGACCGGAAAATGCGCGAGGCGCAGGCGCTGGCGCAAGGGCTGGGGATCGCCGCGCACGTCCATTTCCTCGGCGCGCAGCAGGACGTCCGCCCTTTCTACGGCGCCGCCGACGCCTTTGCCCTGCCGACGCTGTACGACCCCTTCCCGAATGCCGCGCTCGAGGCGCTGGCCTGCGGCCTGCCGCTGGTCAGCAGCTCGACCTGCGGCGTCGCCGAGCTGGTCGAGGAAGGGATCAGCGGCTTCATCGTCGATGCGCTCGACGAGAAGGGCATCGGCACCGCGCTCGACCGGCTCGCCGTCCACGCGCCGGCGATGCGCGCGGCTGCGCGCGCGGCCGCCGAGACGCTGCCGATCGAAGCCATGTCGCAGCGCCTGATGACGCTCTACCGCGAACTCTGCCCAAGCCGCGACAGCCGCGTATAATCTCAATCCCACCGTATTGAGCCCTTCCCCATGCTGACCAGCAGGCAACTCTATCTGCGCTTGTTACGCTACGTCCGTCCGTACTGGGTCGCATTTGTCGTTGCCATCGGCTGCATGGGACTCTCGTCGATCGTCGAGCCGGTTTTTCCGGCGGTCATGAAGAACCTGCTCGACAACGGCTTTTCGGAAGCCCGGGAAAGCTGGGACTGGCTGATCTATCCGGCGGCGATCCTCGGCGTGTTCATGGCGCGCGCCATTCTCGGCTTCATCGGCGACTACGCGATGAGCTGGGTGTCGAACAACGTCGTCGCCGAATTGCGCCAGGCCATGTTCGCGCGCATCGTCAAGCTGCCGGCCACCTATTTCGGCGACCACGCCTCGGGGCGCCTGATGTCGCGCGTCGCCTACGATGTCGGCGGCGTGGCGGGCGCCGCGACCGGCGCCCTGACGACGCTGGTCAAGGACAGCCTCTCGGTGATCGGCCTCTTGGCCTGGCTGCTCTACCTGAACTGGCAACTGACCATGGTGGCGATCGCCATGGTGCCGTTCATCGCGCTGGCCGTGCGCGCCTTCAGCGGCCGCCTGCGGCGCGTCTCGCGCGGCATCCAGGAGTCGCAGGGAATGATTACCCAGGTCCTGCAGGAAACCATCGAAGGCCACAAGGTCGTCAAGATTTTCGGCGGGCAGGAATACGAGAGCGAACGCTTCCGCGACACCGTGCAGCGCCAGCGGCGCCTGAACATGCGCGCGACCGTCGCGGCGGCGGCGCAAGGGCCGATCGTCCAGTTCTTCGCCGCCATCGCGCTGGCGACGATCATGGCCGTTGCGCTGCGCCAGGCGACCAGCGACCAGACGACGGTCGGCGGCTTCGTCTCGTTCATCACCGCGATGCTGATGCTGCTCGCGCCGCTCAAGCGGCTGACCGACATCAACGCGCCGATCCAGCGCGGGCTGGCGGCGGCGGAAAGCGTCTTCGAAGTGATCGACGAGGCGCCCGAGCCCGATCACGGAACGGTCGAATTGCCGCGCGCGAAGGGGCTGATCGAATTTTCGGCGGTCCGCTTCACCTACCCCGGCGCGGAAAACGAAGCGCTCAAGGGCGTCAGTTTCGCCGCCCACCCGGGCCAGTGCGTTGCGCTGGTCGGCCAGTCGGGCAGCGGAAAAACGACGATCGCCAACCTGCTGCCCCGTTTCTACTCGATCGCCGACGGCGAGATCCGCATCGACGGGCACCGCCTCGACGACATCCGCCTCGACAGCCTGCGCGAGAACATCGCGCTGGTCAGCCAGGAAGTCGTGCTGTTCAACGATACGGTGGCCGCCAACATCGCCTACGGCTCGCGGCGCGGCGCCAGCCCCGACGAGGTCCGCGCGGCGGCGGTGGCGGCGCACGCGCTCGAATTCATCGAAACGATGCCACAGGGTTTCGACACCCAGATCGGCGAAAAGGGCGTCAAGCTCTCCGGCGGGCAACGCCAGCGCCTGGCCATCGCGCGCGCCATCCTCAAGGATGCGCCGATCCTGATCCTCGACGAAGCGACCTCGGCGCTCGACTCCGAATCCGAACGCCACGTGCAGGCCGCCCTCGAAACGCTGATGCAGGGACGAACCACGGTCGTCATCGCGCACCGCCTGTCGACGATCGAGAACGCCGACCGGATCATCGTCCTGCGCCAGGGACAGGTGGTCGAGACCGGGTCGCACAACGACCTGCTGGCGCAGGGCGGCACCTACGCGCAACTGCACCGCATCCAGTTCTCGCAGGCCGAGGTAGCGTGATGAACAGCGACAGCCGCCCGCTGCGCGTCCTGCACAGCGAATCGTCCCTCGGCTGGGGCGGCCAGGAAAACCGCGCGCTCAACGAAATGCTCGCGCTGCGCGCCATGGGCCACGAGGTCAGCGTGCTGACCCAGCCCGGCGCCAAGCTCGCGGCGCGCGCCCGCGAGGCGGGCTTCCCGGTTTTCGAAGCCCGCATGCGCGGCCTGCTCGATTTCCCCGCGATGCTCGCCATCCGCCGGATCATCCGGCAGACGCGCGCCGACATCGTCAATACGCACAGCGGCCGCGACACGCAGCTCGCCGGTTTTGCCGCGCGCAGCCTGTTCGGCGCCCGGCCGCGCATCGTTCGCACCCGGCACCTGGCGATGCCGATCACCTCGAAATTCACCTATTCGATCCTGCCGGATCATGTGGTGACGGTCAGCGCCTTCGTTGGCGAGTACCTCGTTTCCGCCGGCATTCCCCGCGAGCGGATCACGACGGTGCTGACCGGCGTCGATCTCTCGCGCTACCGGGCCGACATTGCCGACACGCCGCTGCGCGAGGAGCTCGGGCTGCCGCCCGACACGCTGCTGGTCGGCACCGTCGCGATCCTGCGCCGCAAGAAGGGGCACGCCGAACTGCTCGAGGCGATCCCGGCGGTGCTCGAAAAATTCCCGGCAGCGCATTTCGTCTTCGCCGGCAACGGCGCGCAACAGGAAAACCTCGAAAAGCGCATCGCCGAGCTGGGACTCGGCCAGCGCGTCCATCTGCTCGGACTGCGCCGCGACGTGATCAACGTGCTGCGCGCACTCGACCTCTTCGTCCTGCCGACCCATCAGGAAGCGCTCGGCACGGTATTCGTCGAAGCCGGCGCAATGGGGCTGGCCACCGTCGCCACGCGCGTCGATGGCGTTCCCGAAGTCGTCGTCGACGGCGCGACGGGCCTGCTCGTCCCGGCCCTCGAGGTCGCGCCGCTCGGCGCGGCGATCATCGTGCTGCTCGCCGACCCGGCCCGGCGCAAGGCGATGGGCGAGGCCGCCCGGCAACACGTCGGCACGCGCTTCTCGCGCGAGGCGATGGGCCGCGGCATGGTCGAGGTCTATCGCAAACTGCTGGCCCCGTCGTGCCAGCGACCGTAAAAAAGGCAGCGGCGCTGCCGATCCTGATGTATCACCACGTCAGCCCGCAGCCTGGGCTGGTCACCCTCTCGCCGGAAAACTTCGCGGCGCAGATGGCCTGGCTCGCCGGCCAGGGCTATCACACGGCAAGCTGCGCGGACCTCGAGAACTTCCTGGCCGGCCAGCCGCTGCCCGTCCGCTCGGTGCTGCTCAGCTTCGACGATGGCTACCTCGACAACTACGTCCACGCCTACCCGATCCTGCGCCGGCATGGCCTGCACGCGGCGGTCTTCGCCGTCACCGACTGGATCGGCGACGGGCCGGCC
>JBAQRB010000269.1:0-2769 GCA_049295655.1 Rhodocyclaceae bacterium
GCGCTACTCGGCTGGGGCGGGGGCTGCGGAACTCGCCCTGCGGGCTCAGACAGTCCTCGCCCTTTTCCGCCCCAGCCTCCGTTGCTCGGCGCCGCACAGGGCATGACAAGTCAAAACCAGCCGTAGCCTGCAGCGCGTGCGGTTTCGTATCCACTCGGTTTTGAAGCTAGTTCCCTCGGCGCCGCCGAGCAGCGGAGACGGGCCGGGGGTTTCGGCGAGGACTGTCTGAGCCGCAGGCGAGTTCCGCAGCCGCCCGGCCCGTTGAGCAGCGCAGGGAACTCCTTTGGGGCTTCATCCCAAAGGAGCGGCGGCGTGCCCCGAAGGAAACACCCTTGGGGTGCGGGGTCGCCTTTTCTTTGGCTACTTTCTTTTGGCGAAGCAAAAGAAAGTATGCCCGCCCGTCAGGGGCGAAACCCAACGCCAAAATAAGCCCCCACTCCGCTAAAATACAAACCACCCCCAACATCGAACCAGCACAAAAAATGACCCAGGACGAACTCAAACAAGCCGTCGGCCGCGCCGCCCTCGAATACGTCGTCGAAGGCGGCATCGTCGGCGTCGGCACCGGCTCCACCGCCAACTGCTTCATCGACGCGCTGGCCGAAATCAAGGACAAGATCAAGGGCGCCGTCGCCAGTTCCGAAGCGACGAAAAAGCGCCTCGAAGCCCACGGCATCCCGGTCTTCGAACTGAACGACGTGAGCGACCTGCCGGTCTATGTCGACGGCGCCGACGAGATCAACGTCGAGATGCACATGATCAAGGGCGGCGGCGGCGCGCTGACGCGCGAGAAAATCGTCGCGGCGGTCGCGCAGAAATTCGTTTGCATCGCCGACGGCTCGAAGCTCGTTCCGGTGCTCGGCAATTTTCCGCTGCCGGTCGAAGTGATCCCGATGGCCCGCGCCCACGTCGCGCGCGAGCTTGAGAAACTGGGCGGCACACCGGTGCTGCGCGCCGGCTTCGTGACCGACAACGGCAACCTGATCCTCGATGTCAAAGGCTTGCAGATCGGCGATCCGGTCGGGCTCGAGACGCGCATCAACCAGATCGTCGGCGTCGTCACCAACGGCCTGTTCGCCGGCCGCCCCGCCGACGTCTGCCTGCTCGGCACGGCCGGCGGCGTGCAGACGCTGAGCGCCGACTGAAACACAACCGTAATATGCGCGAGGTAAGCTGCAGGGTCTCATTCCCCCAATGCGATACGTTTCAGGAGCAAGGCGCGTGAACGAACATACCTCGAAGAATTTCGACCTCGAACTGGAAAGCCTGCGCACCCGCGTGCTGCAGATGGGCGGACTGGCCGAACAACAGGTGCGCCGGGCGATGAAAGGCCTGGCCGGCGGCGATATCGCGCTGCTCGAAGCGGTCATCCGCGACGACAGCCAGGTAAACCAGCTGGAAATCGAGCTCGACAGCGCGTGCAGCCAGGTGATCGCCAAACGCCAGCCGACCGCGATCGACCTGCGCATGATCGTCACCGTGCTGAAGAGCATCACCGACCTCGAACGGATCGGCGACAAGGCGCGAAAAATTGCCCGTCTGGGTAGCGTGCTGCACAAACAGAACGCATCGAGCATCCCCGAAGTGGAACTCGGCCACATCGCCGACCTGTCGCTCAGGATGCTGCGCGCTGCGCTCGACGCCTTCGCCCGCCTCGACGTGAAGGCCGCCACCGAAGTGCTGCACCTCGACGAAACGGTCAACGCCGAATACCACGCGCTGGTCCGCCAGCTGATCACCTACATGATGGAAGACCCGCGCACCATCTCGCATTCGCTCGACATCATGGCCATCGCCAAGGCCATCGAGCGCGTCGGCGACCACGCCAAGAACATCGCCGAATACGTGATCTACATGGTCAAGGGGCTCAACGTCCGGCACTCGTCGCCCGGCGAAATCGACCAGAAAATCGCCACCAGCTGATTACTGGCTAAACAGTTGCCGCAGAGCCGGCCCCGTTGATTCGACCGATGCGGCCGGCGGGGGCCACGCAGATGTTGTCGCGCCGACAGCCCTTGCCAGCCATCCCAATCCGGATTTCAGACCCTGAATATTTCGACTGTTCCGCGCAGTTTGCCGGCAACGGTTTGCAGACCAGCGGCCGAGCGAGCGGTGTCCTGCGCGTCGGCATTGTTGCGCTCGGTCATCCGCGCGATCTGTTCGAGCCCCTGCGCCACGCCGCTGGTGGCGGTGCTTTGCTCGCGGATGGCGATTGAAATCTCGGAAACCGCGTCGGAGACCTTCACGGCGTTGTCATGGATGCTCTTGATCGCCTCGTTCGCCTCGGCCGCCAGGTCGACGCCGCTCGCCACCTGCGCGACGCCGAGGTTCATATTGTCGACGGCGGTCTGCGTCCCGAGCTGGATGCGGCTGATCATTTCGGCAATTTCGTGGGTCGATTTCGATGTCCGCTCGGCGAGCTTGCGCACCTCGTCGGCGACCACGGCAAAGCCGCGTCCCTGTTCGCCGGCCCGTGCCGCTTCGATCGCCGCATTGAGCGCGAGGAGGTTGGTCTGGTCGGCGATTTCCTTGATCGTTCCGGCAATCGCCGAAATTTCCTGCGATTCGCGGCCCAGTTGCTGGATGGCGGCGGACGAGTCGCGGACCGTGTTGGCAATGCTGTTCATCGCATCAACCGCCTTCTGGATGGTTTCCGAACTGCTCAGCGAGACGCTTTGCGCATCGGACGAGACCGACAGCGCGCTGCTCACATGATCGGCGATCATCTCGATGCTGGTGCTCATTTCCTCGACGGAGGCGGCCATACTG
>JBAQRB010000270.1:0-19624 GCA_049295655.1 Rhodocyclaceae bacterium
CCTTCGAGCGTTGCCGGATAGTCGGCGCAGACGTAGTCGCCGGCCAGCCAGAGTCCCGGGTATGAGGTTTGCGCGGCCGGGCGGGGCAGGTCGGGACGGCAGGAAAACGTTGCGCGCCGTTCGCGGATGACCCGATGCCACAGCGGCTGCGCCAGCTTTTTCTGCAATGCGTCTTCGAGTTCAGCGTGCAGCGCGGCTGCCAGCGCCTCGTTGTCGCGCTCGTCCCAGGCGCCGCGCGCGCTCAGGACGAAAGCCATGACGCCCGCTACGCCGCCCAGCGCGCCGCGGTCAAAGACCCATTGCCCCAGCTTCCCCTCGTTCCCGCCGTCCAGTCCGAGCATCGGACAGGGCAGGCCGATCTGTGGCGGGTAGCCGGCATAGACGGTGCCGATCGGCTCGTAGGCGTAGCCTTCGAGCAAGGCGGCGACGGCGGCGGTTTCGCGGCGTTGCGCGAGGAGGCCGGCGGCATGCTGCGGCGCGCTTGCCAGAATGATCCGGTCGAAGGCTTCGCCGGCGATCTTCAGGCCGTCATCGATGCGTTCGATGCGGCTCGACAGGTGGATTTTCCCGCCGTGTGTGCGGATGAAGTCGGCGGCGGGGATCGGGAACAGCTGGTCGAGGTCGGTGGCCGGCAAGAGCAGGTCGGTTTCGCTGCGACCGCCGCCCAGGCTGTCGCGCAGCACGTTGGCAAAAATTTGCGCTGAGGCGGATTGCGCCTCGGTGTTCAGCGCTGCGAGGCAGAGCGGCTCCCACAGGTGGCGGCGCAGACTGCCGTGCTGTGCGTGCCGGTCGAGCAACGCCGCCACCGTACTGTCGGCGTCGAGCCGGTAGTCGCTTGCCTGCAGGAAACGCATGAAGCGTACGGCGCCGATCTTTTCCGCGAGGCTGCAGCCGCGCGCGCCGAGCAGGCCGAGCGCCAGGTGCAGCGGCGCAGGCAGGCGCGGCAGGCGCAGATGAAATGGTGGCTGGCTGCCGGGGAAGCTGAGTTCAAGTGGTGTGCGTTTGAGGCGTCGTTCGGGGTCGGCGCCGACGGCATTCATCAGGCGCAGTGTTTCGCGGTAGGCGCCAACGAGGATGTGCTGGCCGTTGTCCAGCGTGTGGCCATGCGCGCTGACGCTGCGTGCCCGGCCACCCAGTTGCCGGGCAGCCTCGAAAATACTGACTTTGACGCCGGCGCTGGCCAGCTCGACCGCCGCGGCGAGACCGGCCCAGCCGCCGCCGATGACGGCGATTTTCATTGCTGGATCAACCCTTGATCCAGGTGCGCCAGGCAATCCAGAGCTTGCGCACGGGCGTCAGCGAGGTGCGCTGGGTCAGTACCTGGCAGCCGTCGCGCTTGATTTCGTCGAGCAGCGTACGGTAGATCGCCGCCATCACCAGACCGGGACGCTGCGCCTTGCGGTCGCCGGCCGGTAGCTCGCTCATCGCCTGCGTGTAATACTGTTCGGCGCGTTCGATCTGGAACTCCATCAGGCGCCGGAAATTGTCCGAATAGCGTGCGTTCAGGATGTCGGCGGCGGTCACTTCAAAGCGCTGCAGTTCGTCGATCGGCAGGTAGATGCGGCCCATGCGCGCGTCCTCGCCGACGTCGCGGATGATGTTGGTGAGCTGGAAAGCCATGCCGAGGTCGTGTGCGTACTTCTGCGTCTTGCGGTCTTCGTAGCCGAAAATTTCGGCGGCGAGCAGGCCGACGACGCTGGCGACCCGGTAGCAGTACAGCGAGAGCGCCTTGAAGTCGAGGTAGCGCGCCTGCTGCAGGTCCATTTCCATGCCGTCGATGATTTCGAGCAGTTGCTCGTGCGGTAGGTTGAATTCGGCGAGCGTCGGCAGCAGCGCCTGTGTTACCGGGTGCTCGGGGTGGCCGGCGTAGAGCCTGCCGAGCTCCTGCCGCCACCAGGCGAGCTTGGTCGCGGCGATCTGCACGTCGTGGCATTCGTCGACGACGTCGTCGACCTCGCGGCAGAAGGCGTACAGCGCGGTGATTGCGCGCCGCCGGTTGGGGGCGAGAAAAAGGAAACTGTAGTAGAAGCTGGAGCCGCTCTGTGCCGCTTTCTGTTGGCAGTATTCTTCGGGAGTCATTCGCAATCTCGGGTTTTCAGGATTTTTCACATGAACAGCGTGCGGCCGCCGATGCGCAGCCAGTCGCCGGGGCCGAGCACGGGGCGTTGCCGGAATACATCGCCCCGCGCGTGGCGGATTCTTTCAAGGATGCGCAGCCCGCCCTGCACCGTGAAGCGAATTTCCCAGCCCATGCGTCCGGACAGCTGGTGGACGAGGGGTGCGCCGTCGAGCATCATCGCGCGCGCTCGCTCGGTCTGGAAATCGAGCAGCGCGGCCCACTGCGCATTCGGGCGGCCAGCGGCGATCTGCGCTTGATCGATGCCGAAGCGTTCGAGGTCGCTCTGCGGCAGGTAAATACGGTCTTTTTGCCAGTCAATCGCGATGTCCTGCCAGAAATTGATCAGTTGCAGGGCGCTGCAGATGCAGTCCGAGCGGCGCAGGTTCTCGTCGCTGGCGCGGCCGGCGAGGTGCACGAGCAGCCGGCCGACCGGGTTGGCCGAGCGCCGGCAGTAGTCGAGAAGCTCGGGAAAGTCGGCGTAGCGTTTCTTGCCGACATCCTGGGCAAACGCATCGAGTAGGTCGCGAAAAAGCTGCAGCGGCAGTTGCCACTCGGCAATGGTGTGGGCCAGTTCGTTGAAGGCCGGGTCGGCCGGTGGTTGCCCGCGTTCGATGCGGTCGAGCTCGGCGCCGTAGGCGGCGAGTCCCTGCAGTCGCTCTTCGTCGCCGGCATCGCCTTCGTCGGCGATATCGTCGGCGCCGCGAGCAAAGCGATAAATGGCTTCGATCGGGCGGCGCAAGTGCTTGGGCAGCAGAATCGAGGCAACAGGGAAATTTTCGTAGTGGTCGACTGACATTGCGGCTGCTGCGGATGGTGCGGGTGTCGGGCAGAGGGTCTGCGGATGCCGCATAAAACGGCGCTAAAGCATTCGGGCGGCTGACAGTATAGGGTTATCTCGGGTAAAATGATCGATTAAACGCGAGAGTGGCGGAATTGGTAGACGCACTGGATTTAGGTTCCAGCGCCGCAAGGCGTGGGGGTTCGACTCCCTTCTCTCGCACCACGAATTGAATCAATTAGACGACTTTCAACCTGATTTTCAGGCCGCACTAACAGGATTTCAAGGATTTTCAATGGAAACGAACGCCGCTAACACCAACGCACCAGTCGCAAACTCCCTTGAGCGTCGCCTGGACCTTCTGGTGACCATCGCCGATCTCGACAAGGATGTCGATCAGCGTCTGAAGCGCATGAGCAAGACCGTCAAGATGCCCGGTTTCCGCCCGGGCAAGGTGCCGGCCAATATCGTCAAGCAGCAGTATGGCGATCAGGCGCGCCACGAAGCGCTGAGCGATGCGCTCGACCGTGCCTTCGGCGACGCCGTGCGCACCCAGCAGTTGCGGATTGCCGGTTATCCGAACATTGAGCCGAAGGCCAGCGAAAGCACGACGCAGCTTGAGTTTGCCGCGGTTTTCGAGGTTTATCCAGAAATCAAGCTGGGTGACCTGTCGGCTGTTGAAATCGAGCGTCCGGTGCTTGAAGTCGGTGCTGCCGAAGTCGACAACACCATCGAAGTGCTGCGCAAGCAGCGCGTCAAGTACGATGCCGTCGAACGTGCCGCCGCCAATGGCGACCGGGTGACGATCGATTTCCTCGGCAAGAAGGGCGATGAGCCTTTCCCGGGTGGCCAGGCCAGCGATTACCCCTTTGTTCTCGGTGAAGGTGCGATGCTGGCCGACTTCGAGAATGCCGTTCTCGGTTTGCAGGCCGGTGAAGCCAAGTCCTTCGAGATGACCTTCCCGGACGACTATTTCTCCAAGGATCTCGCCGGCCAGACCGTGACTTTCGACATCACCGTCAAGGAAGTTCGCGAGCCGGTTCTGCCCGAGGTCGATGCCGATTTTGCCAAGGCCCTCGGCGTCGAAGACGGCGATGCGGTCAAGATGCGTGCCGAGGTTGAAACGAACCTCAGGCGCGAAGTAAAGAAGCGCCTGCAGGCCAAGGTCAAGGATCAGGTGATGGATGCCCTGGTCAAGGCCAATCCGATCGATGTGCCGAACGCACTGGTCGAAATGGAAATTCAGCGTCTGATGCAGATGGCGCGCAAGGACATGGAACAGCGCGGCATGAAGGCCGATGCCTTCCCGATGCAGCCCGAGTGGTTCGCCGACCAGGCCAAGCGCCGCGTCAGCCTCGGTCTGATTCTCGCGGAACTGGTCAAGGCCCATGAGCTGCATGCCAAGTCGGATCAGGTCAAGGCCATCGTCGAAGAGGCCGCCGAGAGCTACGAGCATCCGGAAGAAGTCGTGCGCTGGTACTATGCCCAGCCGCAGCGTCTCGCCGAAATCGAGGGCGTCGCCATTGAAGAGAACGTGGTTGCCTGGGCGCTGTCAAACGCCAAGGTTGTCGATCAGGCCGTTGCCTTCGACGAATTGATGGGCCAGAAGCCCTGATCCGGCAGCATTCCGGAATTAGAGGAGTTGATATGAACTTTGATCGCATTCAGTCCGAAAGCAGCTGGGATCCGCAATCCCTCGGTATGGTCCCGATGGTGATCGAGCAGAGTGGCCGTGGCGAACGCGCTTACGATATCTACTCGCGCCTGCTCAAGGAGCGTGTCATCTTCCTCGTTGGTCCGGTCAACGACGTGACGGCCAATCTGGTCGTCGCGCAGCTTCTTTTCCTTGAAGCCGAGAATCCGGACAAGGATATTTATTTTTACATCAACTCGCCGGGCGGTTCGGTGACGGCCGGGATGTCGATCTACGACACCATGCAGTTCATCAAGCCCGACGTCGCGACGCTGTGCATGGGGCAGGCCTGTTCGATGGGCGCCTTCCTGCTGGCCGCCGGAACCAAGGGCAAGCGTTCCGCGCTGCCCAATTCTCGGGTGATGATTCATCAGCCGATGGGCGGCTTCCAGGGCCAGGCTTCGGACATCGCCATCCACGCCAAGGAAATCCTCTCGCTGCGCGACAAGCTGAACCAGATCATGGCGCATCACACGGGACAGCCGATCGAGCGCATCGAGCGCGATACCGATCGCGACAATTTCCTTTCGGCGCAGGAAGCGGCAGAATACGGCTTGATCGACAAGGTTCTGGTCAATCGCGAGACGGTTTGATTGCGGTTTTGACGCCGCAGCGAACCAGTTGCCACATAGAATGAGGTAGGCCGAGATGTCGGAAAAGAAAAGCGGCAGCGAGAAAATGCTCTACTGCTCGTTCTGCGGCAAGAGCCAGCACGAAGTAAAGAAGCTCATCGCCGGTCCTTCGGTATTCATCTGCGATGAGTGCATCGAGTTGTGCAATGACATCGTGCGCGATGAAATTGCCGGTGATCAGAGCGTCAAGGGCGTCAAGAGCGACCTGCCGACGCCGAAGGAGATCTCCTCGATCCTCGATCAGTACGTGATCGGGCAGAATCCGGCCAAGCGCATCCTGTCGGTTGCCGTCTACAACCACTACAAGCGCCTGCGTCACCACAGCAAGGGCGCCGAGGAGGTCGAGCTCGCCAAGAGCAACATCCTGCTGATCGGACCGACCGGTTCGGGCAAGACCTTGCTTGCGCAGACGCTGGCCCGCCTGCTCAACGTACCGTTCGTGATGGCCGATGCGACGACGCTGACCGAAGCCGGCTACGTCGGCGAGGACGTCGAGAACATCATCCAGAAGCTGCTGCAAAAATGCGACTACGACGTCGACAAGGCGCAGCAGGGCATCGTTTATATCGATGAAATCGACAAGATTTCACGCAAGTCGGACAATCCGTCGATTACCCGCGACGTCTCGGGCGAGGGCGTGCAGCAGGCGCTGCTCAAGCTGATCGAGGGAACGGTGGCTTCGGTGCCGCCGCAGGGCGGGCGCAAGCATCCGAACCAGGATTTCGTTCAGGTCGATACGACCAACATCCTGTTTGTCTGCGGCGGTGCTTTCGATGGCCTGGAAAAGGTCATCCGCTATCGCTCCGAGCGGGGCGGCATCGGCTTCGGCGCCGAGGTCAAGAGCAAGGACAACAAGAAGGCGATCGGCGAAGTGCTGCGTAGCGTCGAACCCGAGGACCTGATCAAGTTCGGCCTGATTCCTGAGCTGATCGGCCGCCTGCCAGTCGTCGCGACGCTCGAGGAATTGTCGACCGACGCGCTGGTGCAGATTCTGGTCGAGCCGAAAAATGCGCTGGTCAAGCAATACCAGAAGCTCTTCTCGATGGAAGGCGTCGAACTCGAAATCCGTCCGGCCGCGATGATCGCCATCGCCAAGAAGGCGCTCGATCGGAAAACCGGCGCGCGCGGCCTGCGCTCGATCCTGGAGTCCGTGCTTCTCGACACCATGTACGAACTTCCCGGCATGGAGAATGTCTCAAAAGTCGTTATCGATGAAAATATGATCAGCGGCGACGCCCAGCCGATTCTGATCTACGCAGATCAGCCGAAGGTCGCTGGCGCCAACTGAACGCGTTGCTGCTTTCGTAGCAGCTTGAAATACAGGTCCCTGTCCCCACTTGGGGGCTTGGACGTTTACCTATAGGGCACAATCGATGTCTACGAATTCCAGTCTGTCTGCTGCTGAAGCCGGCGAACTGCCGCTGTTGCCGCTGCGCGATGTGGTTGTCTTCCCGCACATGGTGATTCCGCTGTTTGTCGGGCGACCCAAGTCGATCAAGGCGCTCGAAGTGGCCATGGAGGCCGGCAAGGGCATCCTGCTCGTCGCGCAGAAATCGGCGGCGAAGGACGACCCCGAGGCCGAAGACCTCTACGGGATCGGCTGTGTCGCCAACATCCTGCAGATGCTCAAGCTGCCCGACGGCACGGTCAAGGTGCTGGTCGAAGGCACGCAGCGCGCGTACGTCGAAGGCGTTCGCGCCGAAGAGTCGATGTTTGTCGCACATGCTCGCCCGGTGCCCGCCGAAGACAGTGCCGACCATGAGGTCGAAGCGCTGCGCCGCGCGGTCATTGCGCAGTTCGATCAGTACGTCAAACTCAACAAGAAAATTCCGCCGGAAATCCTGACGTCGATCGCCGGGATTGAAGAGGCCGGGCGTCTGGCCGATACGATCGCCGCGCATCTGCCGCTCAAGCTTGAGCAGAAGCAGGAAATTCTCGAGATGTTCGAGATTCGCGCGCGCATCGAGCGCCTCCTGTCGCAACTCGAAACCGAAATCGACATCCTGCAGGTTGAAAAGCGCATCCGTGGCCGCGTCAAGCGCCAGATGGAGAAGAGCCAGCGCGAGTACTACCTGAACGAACAGGTCAAGGCGATCCAGAAGGAACTGGGCGAAGGCGAGGACGGCGCCGATTTCGAAGATCTTGAAAAGAAGATCAAGGAAGCCGGAATGAGCAAGGAGGGCATCGCCAAGGCGCAATCCGAGCTCAAGAAACTCAAGCTGATGTCGCCGATGTCGGCCGAGGCGACCGTCGTGCGCAACTTCATCGACACGCTGGTCGGCCTGCCGTGGCGCAAGAAGACGCGGATCAGCAAGGATCTGGCCGAAGCCGGCAAGGTGCTCGACAAGGATCACTGGGGTCTGGAGAAGGTCAAGGAACGGATCCTCGAGTATCTTGCCGTGCAACAGCGTGTCGATCGCCTGAAGGCGCCGATTCTCTGCCTGGTCGGTCCTCCGGGGGTCGGCAAGACTTCGCTCGGCCAGTCGATTGCCCATGCCACCGGACGCAAGTTCGTCCGCATGAGCCTCGGTGGCGTGCGTGACGAAGCCGAAATTCGCGGCCATCGCCGGACCTACATCGGTTCGATGCCGGGCAAGATCCTGCAGAACATGACCAAGGTCGCCGTCAAGAATCCGCTCTTCCTGCTCGACGAAGTCGACAAGATGGGGCAGGACTTCCGCGGCGATCCGAGTTCGGCGCTGCTCGAGGTGCTCGATCCGGAACAGAATTCGACCTTCGTCGATCACTACGTCGAAGTCGAATACGACCTCTCGGAAGTGATGTTCGTGGCCACCGCCAATACGCTGAACATTCCGGCGCCGCTGCTCGACCGCATGGAAGTGATCCGCCTGTCCGGCTACACGGAAGACGAGAAGGTCAACATCGCCCAGCGCTATCTGCTGCCCAAGCAGCTGAAGAGCAACGGCCTGAAGAAGACCGAATTGACCGTCGCCGAGAGCGCCCTGCGCGACATCGTTCGCTACTACACCCGCGAGGCCGGGGTGCGGGCGCTCGAACGCGACATCTCGAAAATCTGCCGCAAGGTCGTCAAGACGCTGCTGCTCAAGAAGAGCCAGACGAAGCTCGCGGTCACCGCGCGCAATCTCGACAAGTTCCTCGGCGTTCGTCGCTACAGCTACGGTATGGCCGAGCGCGAGAATCAGGTCGGCCAGGTCACCGGCTTGGCGTGGACCGAAGTTGGCGGCGAGTTGCTGACCATCGAATCCGTCGTTCTGCCGGGCAAGGGCAAGACGATCACCACCGGCAAGCTCGGCGAGGTGATGCAGGAGTCGATCCAGGCCGCGCTGTCGGTGGTTCGCAAGCGCGCCGAGTCGCTCGGCATCGCCGATGACTTCTACCAGAAGAGCGATATTCACATTCACTTGCCGGAAGGCGCGATTCCGAAGGACGGACCGTCGGCCGGCGTCGGCATCTGCACGGCGCTGGTCTCGGTGCTGACCGGCATTCCGGTACGCTGCGACGTGGCGATGACCGGCGAGATCACCCTGCGCGGTGAAGTGCTGCCGATCGGTGGTCTCAAGGAAAAGCTGCTGGCAGCGGTACGCGGCGGTCTGGGCCGGGTGCTGATTCCCGAGGAGAACGTCAGGGATCTGGCCGAGATTCCGGACAATATCAAGAACAAGCTCGAGATCATTCCGGTGAAGTGGATCGATCAGGTGCTGGCGCACGCGCTGGAGCGCACGCCCGAACCCTTGTCGGTCGCCGTCGATACGCTGGCCGTTGCGGCCGGAGCCGAGAGCGCCACAGTGCAGGCGATCATCACGCATTGATCGCTGGTCGGGGCATGGCGGAAGCAAGTTCCTTCGCCATGCCCTGTGACTTTTTCAGGCAGCCCCGCTCGGGCTGGAATCCCCTTGACACTAGGTTTTGAGTCTTGCTATAAACCATGCGCAGGGTTTTTTCGGTTCTTCCATCATTAATTGAAGGGGGTATGCGTGAATAAGTCCGAGTTGATCGAGCAGATTGCGAAATCTGCTGAAATATCGAAGTCGAGTGCCGGTCGCGCGCTGGACGCAATGATTTCCGCAGTCAAGATTTCCTTGAAAAAAGGCGGAATGGTGACTTTGGTGGGTTTTGGCACCTTTCATGTCGGCAAGCGCGCAGCGCGCAGCGGTCGCAATCCGCGCACCGGGGCCGCGATAAAAATCAAGGCAGCCAACGTACCCAAGTTCCGGGCTGGCAAAGGACTCAAGGATGCGGTAAACTAGCATTTTTGCACTTCAGCAATTCGGTACGGGTGCTTAGCTCAGTTGGTAGAGCGCTAGCCTTACAAGCTGGATGTCGGCGGTTCGAGCCCGTCAGCACCCACCAAGAAGAGCAATCGATGGTTTCATCAGTATCAGGGAGCAGTTGTTCAATCGGTTCAAATGCCGACAACTCCTTCATTAGCGAAAGGCGAACGCGAGTTCGCCTTTTCTATTTCGAGCATTCATTTCTTCTCTTACGATTAACGGGCAATGACCATGTTTGATGCCGTCCGCAACAACAAGAAAATCGTTCGGATTTTTCTTGCGCTGATCACGCTGCCTTTCGCCTTCTGGGGGGTCGACTCCTACATGAAGAATGCCGGAGCGGGCAGCGATCTGGCCAAGGTCGGTGATTCGACGATCAACGCGCAGCAGTTCCAGCAGGCATGGCGTGAACAGCAGGATCGCATGCGCCAGTCGCTCGGCCCGAATTTCAAGCCTGAGACGATGGATACGCCGGAGGCCCGGCTGGCCGTCCTCAATTCGCTGGTCGATCAGCGGCTGTTGCTGCAGGAGGCCGCCAAAGGGCGCCTTGGTGCAAGTGACGACCTGCTGCGCGAAATCATCAGCAAGATTCCGTCCCTGCAGGAAAACGGGCAGTTCTCGATGGCGCGCTACGAAGCCGCGCTTCGCGCCCAAGGGATGTCGCAGCCGCAGTTCGAGTCGCAATTGCGTCAGGACCTGATCCTGCAACAGCTGGTCGGCGCGGTCGGCGATACCGGCATCGTTTCCAATACGACGGCCGAAGCGATGCTGCGCATCCAGTCCGAAGAACGCCAGGTTGCCGAACTGCGCATCGCGCCGGAGCAGTTTGCCGATCAGGTCAAGATCGGTGCCGCCGCCGTGCAGAAGTACTACGAAGAAAACCAGAAGCAGTTCGAGGTGCCGGAGCAGGCCAGGGCGGAATACGTCGTTCTGTCGCTCGATTCGCTTCTCGCGCAGATTTCCGTCGGCGACGCCGAAATCAAGGCTTGGTACGACGCGCACAAGGATCGCTATCAGCAGGCCGAAGAGCGGCGGGCCAGCCACATCCTGGTGATGACCAACGGCGATGCCGACAAGGCCAAGGCGAAGAGCAAGGCCGAAGAAATTCTTGCCGAAGTGCAGAAGTCGCCGGCCAAATTTGCCGAACTGGCCAAACAACATTCGCAGGATCCCGGTTCCGCCAGCAAGGGCGGCGACCTCGGCTTCTTCGGCGCCGGCATGATGGTCAAGGCTTTCGAGGACACCGCCTTCAAGCAGAAGGAAGGCGAAATTTCGGAACTGGTCCAGTCGGAGTTCGGCTATCACATCATCAAGCTGACCGGCATCAAGCCGGGCAAGCAGCGCTCGATCGAAGAAGTTCGCCCGGAGATCGAAGGCGAGTTGAAGCGCCAGGCGGCTTCGCGCAAATTTGCCGAAGCGGCCGAAGCGTTCACCAACATGGTCTATGAGCAATCGGACAGCCTGCAGCCGGTGGTCGACAAGTTCAAGCTGAAGATCCAGCAGTCGAACTGGCTGCCGAAAAAGCCGAGCCCGCAGGTCGCCATGGCGCTCGGCCCGATCGCCAGCGAGAAGGTGCTCGTCTCGCTGTTTTCGGATGATTCGCTGAAAAACAAGCGCAATACCGAAGCGGTCGAAGTCGCGCCGAATACGCTGCTCGCCGCGCGCATGCTCGAACACAAGCCGGCAGCCGTGAAGTCACTCGATAGCGTCAAGGCGGACATCGAAGCCCGCCTGAAGGCGCAGGAAGCGGCCAGCCTGGCGAAGAAGGCCGGCGAAGCGAAGCTTGCCGAGCTGCAGAAGGGCAGCGAGGACAAGGCCGGCTGGGCGCTGGTCAAGAGCGTTTCGCGGCTGCAGGGTCGCCAGGTGCCGCCGGCTGCCATGCAGGCCATCTTCAAGGCCGACGTGCAGAAGCTGCCGGCCTACGTCGGCGTCGAGGCGAGCGGCAACTACATGCTCTACAAGATCATGAAGGTCAGCCAGCCGGAAAAGGTCGACGAGAACAAGCGCAAAGTGCTGCAGCGCGACTACAGCACGATGGCGGCGCAGGAAGATTTTGCGGCGTATCTCGCAGGCTTGCGCGCACGCAGCAAGATCGAGATCAACAAGGCTGCGCTGGAAACAAAAGACCGTCAGTAAATCGGCAGGGACAAGAAAACGCCGACCGGATGATCATCCGGTCGGCGTTTTTTATTGTGCGCGAGGCTGGATCGCTGAGTCGTGTCGATTCGTCGATTCGCACCGACTCGCCGACTCAGGCCGGTAGCGGGTCCGGGTTGCCGAGCGCCGTCGTGTTGAGGCCGCCGTCGACGTACATGATTTCAGAGGTAATGCCGCTCGCCAGATCGGAGAGCATGAAGGCGGCCGCGTTGCCGACTTCATCGATCGTGATATTGCGCCGCAGCGGCGCGTTGTGCGCGTTGTAGGCCAGCAGCTTGGAGAAGTTGCCGATCCCGGAGGCGGCCAGCGTCTTGATCGGGCCGGCGGAAATGGCGTTGGCGCGGATGCCTTGCGGGCCGAGGCAGAAGGCCAGATAGCGGGTGGCCGCTTCAAGGCTGGCCTTGGCCAGTCCCATCGTGTTGTAGTTCGGCAAGGTGCGTTCGGCGCCCAGATAGGACAATGCCAGAACGGCTGCGTTGTTGCCCTTCAGCAGCATCGGGCGCGCCGCCTTGACCAGTGCCGGGTAGCTGTAAGACGACACGTCGTGGGCGATGCGGAAGGATTCGCGCGTGATGCCGTCGAGGAAGTCGCCTTCGATGGCTTCCTTGGGCGCGTAGGCGATCGAATGCACGAGGCCGTCAAGCCCTTCCCATTCCTTGGCGAGTTCGGCGAAGAGCGCGTCGATCTGCGCATCCTCGGCGACGTCGCACTGGTAGACGCGCTGGCTGCCGAATTCCTCGGCGAACTTACCGACGCGATCCTGGAAACGGTCGCTCTGGTAGGTGAAGGCCAGTTGAGCGCCTTCACGATGACAGGCTTTGGCGATTCCGTAGGCGATCGAATGCTTGGACAACAGGCCGGTAATCAGAATGCGCTTGTCTGCGAGGAATCCCATGGGCTCTCCCGTGCTTAAAATTTGTTGGGGTTTTTCTATTATTTGCAGCTGTTCCGACCGCCTATTATAAAGGAAATCGCCTATCCCGCCGTGCAAGGTCGGCCGTGCAGGTCATTGCGTTGGCGGCCATTATCAATCGCCGACCACGACGAAGGGCGCCCAGAACAGCGGGTGGGCGTAGGCGTAAAACGATTTGCCGGTCTTGCGGTCGGTCTCCCCCGGACCGTCGGCCAGCGCGAGCATCGCCTGACGCAAGGCTTCCGGCTTGCTCAAGGCCGGTTCGGCGACCTGGCGGCGGAAGAGGTCGACCATCAGCTTGCGCGCCGCAACGGTCTCGACCGGCCAGTTGGAAACCAGCAGCGCACGGGCGCCGGCATAGAAAAAGGCGCGTCCGAGTCCCGAAACGGCTTCCGATCCGGCGCCTTCCCCCGCCGCCGTATTGCAGGCCGAGAGCACCACCCAGTCGGCATTTAGCTTCAGACCGAGGATTTCGTCCATGGTCAGCAGGCCGTCGCCCGTGCCGTCGGCCAGATCCGGCGCGGTCAGCGCGAGTGCGGGTTGGGTCAGGCCGTTCAGGTCGCCGGGCACCAGGCCGTGGGTCGCGAACATCACGACGCGCCGGTCGGCAAGGTCGCTTTCCTTGACCGTTTTTTCGCTGGCCCGGCCTTGCAGGAAAATATCGCGCTGCGGGTCGGCTTGCAGGACGCCGGCGATCTCCCGGATTTCCTCTCCGGTATCGGGCAGTCTTGGCAGCAAGGCGAGGTCGGCCGAGTCGATCCCCGCCGTTCTTGCGCTGCTGCGCAGACGAAGCGGCAGGCCACGCGTCGCGACGGCGTTTGCCCTCGCCAGTTCGACGGCGGCCTCCCTGGCCTGCGCCTTGCTGAACAAAGGGTCGCCAAAGCCGATGAAACCGCGCCGCTGCGCATCGCCCAGCGCCTGCCGGCGCAGGCTGGCCAGCGCGGTGACCGACGGCAATTGCGCGATCGCGGCCTTGCGCATCAACCAGGGAAGGTTCCGGTAAGCCGCGAAGGGCTCGATGCCGGCCTTGCCCTGCGTTGCCGCCGGCTGGGCGATCGCTTCGGTGAGCAGAAGGGAAAACGGCAGCTGTCCGAGCTCGGCGTGCGGAATGGCCAGAATGACCTTGGCCCCGGTCCATACGGGTTCGAGCGCGCTCATCAGTTTGACGTAAAGGCGGTTGGCCGCGGCGACGTCGAAGGGCGGGATTTCGTCGATCCCCGAAACGCCCGGATCGAGCGCCTTGCGCAAATCGCGCACCTCTTTTGCCAGCTCCCTTCGGCTTGCCGGAATGCGGGAAAAGGCAGCGGCGCCGTCGGCTTTCAATGCCCAGACAAAGCCGCTTTCCTCACCGAAGTAATACGCCAGCAGCACTTCACCGTCGCGCAGGCTTTTCGCGATCTGCCCGACGGTCGCCGGTTTTGGGTCGACCAGCGCCGAGTAATCCGGGAACTGTTCGGCAATCTCCTGCTTCAGTGCCGCGCGCTCCTTCTTGAGCGCCTCGATGTCCTGCCGCATCTGTTCCTGTACCTTCGGCAATTGCTGCTCCGGTCGCGCGCTGAGCAATTGCGTCAGCACATCCGACAGGGCGCCTATGCGACGCTGGAGGTCCTGCTCGCGGCGGGCCAGCGCGGCGAGTTTCGGGTCGCCGATGTTGGAACGTGCGGCGCTTGCGGTCAGCGCTCTTTGTACGGCGCTGCCGCGCGCGATGTCGGCAATGCGGAAAGACTCGTCCGCGTTGCTGCCGGTGACGTATGCCTTGTCCTGAGCGTTTCCGGCCAGCAAATCGAGATAGCTTTCGAGGATGACGACCAGACGCTGCTGGCGCTTGATCGTTCCGCTCTCCGCTTCGCTGTCGGTGTGCGCCTGGTCGAGCAGCAGCGGGACGGCCGACTGGAAAAGCTGCAATGCCGCGTCGCGCTCGCCGCGCTGCGCCAGCGTCATCGCGTGGAAAGCGCGCGCGCTGGCCGTGCGCAAGGCGCTGTCGCCGTAGAGGCGGGCCAGCTGCTCGTGCATCGACCTGGCCATCTGCTCGGCCCCCGCCTGATCGCCGGTACGCAGCATGGCCAGCACCCAGTCGAGATCGCCGCCGCCAATTTTTTGCAGGAGTTCGGCATCCTGGCGCAAGGCGTTGTGCCGCTCGTTGAAGACTTTCAGCGCTTCGCGGTATTTGCCCTGGGCAACAAGCGCCGCGCCCAGCGCGCGCCGCGCGTTGGCCAGTGAAATGGCTTCCGGTGCGGCGCCCGCCATTTCGTAGCTGCGCAGCGCTTCTTCCGCCAGCAGGACGGCTTCCGCATTGCGGCCCTGTTCCGCGATGATTTGAGCGAGCAGCCCCAGTCCCTGCGCGGATGGAATCGAAGCGCGCCCGGTTCTTTCGAGCGAATGCTTGAGTGCCTGCCGGGCATGGATTTCCGCTTCGACGATTTTTCCCTGCACGAGAAGCGCATTGGACAGGCTGCGCTCCATCGTTTCCCGATAGCGCTTGTTCGATTCGAGCGCGCTTTGCCCGGTTTCGCCGGGCGGCGCTTCGTCCTGCACTTTCTGGATGTGGCGTTCGATGTGCCGCAGCGCTTTTCGATAGGCGTCCTCCTCTGCGGCATAGCGTCCTTCCGAGCGGAAGATCGTGGCCCGTGCGCGCTCGATCAGCGCCGACCAGTTCTCGCCTTGCCGGCCCCATCCCGGCGAGTTCTGCAGGCGTGCGAATGAGGATTCCGCCTCGCGTAGCTGCCGCTTGGCCGAGGCAAAATCCCCCAGCATGACGTACTGATGGATCAACAACTGTTCGGCCGCGAGCGACTGTCCGAGCTGCTTTTTCGGCGTCTGCCGCCAAGCTTCCTCGGCATTGCGCACGGCGCTCAGCAGATTGCCGCCGCCGGTTTCCGCCGAAGCCAGATTGCGCAGCAAGCGCACGTTGTCGGCCGTCCCTTTTTCGCCGTACTCGGCGGCCTTGCGCAGATCACCGATCTCTTGACTCTGGCGACCGACCCTTTCCGCCGCGAGGCCGCGTTTCCAGTAGAAATTGAACAGGGTCTGGCGATCTTCGCCGGCCGGTGGCTCGGCATCGGCTTCTGCCCGCAGGCGGACCAGCAGCGCGGGGTCCGGCTTGTAATGGCCGAGCATGCGCGTGATGTCGCCGATGCTGCGCGGCGGCGGCGCGACGATCTCACGCTCCGCTTCTGCCGCTCGGGTTTCTGCCGCTGCCAGCAGGCAGAGGGCGGACAGGACGAAGGGGATCAGTCTGGACATGCTTTCTCCGCAGCGGATTTCAGCTTTCCATCATTGCCTTTCCCGATTCGTCATGCAAGCGCCGGTCAATCCGGCGGGCAAAAAAAGCATACTTCGCGCTACACTTCGCCCCATGCTTTTTTCCCGCCTTGCCAGCCTGTCGCTGCTTCTCCTGCTTGCCGCCTGCAGCAGCGAGCAGAACGACCCCTATCCGCTGGCCGAACGTGGGCAGAACATCCTCTATTCGGCGTTTTCCGAGCGTCCGAAGCATCTCGATCCGGTGCAGTCCTATACCGAAGACGAAAGCACCTTCACGGCGCAGATCTACGAGCCGCCGCTGCAGTACCACTATTTGCAGCGGCCCTACACGCTGATTCCGGGCAGCGCCGAAGCCGTGCCGGTGCCGCGCTATTACGATGCCGCCGGGCGCGAACTGCCGGCCGACGCGCCGGCCGGCAGGATCGCGCACAGCGTCTACGAAATCCGCATCAAGCCGGGAATCCGCTACCAGCCGCATCCGGCCTTCGCGCTCGATGCGGCCGGTCAGCCGGTCCATGCCGCACTCGATCGCGAGCGGCTGCGCGGTATCGACCGGCTGGAACAGTTCACGCCGGTCGGCACGCGCGAGCTGACCGCCGACGACTACATCTACGAGATCAAGCGCCTCGCGCATCCGCGCCTGCATTCGCCGATCTTCGGCATGATGGCCGCGCGCATCGTCGGCCTCAAGGCGCTCGGCGCCACCTTGCAGCAGGCGGTCAAGGACAATACGGAAAAAGGCGGACCGGCCGACGCCTGGCTCGACCTCGACCGTTTCGAACTCGACGGCGTGACGCGCGTCGATGCGCATACCTACCGCATCAAGCTGCACGGCAAGTATCCGCAATTCCTCTACTGGCTGGCGATGCCCTTCTTCGCGCCGGTGCCGCGCGAGGCCGACCGCTTCTACAGCCAGCCCGGTATGAGCGAAAAGAACCTGACGCTCGACTGGTATCCGGTCGGCACCGGCCCGTTCATGCTGACGCAGAACAACCCGAACAGCCGCATGGTGCTCGAGCGCAACCCCAATTTCCACGGCGAGACCTATCCCTGCGTCGGCGAAGCCGACGATGCCGCCGAGGGGCTGCTCGCCGATTGCGGCAAGGCCCTGCCTTTCATCGACAAGGCCATTTTCGTCCGCGAGAAGGAGAGCATTCCCTACTGGAACAAGTTCCTGCAGGGCTACTTCGACGCCTCGGGCATCTCGTCGGACAGCTTCGACCAAGCCGTACGCCTGAACGTCGGCGGCGACGTGCAGCTCTCCGACGAGATGCGCGACAAGGGAATCCGCCTGCTGACCAGCGTGCGCGCCTCGACCTTCTACATGGGTTTCAACCTGCTCGACCCGGTGGTCGGCAGCCTCTCGCCGGCGGCGGCCAAGCTGCGCCAGGCGCTGTCGATCGCCGTCGATCAGGAGGAGTTCATCTCGATCTTCATGAACGGTCGCGGCATCGCCGCGATGAGCCCGCTGCCGCCGGGAATCTTCGGCTACGGCGAGGGCGAAGCCGGGATCAACCCGGTGGTCTATGACTGGGTCGACGGCCAGGCGCGGCGCAAACCGATCGAGGTCGCGAAGAAGCTGCTCGCCGAAGCCGGCTGGCCGAACGGGCGCGACGCGAAAACCGGCGAACCGCTGGTCCTCAACCTCGATACGACGAGCGGCGGCATGGGCGACAAGTCGCGCCTCGACTGGCTGACGCGGCAGTTCGCCAAGCTCGACATCCAGCTCGTCGTGCGCTCGACCGACTTCAACCGCTTTCAGGAGAAGCTGCGCAAAGGCGCCGTGCAGCTCTATTACCTCGGCTGGAACGCCGATTATCCCGATCCCGAGAATTTCCTCTTCCTGCTCGCCGGCGCCGAAGGGCGGATCAACGGCGGCGAGAATTCGTCGAACTACGCCAATCCCGAATTCGACCGCCTGTTCGCGCGTATGAAGGACATGGAGAGCGGCCCCGAGCGCCTGGCGATCATCCGCCAGGCGATTGCGCTGCTGCAGAAGGACGCGCCGTGGATTTTCGGCATGCACCCGAAGACCTACACGCTGAGCCATGCCTGGCTGCTCAACCGCAAGCCGAGCGACGTCGGCCACAACACGCTCAAGTATCAGCGCATCGACGTCGCCGCGCGCGCGCGGCAGCGGCACGAATGGAAAGCGCCGGTGCTCTGGCCGCTGGCCGCCGGCGCCTTGCTGCTGCTCGCCGTCGTGCTCCCCGCCGCGATCGGCTACCGCCGCCGCGAACGTGGCACTGCTCGTGGCACCGCTTTTAACACCACTCGCGGCACGGCGCGCCCGTAGGATAATTGCCGACATGCTCGCCTATCTCCTGCGCCGACTGCTCTACGCACTGCCGATCCTGATCGGCGTCAATCTGATCACCTTCGCGCTGTTCTTCGTCGTCAACACGCCCGACGACATGGCGCGCATGCAGCTCGGCGTCAAGCGCGTGACGCCCGAGGCGATCGCCAAGTGGAAGGCCGAGCGCGGCTACGACAAGCCGCTCTTCATCAACGCGGCGGCGAACGGTAACGCGGTGCTGACCGACACCATCTTCTTCAGCAAGTCGGCGCGCATGTTCGCCGGCGATTTCGGCCGCGCCGAGGACGGCCGCGACATCGCGCGCGAAATCTCGGCGCGCATGGGGCCGTCGCTGGCCATCGCGCTGCCGACCTTCATCCTCGGCCTCTTCGTCACGGTCGCCTTCGCGCTGCTGCTCGCCTTCTTCCGCGCGAGCTATCTCGACTTCTGGGGCGTCGTCGTGTGCGTCGCGCTGATGTCGATCTCGGGGCTCTTCTACATCATCGGCGGCCAGTACCTGATCAGCAAGCTCTGGAAGCTGGTGCCGATCTCGGGCTACGGCGGCGCAGGCAACCCGCTGGATGCGTGGAAATTTCTGATCCTGCCGGTGCTGATCGGCATCGTCTCGGGGATCGGCTCGTCGACGCGCTGGTACCGCACGATCTTCCTCGAGGAGATCGGCAAGGACTACGTGCGAACCGCGCGCGCCAAGGGCCTGTCCGAAGTCACGGTGCTCTTCCGCCACGTGCTGCGCAACGCCATGATCCCGATCCTGACCGGCGTCGTCGTCGTCATCCCGCTGCTCTTCATGGGATCGCTGCTCACCGAATCGTTCTTCGGCATCCCGGGCCTTGGCAGCTACACGATCGACGCGATCAACGCGCAGGACTTCGCCGTCGTTCGCGCCATGGTCTTCATCGGCTCGCTGCTCTACATCGTCGGCCTGATCCTCACCGACCTCTCGTACACGCTGGTCGATCCGCGGATCCGCTTCAACTGATGAATTTCCTGCCCGTCCTCCTCTGGTCCGACCTGCTGATCTGGCTCTTGCTGGTTTCGGCGCTCGTCCTCGGCGCGCTCTCGCTGCGCAACCCGCCGCTGCGCGCGGCGTGGCGGCGCGTCGGCGCCAGCCGGCCGGGAATGGCGGCGGCGACGCTGCTGATCGCCTTCGTCGTGGTCGGCCTGCTCGATTCGCTGCACTACCGCCCGGTACTCGAGAAGCGCGGCGACGGCGCGCCGCAGTACGCCATCGAAGTCCTCTCGCTGCTTGATGCGCTGGTCGCCCCCTTGCGCACGCGCAACGAAAAGACCTACTCGGAGCCGCTCGCGACGCGCGCCTACGCCAAGGAATCGATCGAGCTGCGCCTGCCCGACGGCAGCCTGCAGCAGACGCGCGACTATCCGCGCCTCCGGTTCGGCGGCAGCCATCTCGCCGACAACGAAGCCGCGCGCGACGGCGACCTGACCCGGCGCGTGCTGGCGGCGGCCGCGCTGGCGCTCTTTCTGTGGGCGGGCATTGCCC
>JBAQRB010000271.1:0-15834 GCA_049295655.1 Rhodocyclaceae bacterium
CACGCATACTGGGCGTCCTGGTCGAAAAGGAAAAAACGACCCCCGACACCTACCCGCTGACCCTGAACAGCCTCACTGCGGGTTGCAACCAGAAAAGTTCGCGCGATCCAGTCATGAATGCCAGCGAAAGCGAGATACAGGCGGCGCTTGAGGAGCTACGCGGACGGACACTGGTACTGGAGACTTACGGTGCTTCCGGCCGGGTCCTGCGCTACGCACAGAACTTCGGGAAATGCTACGCCCTGCCGCTGGCCAGTGTGGCGCTCCTGAGCATACTGATGCTGCGCGGCGCACAAACCGTCAGCGAATTGCGTGCCAACTGCGAGCGGCTATACCATTTTGACGACGCTTCCTCGGTCGAGGCCTATCTCGAAGAACTCACCGCGCGCAGCAGCGGCGTGCTGGTCACGAAGCTGCCCAAACAACCAGGATCACGGGAGCATCGCTGGACGCACCTGCTTTGCGGGCAGCCGGACCTGCCGGATGAACAGGCCCTGTCTGGGCATGCTAATGCGGGCAGCAATGCAATGCTCGAAGAGCGTGTGGCCCGCCTTGAACACGAGCTAGCCGAACTGCGCAACGCCGTCAGCCAGATCACAGGAACGCTTACCAGCCAGCCGTAATGACCTTCTCGGCCCAGAACAACGCGGTGATTGTCTTGGCATCGGTGATCCCGCCGTCGCGTATCGCATGGAGCGCTTCTTCCAGCGACAGACTCAGCAAATCGAGAAACTCGCCGTGATCAAGCTGCGGTGCCGACTCCCGGTGCAGACCGCGGGCGAGGAATATCTCTATCCGCTCGTCTGAATACCCGATGCACGGATGCATTACCCCAAGATAGCGCCATTCATCCGCACGGTGTCCGGTTTCTTCGCGCAGTTCACGGATGGCCGTTGCGAGAATCTCTTCGCCCGGATCGATCTTGCCGGCCGGCAGTTCGAGGAACGAACGGTGTAGCGGGTAGCGATGCTGCCGCTCGAAGAGCAGCCTGCCGTCAGCCTGCTCGGCGACGATCACGACGGCGCCGGGGTGAAGGATGTACTCACGAACCGCTTCGTTGCCATCCGGCAGCGTTACACGATCACGGCGTACGTCAAGCAGCTTCCCCTTGAAGACTTGCTCGCTATCGATCTGTTCTTCATGAAGATGCGGATCGGTTTTCATTCAGTGGCTCCCAATAAAAAACGCCCCGACCAGCGGGGCGTCCTGAATGGTGCTTGCCTGGCTCAGAGCGAGCGCAGCAGCGAGTAGGCGCAAAGCGACATCAGCGTCTGCGGGAAGATCCCGAGCAGTGCGACGGCCAGACCGTTGGCCGACATCAGCACCTTCATGTCGAATGGCGCCGTGATGACTGCCGTATCGGTAGGCTGATCGAAGTACATGATCTTGACGACGCGCAGGTAGTAGAAAGCGCCGATCAACGAGAAGAGCACGGCAGCGATCGCCAGCCACAGGTAACCGGCAGCAACGACAGCCTGCAGCACCGAAAGCTTGGCAAAGAAACCGACGAAGAACGGAACGCCGGCCATCGAGAACATCATCATCATCATGACGGCTGCAAACCAAGGGCTGCGCTTGTTCAAGCCCTTGAAATCCTCAAGCTCTTCTGCCTCGAAGCCCGAGCGAGCGAGGAGCAGGATCATGCCGAAGGTGCCGGCACTGGTCAGTACGTAGGTGATCACGTAGAACATCGACGAGCTGTAGGCATTGAGCGCAAAGCGCGCATCGCCATTGACCACGCCGGTGACCAGACCGAGCAGCATGAAGCCCATGTGCGAGATTGCCGAATACGCAAGCATGCGCTTGAGGTTGGTTTGGGCGATTGCAGCCAGATTACCGATCGCCATCGAAAGCACCGAGAGGATGATCAGCATCATCTGCCAGTCCTGCGCAAGTACGATCAGGCCATTGACCAGCATGCGGATGACGATGGCGAACGCAGCGAGCTTGGGGGCCGATGCGATGAACAGGGTAACGGCAGTCGGTGCGCCCTGATAGACGTCGGGAATCCACATATGGAAAGGAACGACACCGAGCTTGAAGGCAATGCCGGAAACCAGGAAAACAAGGCCAAAGACCAGGATCGTCTTGTTGACCTGCCCCTGGTAGAGGCGTTCGGCGACCCCGGTGATTTCGAGCGTACCGGTCGCACCGTAAATCATCGACATGCCGTAGAGCAGCAGGCCGGAAGCCAGTGCGCCGAGCACGAAATATTTCATCGCGGCTTCGGTTGCCGTCACCGAATCACGGTTCAGTGCCACCATCGCATAAAGCGACAGCGAGAGCAGTTCCAGACCGATATAGATGGTCAGGAAGTGATTGGCCGAAATCATCACCATCATGCCCAGGGTGGCGAACAGCGACAGCGTGTAGTACTCGCCCTTGGCCAGATGCGGCCGATCCAGCACATAAGCACGCGAGTAGAACATCACGACAATGATGGTCAAATAGAGCATCAGCTTCAGCAGGCTACCCATCAGGTCGCCGACGAACATGTTGCTGAAGGTATAAACGATTTCCCCGGTGCTCGTCGCGAAAGTAACGACGGCAGCGCCGACCAGCGTCAGCTGGGTCAGCGCGAAAGTCAGCGTACGCTTCTTGTCCTTGACAAAAAGATCGGCGAGCAGGATGACGCAGGTCATCGCGAGCAGGAAGATCTCTGCGCTCGCGGAGAGCAGGTCGGGCAGAACGAATTGCATTTCGGCAAGAGTCATAGCGGCTACCAATTATTGGATCTTGCTGACGGCGACGTGACGCAGCAGTTCATTGACCGAGCTGTGCATGACTTCGGTGAAAGGCAACGGGTACAGGCCCATAACCAGAACGCCGGCTGCCAGCAGAGTCAGAATCAGGAATTCCCGGCCGTTGATGTCTTTCATCTCGGCCACGTGGTGGTTGGTCACCGATCCGAAGATAACGCGCTTGTACATCCACAGCGTGTAGGCGGCACCAACAATCATCGTCGAGGCGGCTGCGAAGGCAACCCAGAAATTGAACTTGACCGCGCCGAGGATGATCATGAACTCACCGACAAAGCCCGAGGTTGCCGGCAATCCGGCATTGGCCATGCCGAAAAGCATGAAGAAGGCGGCAAATTTCGGCATGGTATTGACCACGCCGCCGTAATCGGCGATCTGACGCGAATGGACGCGGTCGTACATCACGCCGATGCAGAAGAACATCGCGCCGGCCACAAAACCGTGCGAAACCATCTGCACCAGTGCGCCCTCGATGCCGATGGCGCTGAACATGAAGAAACCGAGGGTCACAAACCCCATGTGCGCGATTGACGAATAGGCCACAAGTTTTTTCATGTCTTCCTGAACGAGGGCGACAAAACCGATATAGACCACCGCAATCAGCGACATGGCGATGACCAGTCCAGCGAGTTCGTGCGAGGCATCCGGCGCAATCGGCAGCGAGAAGCGGAGGAAGCCGTAGGCGCCCAGCTTCAGACCGATCGCCGCGAGGACAATGGAACCACCGGTCGGCGCCTGAACGTGCGCATCGGGCAGCCAGGTATGCACCGGCCACATCGGCACCTTCACCGCAAAGGCGATCAGGAAAGCAAAGAACAGCCAAGTCTGGGCGGTCAGATCGAGCGGCAGTTTGTGCCAGTCGAGGATCGAGAAGCTGCCGCCGGACTGGACGAAGAGATAAAGCTGCGCGATCAGGAAAAGCAGCGAACCGGCCAGCGTGTAGAGGAAGAACTTGAACGCTGCATAAACCCGGTTGTCGCCGCCCCAGATGCCGATGATCAGATAAAGCGGGATCAGCGATGCTTCGAAGAAGACGTAGAAGAGCATGCCGTCAAGCGCGCAGAAAATGCCGTTCAGCAGGCCGGACATGATCAGGAAGGCGGCATTGTATTGCGCGACCTTGCTGTCGATGACCTGCCAGCCGGCCACCACGACGATGATCGTGATGAAGCTGTTGAGAATGACGAACAGCATCGAGATGCCATCGACACCGAGGTGGTAGTTGATGTTGAAGCGCGGAATCCACGGCATCAGTTCGACGAACTGCATGGCCGGCGTCGTGAGATCGAAGCCGGTATAGAGCGGAATCGTTACCAGCAGGCCGACAATCGCACCGGCCAGCGCCAGCATTCTGGCGAGCGGGGCGTTGCGATCGGATCCGGTCGCCAGCACCAGGAATCCGGCGAGAATCGGAACCCAGATAGCGAGGGAGAGAAGCGGAGTACCTGACATATCGTTCCCAGTCTATTTCTAGCTCAGACGCACGAAGAACTTGAAGGTCAGCAATGCGCAGACACCAAAGATCATCGTAAAGGCGTAGTGATAAATGTGGCCGGACTGGAACAGGCGAACGATGGTCGCCATCCAGCCGACAAGGCGGGCCGAACCGTTGACGAAAACTCCGTCGATCACGGCAACATCGCCGCCCTTCCAAAGTCCCTTGCCAAGCAGACGGGCGCCACCGGCAAAGACGGCCTCGTTGAACTTGTCAAAGTAGTATTTGTTTTCAAGCAGGGTGTAGATCGGCTCGACGCGTGCCTTGATCGCAGCCGGGATATCCGGACGCTTGATGTAGAAGAACCACGACAGGGCCACGCCGGAAAACGCCAGCCAGAAAGGGGCCGTCGTCACGGCATGCGTCGCCATCGCCACGGCGCCGTGGAAATGGTGATGCAGCTCTTCCATCACCGGATGCGCCTTGGCATCGATGTAGATCGCGCTCTTGAAGTAGTCGCCGAACAGCATCGGCTCGACACCGATGAAGCCGATGATCACCGACGGGATGGCGAGCAGGACGAGCGGCAGCGTGACCACCCACGGCGTTTCGTGCGGCTTCTGGCCGGGGGCCAGGCCGTGATGGTGATCCGGCGAAACCTCTTCGTCATCATGGTCACCATCGTGCTGCGCATCGGCATGATGATCGTCCTTGGCATGCGCATCATGGCCGTGCGCGTCATGCGCCTTGCCGAAACGCTCTTCGCCGTGGAAGACCAGAAAATACATGCGGAACGAGTAGAAGGCGGTCACAAAAACACCGGCCAGCACCGCAAAGTAGGCAAAACCGGAGCCGGGGATGTGCGAGAACTGCACGGCCTCGATGATCGAATCCTTCGAGTAGAAGCCGGCAAAGAACGGCGTTCCGATCAGGGCCAGCGAGCCGATCAGCGACGTGATCCAGGTAATCGGCATGTACTTGCGCAGGCCGCCCATGTTGCGGATGTCCTGATCGTGGTGCATGCCGATGATCACCGAACCGGCACCAAGGAACAGCAGCGCCTTGAAGAAGGCATGGGTCATCAGGTGGAAGATCGCCACCGAGTAGGCCGAGGCACCCAGCGCGACGGTCATGTAGCCGAGCTGTGAGAGCGTCGAGTAGGCCACGACGCGCTTGATGTCGTTCTGGATGATGCCAAGGAAACCCATGAACAGCGCGGTGATCGCACCAATCACGATGACGAAGGACAATGCGGTTTCAGACAGCTCGAACAGCGGCGACATGCGCGCGACCATGAAGATACCGGCAGTCACCATCGTTGCTGCGTGAATCAGTGCGGAAATCGGGGTCGGACCTTCCATCGAGTCAGGCAGCCAGACGTGCAGCGGAACCTGTGCCGACTTGCCCATCGCGCCGATGAACAGCAGGATGCAGGTGGCCGACATCAGCGAAACGACGCTTCCGGTACCGAACAGCGAAATGCTTGCATCGGCGAGCGACGGTGCCTTGGCAAAGACTTCCGCGTAGTTCAGCGTACCGAAGTGGGCAAGAACCAGACCGATGCCGAGGATGAAGCCGAAGTCGCCGACGCGGTTGACCAGGAAGGCCTTCATGTTGGCAAAAATCGCCGTCGGACGGGTATACCAGAACCCGATCAGCAGGTAGGAAACGAGACCCACCGCCTCCCAGCCGAAGAAGAGCTGCATGAAGTTGTTGCTCATCACCAGCATCAGCATGGCGAAGGTGAACAACGAGATGTAGCTGAAGAAGCGGTTATAGCCCGGATCGTCGTGCATGTAGCCGACGGTGTAGATGTGCACCATCAGCGAGACGAAGGTAACAACCAGCATCATCGTGACGGTCAACTGGTCGATCAGGAAGCCGACTTCAAACTTGTAGTCACCAGTCGTCAGCCACTGATAGACCGGACCATTGAAGGTATTGCCGGCCATCACATCCTTGAAGATCAGGTAGGAGCCGACGAAAGCGACGGCCACCCCGAGAATCGTCACGGTATGGGCTACCCAGCGCGGAATCACGCGGCAGAACAGGCCGGCGATGATCGCACCGAACAGGGGCGCCAGCGGAACCAGCAGATAGAGTTTTTGCATTTCCATAATCAACCCTTCAGGCTGTCCAGATCATCCACATGGATGGTCTTCAGGTTACGGAACAGCACGACGAGAATCGCCAGACCAATCGCCGACTCGGCAGCAGCCACGGTCAGGATGAAGAAGACGAAGATCTGTCCGGCGAGATCCTGCATGTAGTGCGAGAAAGCGATGAAGTTCATGTTCACCGCCAGCAGCATCAATTCGATGGCCATCAGTAGAACAATCAGGTTCTTCCGGTTGAGGAAGATGCCGACAACGCCGATCGCAAACAGGATCGCGCCGAGGATCAAAAAATGGGACAGTGTAAGCAAGGTGCCTCCCTGGTTCCTTCTGCATGTGGCAGCGTCGCGCGCTGCCACTTCGAATTCTTAAAGTTCTTAGTTTCTTGTCGGCCAATCATCGGGCCGACCGCTCTTCAATCGCGTTTTTCAGCGCGCATCTGCAGCACGCGGATGCGATCTTTGGCCTTGACGAAAACCTGCCGTGACGGACTGACCGCCTTGTTGTCCTTCTTGCCGCGATGCGTCAGGGCAATCGCCGCGACGATGCCGACCAGCAGGATCACCGATGCCAGTTCGAACGGATAGACATACTCGGTGAACATCAGCCGGCCGATGGCCTGGACATTGCTCTCGCTTGCCGTTGCTTGCGGAACGCTTTTTTCGAGCAGGTCGAAATAGTTGCCCCCCAGGACCAAGCCCATTTCGAGCACCATCAACAGCGAAACAATCGACCCGAGCGGCAGATAGCTCCAGAAGCCTTCACGCAGGCGGTCGATGTTGATGTCAAGCATCATGACCACGAACAGGAAGAGCACCATCACCGCGCCGACATAAACGAGCACCAGCGCGATGGCCAGGAACTCGGCCTGCAGCAGCATCCAGACACCGGCCGCGCTGAAGAACGCGAGAACGAGGAAAAGCGCGGCATGCACCGGATTGCGCGAGGTCACCACGCGCAAGCTGGCAAAGACCAGAATGGCGGAGAGAAAATAAAAAACGAAGGTCTTGAATTCCATCGTGTCGGCCTTTTAGCGGTATTTCGCGTCGAGTGCGCGGTCTTCGGCGATTTCCGCTTCGTAGCGGTCGCCATTGGCCAGCAGCATCGGCTTGGTGTAGTAAAGGTCGCCACGCTTTTCGCCGTGGTACTCGTACACGCGGGTCTCGACAATGGCATCGACCGGGCAGGCTTCTTCGCAGAAGCCGCAGAAGATGCACTTGGTCAGATCGATGTCGTAGCGCGTCGTGCGACGCGATGCCTGACCGTTTGCGTCGTCACGCTGCCCCGACTCGATGGTGATCGCCATCGCCGGACAAACGGCCTCGCACAGCTTGCACGCGATACAGCGCTCTTCACCGCTCGGATAGCGGCGCAGTGCATGCAGGCCGCGGAAACGGAAGCTCTGCGGCGTCTTCTCTTCCGGATATTGCACGGTGATCTTGCGGGCAAACATGTAACGCCCGGTCACCGACATTCCCTTGAACAGCTCTTTCAGGAAGAGACTGTTGAATATTTCCTTCATCGAACCCATGGCTAGCCTCTCACTTCCAGATATTCCACGGCGACATCATCCAGCAACCGACAACGACCAGCCAAATCAGACACAGCGGGATGAACACTTTCCAGCCGAGGCGCATGATCTGGTCGTAGCGGTAACGTGGGAACGTTGCGCGGATCCACAGGAAGAAGAACAAAACAGCAGTAATCTTTGCAAACAGCCAGAACATGCTGTCCGGCAGGAAACCGACCGGCGACAGCCAGCCACCGAGGAACAGGAGTGCGGTCAGCGTCGACACCAAGATCATGTTGGCATATTCGGCGAGGAAGAAGACGGCAAAGGCCATCCCCGAGTACTCGACGTGGAAGCCGACGATTTCCGATTCGCCTTCGGCCATGTCGAACGGCGCACGGTTGGTTTCGGCGACGATCGAAATCAGGTAGACCGCGAACATCGGCAGCAGCGGCAACCAGTTCCACGACAGGAAACCGAGGCCGTTATCGGCAAACATGCCGCGCCCCTGCCCCTTGACGATATCGCCCAGATTGAGACTGTTCGAGACCATCAGGACTACGACCAGCGCGAGTCCCATCGCCACTTCGTACGAAATCATCTGGGCGGCGGAGCGCATGCCGCCGAGAAAAGCGTACTTGGAATTGGACGCCCAGCCGGCCAGGATGATGCCGTACACGCCGATCGAGGTGATCGCCATGATGTACAGCAAGCTGGCATTGACGTTGGCCAGCACCATCGTATCGTTGAACGGAATCACGGCCCAGGCCGCCAGTGCCGGCGCGAAGGCGAACATCGGCGCAATCAGGAAAACCGGCTTGTCGGCCCCGGTCGGGATGACGATTTCCTTCATGAAAAGCTTGACGCCGTCGGCAATCGGCTGGATCAGACCCCAGGGACCCACGCGGTTCGGGCCGATGCGAACCTGCATCCAGCCGATCACCTTGCGTTCCCAGAAAGTCAGATACGCGACGCCAAGCAGCAGCGGCACGATGATCAGAACGATCTTGAGTACAGTCCAGACCAGCGGGAACGCCGAGCCAAAAAGGCCTTGCAGAAGTTGTTGCAGCGCATCGACCATCATGCACGCTCCACGGTAATCGAACCGAACATGTCACCCAGCCCAGCCGTCAAGGCGTGCGCTGCGGCGATACGGACACAGCCATCAGGCACGGTCTCGTCAGCCTTGGCAGGCAGCAGTACACCACCCAGCCCTTGCTTGACGCGGACCTGAACGCCGTCGGCAACCCCGGCCAGTGCAAGCGTCGCAGCATTCATGCGGGCTGCCGGCAGTGCCGCGTCTGCGGTTTTCTGGAGTGCCGGTGAACGACGCGCCAATGCGTCAGCGAAGTAAATCGGCACATCGGCAATGCGTTGCAGACCGTTCGCTGCAGCAGGTAGCGACAGGACAATCGCGCTGAGGCCGTTGTCGAGTCCGCTGACAAACTCCGTGCCGGCGGGAACGATTTCGTCACGGACCTGCTCGCTGGAATCGTAGTCAAAGCCCGCAAGCGCCAGAACGTTGCCCAGTACACGCAGAATTTTCCAGCCTGGACGTGCATCGCCCAGTGGGCGAACCACGCCGCTGAAGCTCTGCACCCGGCCTTCGGTATTGACGAAGGTGCCGGAGGTCTCGGTAAATGGCGTGCTCGGCAGCAGCACATCGACGTAGTCGAGCGAGGCGCCGTGCTTGAACGGCGTCAGCATGACGACTAGCGCAGCCTGCTTGAGCGCGGCGACGGCCTGCTGCGGATTGGCGCAATCGAGTTCCGGTTCGACGCCAAGCAGGACATAGGCCCTGCGCGGCTGTGCGAACATTTCATAGGCGTTGAGTGCATTCGCTGCCGGCAGGGCCTTGGCGACGTAGCCGCCGACACTGTTCGCCGCTTCGCCGATGAAGCCGAAAGTGGCGCCGGTGATCCTGGCCAGCTCAAGCGCCAGTGCATGTAGTTGCGCGGCGTCGCCATGTTGCTCGGCAGCGTTGCCGAGGAAAACCGCGCGCTTCTCGCCCTCGAGCAGGCTCTCGGCGATCGCCTTGCTGTCGGCACAGGGTTCGACGCTTTCGAGTCCGGCAGGCACGGCGACGTTCTTCAACTGGGCTGCGGCTTTGACGATGCGCGCCAGCGCGACCGGCAGCTCAGCCGGTGCAACGCTCACCTGTGCATGCAGCTTGATCAGCGGATCGTCGCCGGCAACCGAAAGCAGACTGACCTTGTTCCACTTCTTGGCCAGCTGACGCAGGCGCTGGGCAAACAGCGGATGATCCTTGCGCAGGAAACTGCCGACGACCAGCGCCGAATCGAGATCCTTGATTTCAGAGAGTTTCAGACCGAGCCAAGGCGTTCCGGCACGCTTGCCATCCGCTGAAAAATCGCGGCGGCGCGGACGGAAATCGACGCTGCCCGAACCCAGACCGCGCGTCACTTTCTGCAGCAGGTGGAGTTCTTCGAGCGTGGCATGCGGCGCCGCCAGCGCGGCAATCGCTTCACCACCGTGCGTATTGGCGACATCCTTGAGTGCGTGTGCGACGTAATCGAGCGCGACGGGCCACTCGACTTCGCGCAAGGCGCCATCGACGCGGATCATCGGCTTGGTCAGGCGCTCACTGGAATTCAGGGCCTCGTAGGAGAAACGCTCCTTGTCCGAGATCCAGCATTCATTGACGTCTTCATTCTCGCGCGGCAGAACGCGCATGACCGCATTGTTCTTGATTTGTACCGTCAGGTTGGCGCCGATGCTGTCGTGCGGGCTGACCGACTTGCGCCGCGACAGTTCCCAACTGCGGGCCGAGTAGCGGAAAGGCTTCGAAGTCAGCGCACCGACCGGGCACAGATCGATCATGTTGCCCGACAGTTCGGAATCGACCGTGCGGCCGACGAAGGTCTGGATTTCGGAATGCATGTTGCGGTTGGCCATACCGAGCTCCATCACGCCGGCAATTTCCTGGCCGAAACGGACGCAGCGCGTGCAGTGGATGCAGCGCGACATTTCCTGCATCGAGATCAGCGGACCGACTTCCTTGTGGAAGACGACGCGCTTGGCTTCCTGGTAGCGTGAGGCGCCCGCGCCATAGCCGACCGCGAGATCCTGCAACTGGCATTCGCCGCCCTGATCGCAAACCGGGCAGTCGAGCGGGTGGTTGATCAACAAGAACTCCATCACCCCCTTCTGCGCCTTGACGGCCAGTTCCGAGTGCGTGAACACTTTCATGCCGTTGGTGACCGGTGTCGCACAGGCCGGCAGCGGCTTCGGCGCCTTCTCAACCTGCACCAGACACATGCGGCAGTTGGCGGCGATCGAAAGCTTCTTGTGATAGCAAAAATGCGGGATATAGGCGCCGGTCAGCTGAGCGGCATCCATGATGGTGCTCCCATCATCCACCTGCACCGTCTTGCCGTCGATTTCGATTTCTATCATGTCGTACCTTAAACCGTTGCCTTGAAGAAGCCACTCCCGGCGCGCTGGACTTCAACCGGCACGAGGCACTTCTTGTGTTCGATGTGGTACGCGAACTCGTCGCGGAAATGCTTGATGAAACTCTGGACCGGCATCGATGCCGCATCGCCGAGCGCGCAGATCGTGCGGCCCATGATGTTGTTGGTCACGCTGCCGAGCAGGTCGAGGTCGTCCGGGCGACCCTGGCCGTTCTCGATGCGATGCACGACCTTGTACAGCCAGTTGGTGCCTTCGCGGCATGGCGTACATTGGCCGCAGGATTCTTCGTAGTAGAAGAACGAGAGGCGATCGAGCGCTTTCACCATGCAGGTCGATTCGTCCATCACGATCACCGCGCCGGAACCGAGCATCGAGCCAGCCTTGCTGATCGAGTCGTAGTCCATCGTGCAGTCCATCATGATATCGCCGGGGACGACCGGCGACGAGGAACCGCCCGGGATGCAGCCCTTCAGCTTGCGGCCGCCGCGCATGCCGCCGGCCATTTCGAGCAACGTCGAAAACGGCGTGCCAAGCGGAATTTCGTAGTTGCCGGGCTTGTTGACGTGACCCGAGATCGAGAACAGCTTGGTGCCGCCATTGTTCGCCTTGCCGGCTTCGAGGAAAGCCTCGCCACCAAGGTTCATGATGAACGGGATCGAACCGAAGGTCTCGGTGTTGTTGATCGTCGTCGGCTTGCCATAGAGGCCGAACGACGCCGGGAAAGGCGGCTTGAAGCGTGGCTGCCCCTTCTTGCCTTCGATCGATTCGAGCAGCGCGGTTTCTTCGCCACAGATGTAGGCGCCGTAACCGTGGTGTGCAAAAAGCTCGAAATTGAAACCGGAGCCGAGGATGTTCTGGCCGATCAGTCCGGCTGCCCGGGCTTCCGCCAGCGCTTCTTCAAAGCGCGTGTAGATTTCCCAGACTTCGCCGTGGATGTAGTTGTAACCACGCGTCGCGCTCATCGCGAAAGCGGCGATCGCCATGCCTTCGATGACCGAGTGTGGGTTGTAGCGCAGGATGTCGCGGTCCTTGAAGGTTCCCGGCTCGCCCTCGTCCGAGTTGCAGACGACGTACTTGTCGCCGGGGAATGAACGCGGCATGAACGACCACTTCAGACCGGTCGGGAAACCGGCACCGCCGCGACCGCGCAGGACCGACTTCTTGACTTCGTTGATGACCTGTTCCTGCGTCATCTTCTCGTCGAGGATGCGGCGCAGCGCCGTATAACCGCCGCGCTTGACGTAGTCGGCAAGTCGCCAGGCGTTGTCGCCGTCGAGCCCGACGGTGAGCATCGGGTTGATTGCACCGAGGATCGCCATTATTCGAGCTCCGCCAGCAGTTTGTCGATTTGCTCGGGATTCATCCAGCTGCACATCTTGCGGTTATTGACGATCATCACCGGTGCGTCGCCGCAGGCGCCCATGCACTCGCCTTCCTTGAGCGTAATCTTGCCGTCCGGCGTCGTTTCGTTGTAGCCGATGCCAAGTTTGGCTTTGAGATATTCACCGGCATCGACACCGCCGGTGAGCATGCACGGCAGATTGGTGCACACCGTCAGCTTGTACTTGCCGACCGGTTTGAGGTCGTACATGTTGTAGAAGCTGGCTACCTCGTAGGCGGCAATCGGCGGCATACCGAGATAGTTGGCGACGAACTCGATGGCTTCGCTCGAAAGCCAGCCCTGCTCTTCCTGGGCAATCGCCAGTGCAGCCATGGAGGCCGACTGTTTCTGGTCGGCCGGGTACTTGGCGATCTCGCGATCGATTCTCTTGAGGGATTCTGGATTCAGCATCAGCGGTCAATCTCGCCAAAAACAACGTCCTGGGTACCGATGATCGTGACCACGTCGGCCAGCATGTGACCACGGCTCATTTCATCCATTGCCGAGAGGTGGACGTAACCCGGGGCACGGATCTTCATGCGGTACGGCTTGTTGGCGCCGTCGGAAATCATGTAGATACCGAACTCGCCCTTCGGATGCTCAACCGCCGCATAAGCCTCGCCCTCGGGGACGTGGATGCCTTCGGTGCACAGCTTGAAGTGGTGAATCAGCTCTTCCATGTTGGACTTCATGTCCTCACGGGCCGGCGATGCAACCTTGTGGTTGTCGGTAATCACCGGACCCGGATTCGCGCGCAGCCAGTCGATGCACTGCTTGATGATGCGGTTGGACTGGCGCATCTCTTCCATGCGGACAAGATAGCGATCATACGAATCGCCATTCACGCCAACCGGAATATCAAAATCGAGGCGGTCATAGACTTCGTACGGCTGCTTCTTGCGCAGATCCCAGGCGATGCCCGAACCGCGCAGCATGGCACCGGAGAAACCGCGTTGCAGTGCGCGCTCGGGCGTCACGATACCGACATCGACCAGACGCTGCTTCCAGATCCGGTTGTCGGTCAGCAGCGTTTCGTATTCGTCGAGCAGCTTCGGGAAACGGGCAACGAAGTCATCCAGAAAGTCGAGCAGCGAACCGCTGCGCGCTTCGTTGAACGGCTTGATCTCTGCCGCACTCTTCCACTTCGATTCCTTATACTGCGGCATGCGATCCGGCAGGTCGCGGTAAACGCCGCCCGGACGGTAGTAGGCGGCATGCATGCGCGCGCCGGACACCGCCTCGTAGGCATCGACCAGATCCTCGCGCTCGCGGAAGGCGTAGAGCACCATCGTCATTGCGCCAACGTCGAGACCGTGACAGCCGATCCACAGCAGGTGGTTCAGAACCCGCGTGATTTCGTCGAACATGACGCGAATGTACTGGGCGCGTAGCGGCACCTCGACGCCGAGCAGCTTCTCGATCGCCATGCAGTAGGCGTGCTCGTTACACATCATCGACACGTAATCGAGTCGATCCATGTACGGCAACGATTGCACCCATGTCTTGTTTTCAGCCAGCTTCTCGGTCGCACGATGGAGAAGACCGATGTGCGGATCAGCCCGCTTGACCACTTCGCCATCAAGCTCGAGCACCATCCGCAGCACACCGTGCGCGGCCGGATGCTGCGGGCCGAAATTCAACGTAAAATTGCGCAGTTCAGCCATTATTCAACGTCCCCGTAGGTCGCTTCGCGAACGATCCGCGGCGTGACTTCACGCGGTTCAATCGTCACGGGTTGATAAATCACACGCTGCTGATCGGGGTCGTAGCGCATTTCGACATAACCGGAAATCGGGAAGTCCTTGCGGAACGGGTGCCCGACGAAACCATAGTCGGTCAGAATCCGGCGCAGATCGTCATGCCCCGGGAAGACGATACCGTACAGATCGAAAGCCTCGCGCTCGAACCAATTCACACAGTTCCAGATATTGATGACCGAAGGCACTGACGGAAAATCGTCGTCCGGAGCGAAGCAGCGAACGCGCAAACGCCAGTTGTTGGCGATCGAGAGCAGATGGCTGACGGCGGCGTAGCGCTTGCCGACGCGCTCAGCATTGCCGTAGGTTGAATAATCGACGCCGCACAGGTCAATCAGCTCTTCAAAGAACAACTCGGGCTCTTCGTGAAGGATCTGCATTGCAGCGAGATAATCGGCTGCATCGACCTCAATGGTCACTTCGCCGAGCGCAATCTTGAGGGACTTGATTCGCTCGCCGAGATGTTTTTGCAGGTTCAGGCTAAGCGCTTCCAGCTTGGCGGACATGACGAACTCTCGGTTGGATTAGCGGGCGATGGTGCTGGTGCGGCGAATCTTGTTCTGCAGCTGAATGAGGCCGTAAATCAGCGCCTCAGCAGTTGGCGGACAACCCGGAACATAGATATCGACGGGAACAATGCGGTCACAACCGCGCACAACAGCATAGGAATAGTGATAGTAGCCACCGCCATTGGCGCACGACCCCATCGAGATCACCCAGCGCGGCTCGGCCATCTGGTCGTACACCTTGCGCAAGGCCGGCGCCATCTTGTTGGTCAGCGTACCAGCCACGATCATCACATCGGACTGCCGCGGACTCGGACGAAAAACGATGCCAAAACGATCCAGGTCATAGCGCGAGCAACCCGCATGAATCATCTCGACCGCACAGCAGGCCAGACCGAAACTCATCGGCCACATCGAACCGGTGCGAACGTAATTGATCAGCTTGTCGGCCGTCGTGGTGACAAAGCCTTCCTGAAGAATGCCTTCAATACCCATCGCTCACTCCCAGTCCAGCGCGCCCTTGGCCCATGCATATACGTAGCCAACAACGAGAATCCCGATAAACACAAACATCTCAACGAAACCGAACAGCCGCATGGCTTCGGTACTGACAATTTCCTTGAAAATCGAGGCCCACGGAAACAGGAACGCGATTTCCAGGTCGAACAGGATAAAGAGAATCGCAATCAGGTAATAGCGCACATCGAACTTCATGCGCGCATCTTCGAAAGGTTCGAAACCGCATTCGAAGGGCGAGAGTTTTTCGCTGTCGGGACGGTTTGGCGCAATCAGCCAGCCCATCAGCATCGGCGCACAACCAAACGCGACGCCAACCAGAATGAAAAGCAGAACGGGAAAGTAATTTTCCAACATGTCAGGGCGATGCCGTGTCACTCGCTATCATTGATCAACCACCCCTGAATGCATTGGATGGACC
>JBAQRB010000272.1:0-11560 GCA_049295655.1 Rhodocyclaceae bacterium
GGCTGGCTGCGCAAGTTTTACCGCCCTGGAACGGACGAGGCGCAGTTCGATTTGACACCCGCCACCGAAAAGGCCATCGCCTGGCTGACGCAATTGTCCGCGCGGCAGTTTGTCGGCACCGAATCGCGCTTGCTCACGCTGTTCGATCTGCTCAAGCAGATGAGCGAGGGCAGCGAGGCCGACCCGGCCAAGCGTATTGCCGAACTGCACAGAAAACGCGACGAACTCGACGCCGAGATCGCGCAGGTGCTGTCGGGCGATGCACCGCTGCTCGACGAGACGGCGCTGAAGGATCGTTTCCAGCAGTTCATGCAGGGTGCGCGCGAGTTGCTGACCGATTTTCGCGAGGTGGAACACAACTTCCGCCAGCTTGATCGGCGCGTGCGCGAGCGCATTGCCCTGTGGGAAGGCAGCAAGGGCGCGTTGCTGGAAGAAATCATGGGCGAGAGGGATGCGATTGCCGACTCCGATCAGGGCAAGAGCTTCCGGGCGTTCTGGGATTTTCTGCTGTCCAGTCGCCGGCAGGAAGAATTGACTGCGCTGCTGGACCGGGTGCTGGCACTGCCGGCGGTGGCCGACCTGAAGCCCGACACCCGCACGCGCCGCTTGCACTATGACTGGATGGAGGCCGGCGAGCACACGCAGCGCACCGTGGCACAACTGTCGCAGCAGTTTCGGCGTTTTCTCGACGACCGGACATGGCTGGAAAACCGCCGCATCATGGACATCCTGCACGGTATCGAGAGCAAGACGCTGGCCCTGCGCGATGCCCCGCCGGCCGGGAACGTAATGGAGATAGACGAATCCACCGCCGATATCGAACTGGCGATGGAGCGCCCGATGTTTACCCCGGCCGTCAAGCCGGTGATTGCCACGCTGGCCTTGCTGGCGGGTGATGAGGACATCGACCCTGCCGCACTGTTCGATCAGGTGGTGGTGGACAAAGCGCGGCTCACCCGGCACATCCGCCACGCCCTGCAAGACAGGGCACAAATCACCTTGAGTGATCTGGTGGCCTCCCAGCCACTGCAGCAGGGGCTGGCCGAGTTGGTGGCCTACCTGCAGTTGGGGAGCGAGACTTTCAATACCGTGGTTGATGAGGACACACTCGAGCCTGTTCGCTGGCTGGCCGTGGCGCCGGATGGTCTGGAGCTGACCCGATGCGCACGGATGCCGCGCGTGATTTTCATCCGCTGAACAAGAACCAGCCCTGAGGCAGGTGATGACAGAACAATTTTCGGACACAGCATCGACACCGGCAAGCGCGGATTTGTCGGTGCTTCTCATCGGTTTGCTGAAAAGCGTGCTCTACCGCGATGGCGACGAACGCCTGTGGGCGGCGCTGCTCAATCTGCAAGCCCGGCTGCGCGATTTCGTGGCCGTGCTCAACCTCGATCTGGTGCTGGACGAGGCGGAAGGCTATGCCTTTTTGAAGAACCGTCCCGAGCCGGCGGACGACGACCCGGCGCCCCGACTGCCCCGCCTGGTTGCGCGCAGGCCCTTGTCCTTCCCGGTCAGCCTGGTGCTGGCACTGCTGCGCAAGAAGCTGGCCGAGTTCGACGCCGGCGGTGGCGATACGCGGCTGGTGCTCAGTCGGGACGACATCGTGGAACTGGTACGGGTCTTTCTGCCCGATGGCCCGAATGAGGCGAAGCTGATCGACCAGATCGAGAGCACGATCAACAAGGTCGTTGACCTCGGCTTTCTGCACAAGCTGAAGCCCGCCAGCGCGGCAGCCGGACCTCGCTGCTACGAGGTCCGGCGTATCCTGAAGGCTTTCGTGGATGCGCAACGGCTGGCCGAATTCGATGCGCGGCTGGCCATCTACCAGTCGCAATTGTCGGGCCTCACCGCCACCGGGGGAGGTCAAGGCCTTGAATAATCCACAATCCATGGATCTGGACTTCGTGGCCGACGACACGCTATCGGGCTTTCGCCTGCAGCGACTGGAGGTGTTCAACTGGGGCACCTTCGACAACCGGGTGTGGACACTGCAACTCGATGGCCGGAACGGTTTGCTGACGGGCGACATCGGCTCGGGCAAATCCACCCTGGTCGATGCCATCACTACCTTGCTGGTGCCCGCGCACCGTATCGCCTACAACAAGGCCGCCGGCGCGGACAACAAGGAGCGGACGCTACGCTCTTATGTGCTCGGTCACTACAAGTCCGAGCGCAACGAGATAACGGGCACGGCCAAGCCTGTTTCGCTACGCGACAACAACAGTTATTCGGTCATTCTCGGGGTGTTTCACAACGCCGGCTACGACCAGACAGTGAGCCTGGCGCAGGTATTCTGGATGAAGGACGCCCAGGGGCAGCCGGCGCGTTTCTTTCTGGGCGCCGAACGTGCGCTGTCGATCGCGTCCGACTTCGCCAACTTCGGCCCGGACATTGCCCAACTGCGCAAAAAGCTGCGTGCGCTGGGCGCCGAAGCGCACGACAGCTTTCCCCCCTATGCCGCCTGGTTCCGCCGCCGTTTCGGCATCGAAAACGACCAGGCCCTGGAGCTGTTCCACCAGACGGTGTCGATGAAATCGGTCGGCAACCTCACCGATTTCGTGCGCAGCCATATGCTGGAACCCTTCGAGGTGGCGCCGCACATCCAGGCCCTGATCGGCCATTTCGACGACCTCAACCGTGCGCATCAAGCGCTACTCAAGGCGCAACGACAGGTCGAGTTGCTCACGCCGCTGGTCGCCGATTGCAGCCGGCACGGCACGCTGGTTGCCGAGGTCGACGCTTTGCGGCGTTGTCGCGAAAGCCTGCGTGCCCACTTTGCCGGTTTGAAGCTGGCTTTGCTGGACAAGCGACTGGGGCTGCTGGCCGACGAATGGGATCGTGTGTGCGGGCAAGTGCAGCGGCTTGACGCCGTCCGCGAGGAGCAAAGCCGCCAAGTCGATGAACTGAAGCAGGCCATCAGCGATAACGGAGGGGATCGTCTGGAACGGCTCGCCGCCGATATTCGCCAGAAGGAACAGTTGCGGGATGCGCGCCAGGCCAAGGCTGGGCGCTATGGCGAGTTGGCCGCCGTGCTGGGCGAACCAGTGGCGGCGGATGCTTCAGGCTTTACCGCCCAACGCGGCCAGTTCAAAGCCTGGCGCGAGGACGCTCGCAGTCGCGCTGCCGATCTGCAAAACGTACTGACCGAGCACAGTGTGACCTTGCGCCAGGGCAAGCAGGAGCACGACCTGTTGTCAGGCGAGATCGACAGCCTCAAGCGCCGCCGCAGCAATATCGACGACCAACAGATCCAGATTCGCGCCGCGCTGTGTGCGGCATTGGCGCTGAACGCAGACGACATGCCCTTCGCGGGTGAGTTGATCCAGGTGCGCGATGATGAACGTGATTGGGAAGGTGCAGCCGAACGCTTGCTGCACGGTTTTGGCCTGGCGCTGCTGGTCCCCGACGCACATTACAAGGCCGTGGCAGAATGGGTGGATGGCAGCCATCTGCGCGGTCGCCTCGTGTATTTCCATGTGCGAGCGCACAAGGCGGGCGAACTACCCGCTCTGCATCGCGATTCCCTGGTCCGCAAACTGACCATCAAGCCCGACTCCCCGCACTACGACTGGTTGGATCGCGAACTCGCCCGCCGTTTCGATGTCGCCTGCTGTGTCACGCAGGAGCAATTCCGCCGCGAGACACGCGCCATCACCCGCGCGGGTCAGATCAAGGACCCGAGCGGCCGCCACGAGAAGGACGACCGCCACCGCATCGACGACCGCAGCCGCTACGTGCTGGGCTGGAGCAACAGCGCGAAGATTGCCGCGCTGGAGGCCAGGCGCCAGCAGATTGAGACCCGCCTGGGCGATGTGGGCAGCCGGATTGCCGGCATCCAGAAGGAGCGCACGGATCTGGAGCGCCGGCTCGACGCACTGACCCGCCTTGAAGAATTCAACGCATTTGACGAACTGGATTGGGCCAGGGTGGCCACGGACATTGCGGCACTGGTCGATGAGCGAATCCGGCTGGAGTCGACCTCCGATGTGCTCAAGCAATTGAACGAGCGCCTGCGGGAGCTGCAACAGCTGCTGAAGGAGACCGAGAGCGAACGGCAGGGAGCGCGCGACAAGCGGGCGAAAATCGAACAACGCCGCACGGATGCACAAGACCTGCATCGGCAAACCACGGCGCTGCTCCGGGAAATCAGCGAGGACGAAGCGCTATCGTCGACCTTGGAGACGATGTGCAGCGACGCGCTGGGCGAGCATCAACTCACCGTCGAATCCTGCGACAACCGTCAGCAGGATGTACGCACCTGGTTGCAGTCACGAATCGATGCGGAAGAGGCGAAGCTCAAACGACTGGCCGAGAAAATCATCAAGGCGATGGCCTCATTCAAGGAGGCGTTCAAGCTCGAAACGGCCGAGATGGATGCCAGTCTCGAGGCGGCTTTCGAGTACGAAAACCTGCTGCGGCAATTGAATCGGGACGACCTGCCGCGCTTCGTCGCCCGTTTCAAGGAACTGCTCAACGTCAACACGATCAACGAGATCGCCAACTTCAACGCCCAGTTGGCCCGCGAGCGCGAGACCATCAAGGAGCGTATTGCCCACATCAACAAGTCGCTGGGGAAAATCGACTACAACACCGGGCGCTACATCGTGCTGGAGTCGCAGGCCAGCCCGGATGCCGAGATCCGCGACTTTCAGCAGGAGCTGCGCGCTTGCACCGAGGGAACGGTCACGGGCTCGGACGACGCCCAGTATTCCGAAGCCAAGTTCCTGCAAGTCAAAACCATCATCGACCGTTTCCGGGGCCGCGAGGGATTGTCCGAGCAGGATCGCCGGTGGACGGCGAAGGTTACGGACGTGCGCAACTGGTTCCTGTTCGCAGCCAGCGAGCGCTGGCGCGAAGACAACAGCGAGCACGAACACTACTCGGACTCCGGCGGCAAATCGGGAGGGCAGAAAGAGAAGCTGGCCTACACCATCCTGGCCGCCAGCCTGGCCTACCAGTTCGGACTCGATTGGGGCGCGGTGCGTTCACGGTCATTCCGCTTCGTGGTGATCGACGAGGCTTTCGGCCGGGGCTCCGACGAATCCGCCCAGTACGGCCTGAAGCTGTTCCGGCAACTCAACCTGCAGTTGCTGATCGTGACGCCGCTGCAGAAGATTCACATCATTGAACCCTTCGTATCCAGCGTGGGCTTTGTGCACAACGAAGGAGGCCGCAGCTCGAAGCTGCGCAATTTGTCGATCGAGGAATACCAGGCGCAGAAGGCAACGATGACGCCACAGGCTACGCGGGAGTCGGCGCAGTGACGTGGACCGGCCCGAGGGAGTTGAAGGCGCAATTGGCGCGGCTGTGGGAACGAGGCCACTTGTTGCGCGACGTGGTGACAGGCAATGCGCGCTTCCCCTTGCGTCTGACGCTCAAGCCCCCAGGTTCGACGGACATCACGGATCACTTCGATGCAGTCCGCGCCTGGGCATTGGAATTGGCCGCCGCCGCGCCGCTGCGCATCGAGTGGCAGGAGCTCCGTCACCGCGTCCAGGGTGCGCAGAAAATGCCAGCGAGCGCCTGGATCGAGAGCGCAGAGGATGCACTGAACTGGCTGGGCAAGCGCCGCGAGTGGGATCGCTTCTCGGCTCAGGTCGCGGCAACCCGGCAGACATTCCCCGCCTTGCTGCCCTGGCTGGAAAAGCGCCCGCTGCAAGCCCTGGAACTGGCGGCTGACTGGCCCCGGCTACTGGCCGTGGTGGGCTGGCTCATGGCGCATCCACGTCCTGGCATCTACCTGCGTCAAGTGGATTTGCCCGGAGTGCACAGCAAATTCATTGAAATGCATCGCAACGTACTGGCCGAGTTGCTCGACCTGGCGCTGCCCGCCGACGCGGTGGATGTCACCAAAAACGGCATCGCTCAGTTTGCCGGCCGCTACGGTTTCCTGGACAAACCAACCCGGATTCGCTTCCGGGTACTTGACCCCAGCATTCAGGCAATGCCCGGCATCCTCTGCCCGGACATCACCCTGGACGCCGACTGCTTTAGCCGCCTTGCCCTGGTCATTCGGCGCGTGTTCATCACCGAGAACGAGACCAACTTCCTGGCCTTTCCACACCTGCCCGGTGCTATCGTCATCTTCGGCGCCGGCTACGGCTGGGAAGCGCTGGCCAAGGCACGATGGCTGGAACGATGTGCGATCCATTACTGGGGCGACATCGACACCCACGGCTTCGCAATCCTCGACCGGCTACGGGGCCACTTCGACCATGTGGATTCGTTCCTGATGGACAGAGCGACCCTCGACATGCACGCTTCGATATGGGGCATTGAGGACAAGCCACTACGGGTGGACCTGCACAAACTGACGCCCGAAGAAAGAGCCCTCTACGACGACCTACGCGACAACCGCATCCGCACCGGGCTGCGCCTGGAGCAGGAACACATTGGCTTCCGATGGGTTAACCGTCGCCTTCAAGATATCCTCACTGACTAGCAATAATCGATAGCATCTTGCAACAGGCCCATAACAAAACCATGTTTTCCCCTTGTTGAAATCAGGAAGTAGCGGCTGGCCAGGCCAAGACCTGTGGCTGACATCGTAGCTCCATCACAAGCCCTCACCGCGCGGCTTCCGCGACGAATATCTCGACGCGGCGGTTCATCGCGCGACCTTCCGGCGTGCTGTTATCCGCCAACGGCTCATGCGAACCGCGTCCGTCGATGCTGATCCGGTTCCCCGCTACCCCGCGCGTCACGAGATAGTCGCGCGTGGCAGCGGCGCGATTGACCGACAAGGGTCGATTGACCGCATCGGCGCCGGTGCCGTCCGTGTGGCCGATGATTTTCACCGTGCTCGCCGGGTTCTGATTCAGGGTCGTCGCGAAGCGGTCGAGGATCGGGCGCAATCTGGGCTTGATGTCGTAACGGCCCGAGTCAAAGGAAATGTCGCTGGGGATTTCAAGCTTGAGCCGGTTGTCGGCGGTCTGGCTGACGCTCACGCCGCTGCCCTGGGTCGCCTGCTCCATCGCCGCCTTCTGCTCCTGCATGCGCCGCGACCACAGATAACCACCGCCGGCCCCCAGTGCTGCGCCAAGCGCTGCGCCCGTCACGGTGCTCCTGGTGTTCCCCCCGGCCACCTGGCCAAGCACCGCACCGGCGACCGCACCGATCCCGGCGCCGGTGGTGGTGGTGCGCTGCCTTTCGCTCATATCGGCACAGCCGGCAAAACTGCCGACACCGGCCGCGATGGCCGCAAGGACAACAATGTTCCGCTTCATGACGAACCACCCCGCGCATCATTCGCTGAATTATCGATACCGGTGAAGTGACCAAAGACGCCGACCTGAGCCAAACATACAGGGCGCAGGAGAACGCATGAATTCCCCGAACACCGTATTTTTGCTTCTGAAAAACCGGTATTCGGACAAGAGGGCGCATGGCAAGCGGCCGGAATCCTGCCGTCCGGAACGCCGAGCGCAATCAGCCAAACGCCAGCCACTGCGGTTTGAAGAGCAGCATCAGCCCGATGACTGCCAGCACCACGGCACCGACCAGCCGGTTGGCGCGGGCATAGCGCGCGCCGATGCCGCTGACCTGCAGGGTGAGCACCGCGACGGAAAACATCACGATGTCGTCGAGCATGTAGATGACGTTGTAGAGCAGCAGATAGCCATAATGTTGCCACACCGGGATCGCTGCCAACGCCAGCACCTGCGTATAGACGGCAGGAATTCCGGCCGAGCAGACAAGCTCGACAAGATTGACGGCAATCGCCAGCAACAGGACGCCGATCATGGCCGGCCACAAGTGCTCCTCCAGTGCAAAGCGGCGCAGGCGTCCGAGCATCTGCTGGCGATTACCGCCCTGCGAGACTTCGCAAACCGCCGGCGGATTGCTCCAGAAATCGTGTAGATACCATGCCGAAGCCGCCAGCGCGACAACGCCGACAAGGACACGAATCCACGCTGCGGCGCCGATCGCCAGCAGCACATTGAGCCACGCGGCCATGATCAGAAAATAGACGAGGCCCGAACCGAACAGAAAGGTCAGCCCGAGGAGCCACATGCGCTTGTGGTCCTTTGCCCCCATCAGCAGGCCGAGCAGAAAAACCAGCGCCCACATGGCGCAGGGGTTGAACCCGTTGATGGCGCCAAGGACGACCGTGAGTGCAGGCAAGGAAAGCGTGGCAAGGGCAACGTCGCCAATCAAGGGCAGGCGAAAACTTTCCGGCAACAAGGCCCCGCCCTCGCTGATGCGCATCGACAGCGCGCCTCCCGGACCGGCAAGGAACGCGGTAACGCTGTCCGCACAGTGCTCGGCAAGACAATGCCGGATCTGCGCATCGATCTGTGCGCCCGTCCATTCATCGCCGTGATAGCCGACAATCACCCGATCGCGATCAATGGCACACCCGCATCCTGCAGCGAAATCGCTTCAACCAGCCTGACGAAGCGCTCGCGCCCCAGCGGATCGTATTTGACCTCGTAATCGTGGATGGCGATGCGCGCATCCGTCCTGTAACACCCCAGGAATGCCCCGGGAGTTCGGGGCATTCCCTGCGGCAGCGGGACTTGCAACGGCTCGACTACCTGACGACCCGGGCACCCACCACTTCCACGTCGACGCGGCGGTCGGGCTGCAGACAGGCGATGACCTTGGCGCTCTTGGCGCCCCGGCATTCACCCGGCTTGGTGACCGGCTGCTGCTCGCCCCTGCCTTCGGTATGAATGCGGTTGCCTTCAATGCCCTTGCTCAGGTAGGTTTTGACGGCTACCGCACGCCGCTCGGAAAGCGCCTGGTTGTAGCTGTCGGAGCCGAAGCGGTCGGCATGCCCCACCGCAATGATCACTTCCGGGTCGATGCCCTTCATTTTCTCGAGGAACGCATCGAGCGACGACTTGCCTGCCGGACGCAGGTCGGCTTTGTTGAAATCAAACAGGGTGTCGGCATCGAGTGTCACCTTGGCACCCGCCGGTTTTGGCGCTGCCGGCGGAAACGGTGCGGGTTCGGCGATCTTGACGATCGTTGCCGACAAACGCTCCGGGTCGCACTCGGGCGTCGGCGTTGCGGGGCCAAAACCGGTATGCCAGCACAGGCCGTAGCCGCTGCGCACCACCGTGCCACGCTGATCCGTGAGGTAGCCCGTATCGGCCGGATTGGTTTGCGCCGCTGCCGTTCCCGATACGATACCGAGTGCCAGGACACACGATACGGCCAGGCTCATCTGCTTCTTGCTCAATGAATTACTCATGTTTTTCCCCGATTCAGAATTTGCCCTGCACTCCGCTTTCCGTTGCCCCGATTCCCGCGACTGCCAGCAAAAGCGGCAAGATACGGACAGTCGCCGACAAGCGATCGAAACACGCTGAACAAGCGTCGATTCAAAGCGTCGTTCATGTCGCCCTGCCCAACAGGCTTTTCTGGTGACGATCGGTCATTGCGGCCATCATCGGGCGGATCCAACCCCGCTTCTGTACGCAGTCGCACACAGGACAAGCGGCAGAACATCAAAACATGCTGTTACAAAACGGCGACAAAGCCTCCACAGACGCAGAAAAGGCCGGCACATACACTGCACTCCTTGCATTACCCCCCTCCTCTCGAAACCCCCTTTCGAGATTTCAATCCCCGCTACCGACATGGCGGGGATTTTTTTGTCCGCAAAACAGCGGAAATTCTCTCCACGGCGCGTGGCTTCCCGCACAATTGCGCCATCGAGCAAATCGACGGCGGCAAGACGCCTTCCGCCCGCTGCGGCGCAACCGACGAAGATGCCCGTATTCATTGGCCTGCAGCCGAGCGCAAGCAAACGAACAATCCGGCAAGAAAGACAGAAAAGCATGGAAATTGTCGCAGTCATCGACTTTGAAACGACCGGCCTGTCGCCGGGACAGGGCGACCGCGCGACCGAGATCGCGGCGGTGCTCCTGCACGACGGGAAAGTCGTCGATCGTTACCAGAGCCTGATGAATGCCGGGGTGCGGATTCCCCCGTATATCGAGGAGCTGACCGGAATTTCCGACGCGATGATTCGCCAGGCGCCGCCGGCCGCCGAGGTGATGCGCGCGGTAGCGGATTTTGTCGGCGACCATCCGCTGGTCGCCCACAACGCCTCGTTCGACTGCAAGTTCTGGGACGCCGAACTGGCCCGTATTCGCCGCAGCCGGCGACAGGAGTTTGCCTGCTCGATGCTCCTTGCCCGGCGGATTTTTCCGCAGGCCCCGAGCCACAAACTGGGCACCCTCGTCGAATTCGCCCGACTGCCGGTCGCCGGCCGCTATCACCGGGCGCTGGCCGATGCCGAAATGGCCGCCAGCCTGCTGGCCAAAATGGTCGACGAATTGCACCGGCGCTACGCGATCCGCGACGTATCGCACGAACTGCTGCGCAAGATTCAGCGCGTCCCGAAGCACCAGCTCGAGCAGTGCATGCAAGGCCATCGGCTGGCGGCGTCGCCTTGAGCACTGGCGACAAAAATAGGCAGCCAACACCGGAACACCCGCCGAAAAACCCGGTTCGGCGCTAGAATCCCCCATTTTTCCGAGTCCGCCCCATGTGGTTCAAAAATCTACAGATCTACCGCCTGCCCAAGAACTGGGCGAGCGACACCGCCAAGCTGGAAGAACAGCTCTCGCACCTGACGCTGCAGGCCTGCAGCGCAAGCGAAATGCAGAGCATCGGCTGGGTGGCGCCCTGCCCGGCGGACGGGCTGGTGCATGCGGTGAACAACCAGTGGCTGCTGGCGCTCGGCGCCGAGCAGAAGCTGCTGCCGGCCTCGGTCGTCAAGCAGTTCGCCGACGACAAGGCGAAGGAAATCGCCGAGGCCGAGGGGCGCAAGGTCGGCCGCAAGGAAATGCGCGAGCTGCGCGAGCAGATGACGCTCGAACTGCTGCCGCGCGCCTTCGTCCGCCGGCGCAGCACTTTCGGCTGGATCGACCCGATCAACGGCTGGCTGGTGATCGATGCCGCCGCGCCGGCCAAGGCCGAGGAGTTTCTCGAGCATTTACGCAAATCGGTCGAAGGCTTCCCGGCCAAACTGCTCAAGGTCGCGCAGTCGCCATCGGCGGCGATGACCGGCTGGGTGGCGAGCGGCGAAGCGCCGGCGCACTTCACGATCGACCAGGATCTCGAACTGCGCTCGGCTGAAAAGGCGACCGTGCGCTACGTCAAGCACCCGCTCGAAGGCGAGGAAATCCGCCAGCACATCAGCGGCGGCAAGGTGGTGACGCGTCTGGCGATGACCTGGGGCGACCGCATTTCGTTCGTCCTCAACGAAACCCTGCAGATCAAGCGCCTGACCTTCCTCGACATCCTCAAGGAACAGGCCGACAGCCAGGCCGAGAACAGCGATGAGCGCTTCGACCTCGACTTCACGCTGATGACCGGCGAAGTCGCGCGCCTGCTCGACGACGTGGTCGATGCGCTGGGTGGAGAGCTGGTCGCCGAAGCCTGACCCCGGCATGACCCGCACCGCGGAAAAATCGGAGAAGCCCACGCGCAGCGGCGCGTGGACGCTGTACCTGATCGAATGCCGCGACGGCAGCATCTACACCGGCATCGCCATCGACGTCACCGCACGCTACGCCGCGCACGCCGCCGGCAAGGGCGC
>JBAQRB010000273.1:0-4916 GCA_049295655.1 Rhodocyclaceae bacterium
GTTCGGTCTGTTCTAAGCCGGGCGCCGCGGATCAATGCGAATCGATGAGGAGGGAAAAATGAACAAGGTATCCGAAATGCAGGGAAACGAACCGTCGGAAAAAGTCAGCCGGCTGATTGCCTCGGCGCTGGTGCCGCAACCGCCCACCTGCTGGGAGGAGACGGGGCTGCCCTTTGCCTTTCTGGTCGATCTGATGCTCAAGACTTTTTTCAGCAGCGGTCGTCTGAGCGTCTGGGCGTTGGGGGAGCGCCTGAAGCTGCCGGCCGCGGTGGTCGAAAGCGTGCTTGATTTCCTGCGTGCGGAGAGCTTGTGCGAGGTGAGCGGGCGCGGCCAGGGCGCCAATGACATCAGGTATCAACTCTCCGGGGCCGGACGCGCCCGTGCCGAGATACTGTTGCGCAAGAGCCAGTACGTCGGTCCCGCGCCAGTCAGCCTGGCCGCTTATGTGGCGCAGGTCGATAGCCAGAGCATTGCGCAGATGCGTGTCTCGCGGGAGTCGCTCAATGCGGCGTTCCACGATATGGTGATCGATCAGCGCCTGCGCGATGATTTTGGCGCAGCGATCAACTCGAGCCGCGCCATCCTCGTTTATGGCCCGAGCGGCAGCGGCAAGACGTTTATCGCCGAGCATCTGATGCATGCGCTGAGCGGGCAGATTTATGTGCCGCACGCCATCCTGGTCGATGCTGACGTAATCCAGATTTTCGACCCGCAGGTTCATCACCCGGCCGAGACGATCGCCAGGGGCCAGGTGCTCGATCGGTGGAGCGGGGTCGACGCGCGCTGGACGCTGTGCCAGCGCCCGGTCGTGATCAATGGCGGCGAACTGACGCTGTCGATGCTCGATCTGCAGTTCGATGCCCACAGCCGTTTCTATGTCGCGCCACCGCAGGTCAAGGCCAATAACGGCCTGCTGATCATCGACGACCTCGGGCGCCAGCTGGTCACGCCGCGCGACCTGATGAACCGCTGGATCGTCCCCCTCGACCGTCGCATCGATCATTTTGCCCTGCATACCGGCAAGAAGTTCTGCCTGCCCTTCGACGTCAATGTGATTTTCTCCAGCAACCTTCGGCCGTCCGAGCTGGCTGACGAAGCCTTCCTGCGCCGGCTGGGCTACAAGATTTATGTCGGCGCGCTGGAGGCAGACGATTACCGGCAGGTTTTCGTCCAGGCCTGCGAGCGGACCGGCGTGGTCTTTTCCGAGGACGCTTTCCGCTATCTCCTGCTTGAATGCCACCGGGCGCATGAGCAGCCGCTGCTTGCCTGCATTCCTTTCGACCTCGCGAGCATGATCGGCGATCGTGCCGCCTATCTCGACACGCCGCCGGAAATGAGCAGGGAGACCCTGGACTGGGCATGGCGAACCTATTTCGCAAGTGAGTAAGCATCGGCGTGCAGATTTTCCGCGCGCTGCGGGGCAATGAATTTTCGTCATTTTCTGAAGGGGTCAAACATGAAAGCCACACGCCCGTACATGATGATTGTGTTTTCCATGGTGGCCGGCGTCGCTGCCGTTCTCCTCGGCACCCGCTGGCTGGCGGGGCAGGCGTCGATGTCTACACAGCAGGTGGTGGTTGCCGCGCGTGACATCGATCTTGGCAGTGCGCTGGATCCTTCAATGCTGCAACTCGTGCGCTGGCCGGCCGGCAGCGTACCGATCGGCACGATCGGCGAGATCGGCGCGCTTGATTCGCGCGTCGTGCGCACCAGCGTCTTGCGCGGCGAACCCCTGGTCGAAGGGAAGCTGGCCCCGGTCGGCACCAAGGGAGGCTTGTCGGCGGTGATCGGTTCGGGCAAGCGGGCCATCACCGTCAAGGTCAACGAGGTGATCGGTGTCGCCGGTTTTGCCCTGCCCGGAAATTATGTCGATGTGATGGTCAATGTCCGCGACGACAAGGACAAGCCGATTTCAAAAATCGTGCTGGAGCGCATCCTGGTGCTGGCTGTCGCGCAGGAGGCGGGGCGCGACGAAACCAAACCCAAGGTAGTCAGCGCGGTCACCGTCGAGGTCAGCCCCGAGCAGGCCGAGAAACTCGATCTGGCGCGCAGCATCGGTTCGCTTTCTCTTGCCTTGCGCAATCAGGTCGACCGGGACCGGGTGCTCACCGCCGGGGTGCGCCAGAGCGATCTGCTGCAAGTTTCCACCGCGCCTGAAGTTCTACCGACGCCCGCAAGCAAGCCTGTCCGTCGCTCGACGCCGGCCCGCGTTGTCGAGCGCGATCGGGTCGAGGTCATTCGCGGCGTGCAGAAATCGACGACCGATTTTTGAGGAACTGGTCCCGCTGTCGAGGGGATGGAAAAGCCACGAGCAATGGCAATCGTTGCGACACAGGAGAGACGAAAATGAATAATCAGGCTCAGACTTACCGATCGGGGAATTCACACTACAAGGCATTGGCGCTGGCGCTCTTTGCCGGCGGGCTGACCAGTTCCCTGAACGCCTATGCGGCAAATCCGCCCGCGTCCCGCATGGCAGCCGACAAGCCGCCAATCAGCGCCGATAGCTATGTCGAGGCGGCCCAGATCGGCCCCAGCATGAATCTGGTGATCGGCAAGTCGACGCTGCTGCGCCTGCCTGCGGCAATCGACCGGATATCGGTCGGCAACCCCGGCGTTGCCGATGTGACGCTGATCAGCGGGCGCGAGCTTTACCTGCTCGGCAAGACCGTCGGCGCGACCAACATCATCCTCTGGCGCAAGGGAGCGGCGACGCTGATTATCGACGTCGCGGTGAATATCGATGCCGCCCGGCTGGAAAGCCGGATCGGCGAACTCTTGCCGCTGGAGAAGGGGATCAAGGTCGGCGCTGCCGCCGATTCGATCGTCCTCTCCGGCGAGGTGTCCAGCGCGGCGAGGGCCGAGCAGGCCGTGCTGATCGCCGAAGCCTACGTGCGCAATCTCAACCGCGGGCTGGTCTTGCCGGTTGCTGCTGGCAGCGGGCAGGTGGCGCCCGGCACGGCAATGACCGTCGGGGAACCGCGCAATCCGGCCGGTGCGGTGGCTGCAGCCGGTTCGCGCGTGGTGAACCTGCTGCGCGTCAGCGAGCCGCAGCAGGTCATGCTCGAAGTCAAGGTCGCCGAGGTCTCCAAGACCCTGCTCGACAAGCTGGGGGCTGAGTTCGGCATGTCGCGCATCGGTGGGAAATGGCCCTATTCGATCCTCAACAGCCTGCTCAGCGGCAGTGCCGGCTTGCTCTCGCTCGCTCATCTCCCGAATTCGAACACCCGGCAATCGCTTTCGATCGATGCCGAAAAGAAAGACGGCCTGGTGAAGATCCTCGCCGAGCCGAACATCATCGCGATCAGCGGGCAGGAAGGCAGTTTTCTGGCCGGCGGCAAGATTTTCATCCCGGTCGCACGAAATAACGGGGTTGGCGGGACGACGATCACGCTCGAGGAAAAAGAATTCGGTGTCGGCCTGAAGTTCACGCCGACCGTTCTCGATGGCGGTCGCATCAATCTCCGGGTCGCTCCCGAGGTTTCCGAACTGTCGCAGACCGGCTCGCCATTCACCGCCATCGACGGAACGACATCGATCCTGCCCAGCTTCACGACGCGCCGTGCGCAGACGACGGTGCAGCTCAACGACGGGCAGAGTTTTGCCATCGCCGGCTTGATCAAGAGCAATCTCACCGAGACGGTAAAGCGTTTCCCCGGTGTGGGTGAGATCCCGATTCTCGGCGCGCTGTTCCGCAGCAACGAATTCCAGACCGAGCAGACCGAGTTGATGTTCGTCATCACGCCACGCCTGGTCAAGCCGCTGCCGCCCGAGCATGCGCTGCCCACCGACAGTTTCGTTCCGCCGACGCGTGGCGAGTTTTTCCTGCAGGGGAAGATGGAAGGTTCGCGCGAGGAAAAGGAAATGCCAGCCGGCGAGCCGCAGAAAACCACCCAGCCGGCGCCCGCCGCCACGGGCGGATTTGACGACAAATAATCGGAGAACGTCATGAACCCAAGCTTTCTGCAAACACTTTTCGTTGGCGTTGCGCTGACCATTGCCGGTTGCGCCAGCACCACGCCGAACCTCGATGCCCGCTTCGGTCAGGCGGTGCTCGCGGCGCGTGCCCAGCAAACGATCAATCCGGACGCCTCGCTCAATGCCGACCCGGTCAGCGGGCTGGACGGTCGCGCGGCCCGGGAGGCGATGGGCCGTTATCACGACAGCTTCAAGACGCCGCCGCCGTCGTTCAGCGTGATCAATATCGGCGGCAGCATTGCCGGCGGTCAATAACGACGTTTGCCGGAAACTTACGGGGAGGATGGACGCCATGCGATCAGGAATTAGTTCAAGGAAAAGGCAGCGCGGGGCAGTCGCGATCATGGTCGGTCTGACGATCGTCGTCCTGATCGGTTTTCTCGGGATCGTGATCGATCTTGGCCATCTTTACGTGCGCAAGACCGAGTTGCAGAACGCCGCCGACGCCGCTGCGCTGGCCGGCGCCAGGCAGCTCGACGGCACGGAGACCGGCATCGGCGCAGCGGCAGCGAAGGCCATCGCGACAGCCGCCGCCAACGCCTCGGACCTCGGCCAGACGCCGGTTGCGATCAGCAATGCGCAGATCAGTTTTGGCCCGACGCCCGACGGCGGCTGGTCGGACGTGGCCACGGCGCAGGGCAGTCCGGCAACGATGAACTTCATCAAGGTGGACACCGCCGGGATTGCCCAGGGGACACGACCGACCTGGTTCATGCCGGTTCTCAATGCGGCACTGGCCAGCACGACGACCAACGGCGTGGCGGTTGCCGGCGCGCCGCTGTGCGACGGGCTGCCGATTTTTATTTGTCCGCCGGCTGCTGGGTTCAAGCCGGGCCAAACCTATTTCTTCGCCAGTACGCCGAGTGTTGTCGGCTACTTCGACCCGGTTCCCTCTGGCGCTCCCCCTCTGATTCCCCCCGGCGCCAGCGAGATGAGCG
>JBAQRB010000274.1:0-3967 GCA_049295655.1 Rhodocyclaceae bacterium
ATTGGCGCAGGCACTGGCTCAGGCGGCGGGCGACTTCGCGCAGCAGGCCGTCGCCGACGTCGTGGCCGAGCGAGTCGTTGATGTGCTTGAAGCGGTCGAGGTCGATGAACATGACGCCAAGGCCTTCAATCTCGCGCTGCGCGAAGGCGAGCCCATGTTCGAGGCGGTCGAGCAGCAGCGCGCGGTTGGGCAGCCCGGTCAGCGGGTCGTGGAAGGCGAGGTGGCGGATGTGCTCGTCCTTCTTGCGCAGTTCGGTGATGTCGTTGAAGACGCTGACGTAGCGCAGCGGCTGGCCGTCGTCGCCGAGAACCATGCCGATGCTCAGCCATTCGAGGAAGGCCTCGCCGTTCTTGCGCCGGTTCCAGATTTCGCCTTCCCAACGCCCTTCGCGCAGCAGGATGGTCCACAGTTCGCGATAGAAATCCTGTTTGTGGCGCTCCGAACGCAGCAGGCTGGGCTTCTGGCCGATCGCCTCGGTGGCGCTGTAGCCGGTGATCGCGCTGAACGCCGGGTTGACCGAGAGGATCTGGCCGGCGGCATCGGTGATCATCACCCCGTCCATCGTGTTGTCGAAGACGCTGGCGGCCAGCCGGAGTTCCGCTTCACTCTGCGCGCGGCGCGCGATGTCGGCCTGCAATGCCTGGTTGGCCAGGCTGAGCGCGGCTGTCCGCTCCTCGACGGCGGCTTCGAGGCTGGCCATTTTCAGGGCGACCCGCTGCGTCATCTGCCATTTGGCGGCCAGTGTGCTGGCCAGTTGGCAGACCTCGATCGCGTCGAAAGGCTTTTTCAGGATCAGCAGGCGGTCGCCGACGTCGAGCCGGTGCAGGACTTCAGCCCAGGAATAGTCGGTATAGGCGGTGCAGATGACGATCTGCAGCAGCGGATCTTCCTGCCACAGGCGTTCGATGGTTTCGACGCCATCCCAGCCGGGCGGCATGCGCATATCGACGAAGGCGAGGGCGTAGGGCAGGCCGCTCAAGCGCGCGGCACGCACTTTCGCCAGCCCCTCGGCGCCCTGGTAGGCCGAGTCGAGTTCGCAGCCGGAAACCGGCGTCGGCGCCATGCCGCCGAAAAGGGCCGATTCGACCTCGTCGAACGCCGCGCTGCCCAGCCCGGGCGCCAGGATCTTGCGGAAATCGTCGTGAATGGCCGGCGTGTCGTCGATCAGCAGGATACGTCGGTTGTGCGGCACATCCATACGTTTTGCTCCACCGGTTGCCGTCGGAAATCAGGTTTCTGCTCGACCTGATCGATGACTCCATTGAAGCGGCAAGTGATCGCCGCTGCCATCGGGAAAGGCGGAACGCGGCGTCAGAAATGGATGCTTTTTCTGTCAGGGAATCCCTACGGTCGCGTGAGCTAATCGGTCGTCAGGCCGTGCCGGATGGCGTAGCGCATCAGCGCGGCGTTGTTGTCGAGACCGATTTTCTGCATCAGCCGCATCTTGTGCGTACTGATCGTCTTGGCGCTGATGTTCAGTTTCTCGCCGATCTCGTTGAGGCTGCTGCCGCCGGTCAGCAGTTGCAGGACCTGGAACTCGCGGTCCGAGAGGATTTCGTGCGGCGGCGTATCGGCGCTGCCGGCGGCAAAGACCATGGCGTCGACCAGCGCCGGGTCGATGAAGTGTCCGCCGGCGGCGACCTTGCGGATCGCCGCGAGCAGGATTTCCGGCTCGCAGTCCTTCGTCACGTAGCCCGCAGCGCCGGCGCGCAGCGCTCGCGAGGCGATCTGCGCTTCGTTCAGCATGCTCAGTACCAGCACCGGCAGTCGCGGCCGTTCGGCCTTGACGCGGCGGATCAGGTCCACGCCGCTCAGGCCGGGCATCGTCATGTCGACGAGCAGCAGGTCGTACTGGCCTTCGCGCAGGCCGGCCAGTACCTCCGTCCCTTGTGCGGCTTCGCCGGCGACGCGCAGGTCGGCCGTGGTGGCGATGATCTGTTTCAGGCCGCTGCGCACGATGGCGTGATCGTCGCCGACGAAGATGCTGATCATGGCGTCTCTCCCGGAAACGGAATGCTGATCGCCACCGTGCACCCGGTGCCGGGCGTGCTGACGATGTCCGCCGTCGTGCCCAGTGCTTGGGCTCGCTCGCGGATGCCGAGCAGCCCGAAGGCATCGTCCCGGGCGCTGTCGGGAGAGAAACCATGGCCGTCGTCGGCGATGCACAACTCGATCCTGTCGCCCTGAAGCAGCAGGCTCACGTCGACGTGGCTGGCTTCGGCGTGGCGCGTGATGTTGGTCAGCGACTCCTGGACGATGCGGAAAATGGCCGTGGCGTGCGTGTCGTCCATCTCGATTTCGTCGCCGGCGGCGAGCGTGCACACGATGCCGGTGCGCTGGCTGAACTCCTGCACCAGCCACTCCAGCGCCGGCACGATGCCGAGGTTGAGCGCAGCGGGGCGCAACTGGGTGGCCACCTGGCGCACCATCTGGATGGTCTGGTCGACGAGGTCGCGCATTTGCGCCAGCCGTTCCTGCAGCGCGGCGTCTTCGCCGGCCTGCATGCGCGACAGCGAGATGTCCATTTTCAGCGCGGTCAGCAGCGAGCCGAGTTCGTCGTGGATTTCCCGGGCGATGCGCTTGCGCTCCTGTTCGCGCACGGCGTCGCGGTGCGCCGAGAGTTCGCGCAGCCGCTGGCGCGACTCGAGCAGTTGCTGCTCGAAGCCCTTGCGTTCGCTAAGATCGATGACGAAGGAAATGCCGCCTTGCGAATCCCCATCCATCAGGGCGCTGCCGACCAGCACCGGCACCCGGCTGCCGTCCTGGCGGATGTACTCCTTTTCGTAAGGCGGACAGGCACCGTTGCGCCTCAGTTCGGCGAAGGCCTGCGCGGTGGCGGCCAGGTACTCCGGCGGCGTCATGCGATTCCAGCGCACGCGACCGGCGGCCATGTCCTGCCGGCTGTAGGCCACCATGCGCAGGAAGGCGTCGTTGGCGTCGGTGATGGTGCCGTCGATGTTCCAGAACATGACGCCGATGATGTTGGCCTCGACCAGGCGGCGGATGCGCGCTTCGCGTTCGCGCAAGGCGGCTTCCGCCAGCTCGCGCTCGACGATCTGGCGGGCGAGCTCGGCGTTGGCGGCTTCGAGTTCGGCGGTTCGTTCGCCGACCCGAGCCTCGAGATATTTCTGCAGGCTGCGCAGGGCGAGGTGGGTTCTGACGCGGGCCAGCACTTCTTCGTTTTCATGGGGTTTGACGATGAAATCGACGCCGCCGCTGGCAAAGGCCTGCAACTTGTTCACCACGCCGCCCTCGCCGCTGATGAAAATAACCGGAATGGCGCTCGTTTCCGCGTCGGCCTTCAGTCGCCGGCAGGTCTCGTAGCCGTTCATGCCGGGCATGTTGATGTCGAGCAGGATGAGGTCGGGTGGATCGGTGCGGACCTGGTGCAACGCCGATTCGCCGTCGCCGGCGGTCTGTGCGACATAGCCGTGCCGTTGCAGCAGGCGGGTTAGCGCCAGCGCGTAGCCCGGCGTGTCATCCACGACCAGGATGGAGCCTTCAATTTTCATGTCGCTCGTCGCCTCCGTCATTTGACTTGTCTGATTGTCAACAGACACCGGCCGGTCAGGCAGCTTGATTCGGACGCTTGCCAGACCGAGGGTGCCAGCAGGATGGCTGCATTCAATGGTACACTGGCGCCACGGTGGTGACCAGAAAACAGCAGCAATTCTCCATCGGCAAAAACAGGGAGGGCGCGGAAAAGCGTACTGCGGTCGTTCGGGCCTGATTCCCGTTCCAGCACCATCTTCAATGCAATCCTCGCCGTACGGTATCCGATGATCGTCTTCGACCTGGCCTGCCAGCAGGAACACCCGTTTGAAGGCTGGTTTCAGTCTCCGATGATCGCTGCAAGCCGGAGCAAATTTTACATAATACAAATTATACGAACTTGCGCGGCGTGTTTTGGCCTGCGGATTAGTATTGCCCTCACGTCGCTATCAACGAGTTTCGCCCAATGCTGACC
>JBAQRB010000275.1:0-17092 GCA_049295655.1 Rhodocyclaceae bacterium
GTCTGTGTCTGAGCGGCGATGGCGCCGCATCGACCGTCCGCATCTCGATCGTCAATCTTGGCCCGATCTCGGCTGCCGAACGCGAATTTCTCGACAATGAAAGCCGTTATCGGGCGCTCTACGAAAGCATGCGCGATGCGTTTGCCCTCATCGACATGGCCGGCAATCTGCAGCTTTTCAATCGGCCTTTCCGTGAAATGCTCGGCTATGGCGCCGCCGAACTGAAGAGCAGGACCTGTCGGGATCTGACGCCCGAGCGGTGGCATGCGCCAGAGGCGCGCATCATTGCCGAGCAGGTCCTCGTCGAGGGCGAGTCACCGATCTACGAAAAGGAGTTCCGCCGCAAGGATGGGACGGTTCTTCCGGTCGAGTTGAAAACGGTTCTCGTCAAGGACAAGGATGGCCAGCCCTCGGGAATGTGGGCGGTGGTCCGCGATATTTCCGAACGCAAGCGATCCGAAGCCAGGCTGGTCGAGAGCGAATCCCGTTTTCGTCTGGCCATGCAGGCCGTTGCCGGCGTCGTTTATGACTGGAATATGGTCGACGATACGGCCTGGCTTTCGGGTGGCATGCTGAATCTGCTTGGAAAATCTTTCGCTAAACCCACGTCGATGGGCGATAACTGGGCCAAACACATCCATCCCGACGATCGCGGGCCGGTTCGTGCGCAGGTGGTACAGGCACTGCGCAGCGGTACCGAACAGTTTCAGGTCGTCTATCGCCTGCGGCATAAAAAGGGGCACTGGGTTCACGTGTCCGATCACGGGCTGATCGTTTATGGCGCCGATGGCCGTGCCGTGCGCATGGTCGGCAGTTTGACCGATATCAGCGCACGCGTCGCCGCCGAGGCGGCCCTGCGCAGCCTGAACGATTCCCTGGAGCAGCAGGTGCGCGAGCGCAGCACCGAATTGACCCGTCGCGTACGCGAACTGCACGAATCCGAGTTGTTTATCCGCAGCACGCTGGATGCGATGATTCCCGCCGTCTGCGTGATTGATGCGAACGGCGCGCTGATCTTCAAGAACAAGGTCTGGCAGGAGATCGAGAGCGAGCGCGCATGCGATGTCCGGCGCGGCGACAACAGCCTGGGCCGGAACTATTCGCCGTATTGCTGCAATTCGACGCTTGGCGACGGCTGCCAAGCCAAGAAAAGAATCGAGGCGGCGGTGCATGCCGTATTGACGAGAAAGCGCAAGAATATTTCGTTCGAATACGAGACCGGCGATCCGTCGGCAACGCACTGGTACTTCGCCAAACTCTCCTGTTTCAAGGGCGATGGTCCGGTGCGCGTGGTGCTCTCGCACGAGGACGTCACCGAGCGCAAGCTGGCGGCGAACGAGGTGATCCGCTCGGCCAAGAATTTCAAGCTGATGCTGCGCAAAATGGGGCAGGCGAACGAGGTGCACAGCAAGCAGATTGCCCGCGAGGTGCATGATCAGTTGGGGGCGACGCTGACCATGCTCAAGCTCGGTCTGGCCACGACGATGCAGGACAAGTCGCTGGCCGGGCCGGTGCAGGCCAAGTTCAAGGGCATGATCGAACTGGCGGACATGGCCCTGCAAAGCGTCAAACGGGTGACCGCCAGCCTGCGGCCAAGCATGCTCGATACGCTGGGCCTGGTCGCGGCCATCAACTGGCATGCCAAGGAGTTCTCGCGGATGACCGGCATCGAGACGATGATTGATGCGCCGGTTCATGTCAAACTCTCGGTGGAGCGTGCCGAATCGGCTTTCCGCATCGTCCAGGAAGCGATGACCAATGTCGCCAAACACGCGAAGGCGAGCAAAGTGGAGATCGTGATCCGCATGACCAAGCGACAGCTGGTCGTTACGATCAGCGATAATGGCAGCGGTTTGCAGCCGGGCAAGTCGAATCAGCAGAATTCCTTTGGCGTGATCGGCATGCGCGAAAGGGCCGAACACCTGAAAGGCGCGTTGTTGCTCGAAAACCAGCCGGCAGGCGGCGTCCGCGTCACCCTGAACATCCCTCTTGATCTGTCGCATACGTAATTCGTTGCTGTGAAAAAATGATAAAAATACTGATCGTCGATGACCATGCCGTGGTTCGTAGCGGTATCCGGCAGTTTCTTTCCGAGACCGACGACGTGGCGGTCGTTGCCGAGGCCTGCAATGGCGGGGAGGGGCTGGCCCTCGCGCTGAAGGGGGGCTTTGACGTCGTCGTGCTCGATGTCACGCTGCCCGACATGAACGGTCTGGAAGTCCTCAAACGGATCCGGCGCAAAAATCCGGACCTGCCCGTATTGATGTTCAGCATGCTTGCCGAGGCGGATTTTGCGATGCCGGCGCTGGGTGCCGGTGCTTCCGGTTACCTCTCGAAGGACAGTGCCCCGGAGCAGATTCTGAGCGCGATTCGAACGGTCGCCGGGGGGAACCGTTACGTCAGTCCATTCCTTGCCGAAAAGTTGCTGGCCGGCAGCCTGGTGATCGCTCCCCAGTCATTTCACGACACCCTGTCGTGGCGCGAGATGGAAGTCCTGCTGCTGCTCAGCAAAGGCGCACCGCTGACCAACATCGGAACGCAGCTGCACCTGAGCGTGAAGACGGTCAGTACCTACCGGGCGCGCATCCTGAAGAAACTCGGTGTCGAGTCCAACGCCCAATTGACCCGCTACGTGCTCGAACACAAGCTTGGCTGACAAAACGCCAGCGCACCGCGTCTCACCCCGTATCTCCCTCCTGCCCGGCGTTGCCCGGCAAGACCTCAGCCCGCTCCGGGCAAGCGCTGCCCCTGTCGGAAAAGTCCGATAGCGATTGACCACACATCCTACGTTTGTCGCGAACGGGCCCTACAGACACCTCCCCGGCTATTTCGCACAATAGCCATTCGGAAGGGGGCGCGGGCAGAAACCGCGCAAAAGGAATGACTGTTTTGCCTGTCTCAGCATGACGGGCAACAAGCCTGATCTGCCGTTTCAATATTCCACCATGAAAATCATCGTCGCACTGCCCGTATTTTCTGGCGGTGGGATGTCAGCGGGTAACGCAGGGGGATTGATGGACGATATGCACTTTCTTTCGAGGCTGCGGAACGAAAACGAGGCGTTCGGCGAATTGCGCGAAACCGCAAACGAGATGCCGGGCCATACGGAAAGCAGGGAGACGGCCGTCGTCGTTTTCCGTTCCGGCAAGGATCGCCGGAAAGGCGGGAGCCGCGATGGAAGTTGCTTCCTCGTTGAAGCAGCGGAGGCGTCTGGCGGCGGTCCGGGGAAAACGCATGGCGAACCGGTGCCGGCAGAGCTTGAGTTACGCCTGGCAAAGCAGGCGGCGGAGGCCGCGAACCGCGCCAAGTCGGAGTTCCTGGCCACCATGTGCCACGAGATCCGCAACCCGGTCAATGTCATGGTCGGGATGATAGATCTTGCCCTGCAGAGCGATCTGACCGCCGAGCAGCGCGAGTACCTGATGCTGATGAAAACATCGAGCAGTTCATTGTTGAGCGTGATCAACGAATCGCTCGACCTGGCGCGAATCGAGGCCGGCTGCCTGGAAGCGGAGAGAATTCCGTTTTCCTTGCGCGAATGCCTGGGCGATGCGGTCAAGATGCTGGCGTTCGAGGCGCAGCGCAAGGGGCTGGTGCTGGCTTACGACATTGCGCAGGAACTTCCCGATGCCGTACAGGGCGATCCGATGCGCTTGCGCCAGATCATCGTCAATCTGCTCGGCAATGCCATCAAGTTCACCGGGCAGGGCGATGTCGTGCTGAGCGTCGAGTGCGAGGGGATCAACGACGACGAGGTGATCTGCCGCTTCGCCATCGCCGATAGCGGCCCGGGTATTCCGGACGACCGGCAGGCGGCGATTTTCGAGCCTTTTTTGCAGGCGGACGCCTCCACCGCTCGCCGTTTCGGCGGGAGCGGCCTCGGTCTGGCCATCTCGGCACGGCTGGTCAGCATGATGGGCGGGAAAATCTGGCTCGAGAGCACACCGGGCATCGGCAGCACCTTTTTCTTCACGGCACGCTTCGGCCGGCAGAAGGTGTTGCCGGGGCAGTGCGAGGCGGTCGATTACAGCGGTCTGCGCGCACTGGTCGTCGAGGATCATCCGGTCAGCCGCCGTTTTCTCGTCAATACCTTGCGTTGCTGGCATATCGACGTCGATGTGGCGGCAAGCGGGAAGTCTGCGCTGGCGCTGATCGAGCAGGCCGATAGCGCGCAAGTGCCGTATCGCCTGCTTCTGCTGGCCGATCGTTTGCGTAGTGCGGACAACCATGCCGTCATCGAGAAGCTGCGCACCGTTCCGGGCGGCTCTCCCGTAAAGCTGGTGCGTCTTGCTTCGTGTACCGGGCGGAAGAATGGTGCCGGCTATCCGGTCGAGGACGGCGGTGTCTGCCTGACGATGCCGGTCAAGCAGTCCGAGTTGCTGGGCATCGTTTCGTCGCTGGCTTGTCATCCGGCCGAGGAGGGGCGCCGGATTGGCACTCGGGGCGAGCCGGTGGGCAACATGCCTGCCGAAAAAGGCAAGCCGGAACAGGCGATCCTTGTCGTCGACGACGACCCGTTGAATAGCCGGCTTTCGCAGCTGGTGCTGGAAAAGGCGGGGTGTCGCGTGCTGGTCGCCGATGGCGCGGCAGAAACTCTCGAGATACTGGCGCGCGAGCATATCGATCTGGTCCTCATGGACGTGCAAATGCCGAAGGTCGATGGGATCGAGACAGCCCGGATGATTCGTCGGCAGGAAAGGCTGAGCGGCAGGCGTGTTCCCGTCATTGCCTTGAGCGCTGGCGTCGTGGCGCAGGAGCGCGAAGCCTGTCTGCAGGCGGGAATGGACGGCTATCTGAGCAAGCCGATCCGGCCGGAGAACATGCCCGAGATCAATACCTGGCTGCAGGTGGCGGCTGCGGCGGCGCAGGCGGAGAGCGTGCAATACGGCGATCAGGTGCTCGACCGGCGCGCCTTGCTTCTCGCGGTGAGTGGCGACCGGCGATTGCTCGCCGAGATCATCGTGCTGTTCATGGACAATTGCCGCAAGCTGATGATCCGTGGCCACGACGCAATCGACAAGGGCGATCAGGCCGCGTTTTCCCGCACGCTTCATACCTTGCTCGGGATGTTTCAAAGCCTCTCCGCCTCCTCGGCACAGGCTGTCGTCGCAAGGCTGCGGGGCCTGTCGATCGAGCAGGTGCCGGACCAGGTAGCGGCAATTCATGCGCAACTCGATCGGGAGGTCAAGATACTCGAGGCCGCGCTGCTCAGGCTGAAGCGCGAGACGCACAACCGCCATCGCCGATCCAAGGAGTGAAGCCGGGAATGACGGGGTGCTGGCAGTCGATGAGACGATCTGCCGGCATCGTCTCGGTTCATCCCGGCAGTGCGTTGGGTTTTGGCCGCCAGTGTTTCTCAGTGGCTACGAAAACAGCCTGCGCCCGACCGCAGAAGCGCAGAGATGCGGAGATTTCACAGGGAAATCCTTTTTAAGTAACAGGATTCCTCGGTGCCTTCTCTGCTCTTCTGTGCTTTTAAGTCGGGATTTTTTGCTGCCTTCACAATCCCTGCATGCGTCGTGGACTCGGCGCAGGCAGGTCATGCGCGCTCAGCGGCTGCGCCGTGCTGCGATGCGGCGCGCCGCATAATGGCTGGGCTGTCCGGCGGTCATCGGTTTTTTCCCGCGTACCGCATCGACCGCCTTGACGGCACAGCGGGTGACGCCGTGAATGCGCTCGTAGGCTTTTTCTATCACCGGTGAGGTGGCAACGATCACCAGTCCCTTGTCGGTGAAGCTTTCCAGAAAACCGAGCAGGTGAATCCCGCAGATGTCGATTTCACGGACTTTCGAGAGGTCTATTTCGACACGCATATAGCGACGCAGTGCATCCAGGATCATGTCCTCGATTTCTGCAGAAAATTCAATGGTCATTTTGCTTTTGAAAGTGAGGCGAAAATCGGATCCACCAACGGTAAGCGCGTTGTTCATCAAAATCTCCTTTTATATGGTCACTCGTTCCACGCTGCGCGAAACCGGACGGCGACACGACCGATCCCTTCGTGAGGGATCGACCCGCGGCGCGCTGAAAAATGTTCCGGTGCGCGTAAAATCCGGCTTGCAATGGAGGTGAGTGGCCATTCCTCCAGCGTCGTCCATAGCCGGATGCTGTCTCTGCTGTGATTTTTTTGCTTGACCCATAGTCGCCGATCCAGGGCATTCTGAAAATCAGAAAACTCCGATTCCCGTGTCAGAAAACAGGTAATCCGGATATCATTTTTGCGTCGTAAATCGAGCGGCATGCAGAGCACGGCATATGCTGCGGCTTGCTATCTGGATAGTCCGGTTTAGCCATTGTTTTTTAGCGGAAAGACGCAAAAAATCCTGAGCGCGCAGTACAGGATCGAAGATCGGCAAGGCCCTCCGTCGATCAGTAAAGTCAGCGATCCTGCCCGGTTCGGAAAATATTCACGGTTTTTCGGAAAAGCAGCGTGCGGGGTGTCGGGAAACATTTTTTTGGAGGGCTGGAAATGAAACTGCATGTTCTGCTTGCCGAGCACCGCCTCTCGTTCGGCGTGTCGTTGCGCGCCATGCTCCTCGGCGATCCACAGATAGAAGCCGTGACGGTGCATAGCGAGGCGGCGGGATTGCTCGACCATGTCCTGCAGATCGCGCCCGATATTCTTTGCTTCGACACCGACATGCCCGGTCTGGATGCCATCGAGGTGATACGACAGCTGTCCGCAGCCCGGCCGCAGGTAAAAACCATCGCCTTGTCGGCTAGCGCCAGCTGGCGCCTCGCCCTGGCCATGCTCGATGCCGGAGCGGCGGGCTTCGTTGCCAAAAGTGGCGGGAAGAGCGCCCTCTTGCGTGCCGTTCTCGGCATTGGCCGCTACGAGAGAACCTACCTTTGTCCGGATGTCGCGGCCGGCGTTCTGTCGCTGCTGCGAGCCAGACAGGCGCCAGCTTTGCCGATCCCGGCAGCCCATTCCTGAGCGGGGGCGGTTTTCCGCTTCGCTTCATCCGAGAAAAAGCAGTTAACCACGGCGAACACGGCGAACACGGCGAAAAATATTGTTTTTTCGCCGTGTTCGCCGTGGTGAAAATGAAGTTTTGAGGCTCATTTCTCCATGGCATTGCTTGCGGCGTCGTCCACGTTTTCGAGAAAGACGAATTCAAGCTTTTCCCTGGCTTCCGGCGGGACTTCTTCAAGATCCCGATGGTTTCTTGCCGGCAGCAGTACCCGACGGATGCCGGCGCGCATCGCGGCAAGAACTTTTTCCTTGATCCCGCCGACGGGCAGCACCAGCCCGCGCAGGCTGATTTCTCCGGTCATCGCCGTATCGCTGCGCACCGTCCGTTCGGCGAACAGCGAGGCGAGCGCGATGAACATCGCGACCCCGGCGCTCGGGCCATCCTTGGGAATGGCGCCGGCCGGCACGTGAACGTGGACGTCGGTTTTCTCGAAGCTTCCCGCATCGATGCCGAGGCTGGCCGCCCGCGTTTTCATCAGGGTCAGCGCGGCCTGCGCCGATTCCTTCATCACGTCGCCGAGCTGGCCGGTCAGGATCAGCCGGCCATCGCCGGCGGTGCGGCTCGCTTCGATGAACAGGATGTCGCCGCCGACCGGCGTCCACGCCAGTCCGGTCGCCACGCCAGGCATGCCGCTGCGCAGGGCGAGTTCGTTCTCGTATTTCGTCGGCCCGAGGATTGCGGCCAGCTCGGCCTCGTCGATCTTTACCTTTTGCGCCGTACCCTCGGCAATCGTTACCGCGGCACGCCGGCAGACGGCACCGATCTGGCGTTCGAGCGCACGCACGCCGGCTTCGCGGGTGTAGTCGCGGATGATCGCCAGCAGTGCCGCATCGCTGATCCCGAACTCTCCTTCCTTGAGACCGTTCTGGCCGATCTGGCGTGCCACGAGGTAGCGTCGCGCAATCTCGCGCTTTTCCTCCTGCGTGTAGCCGGGCAGCTGGATGATCTCCATGCGGTCGCGCAGCGGCCCCGGGATGTTGTCGAGCACGTTGGCCGTGCTGATGAAGAGCACGCGCGACAGGTCGTAGGGCAGCCCGAGATAGTTGTCGCGGAAGGTGTGGTTCTGTTCCGGGTCGAGCACCTCGAGCAGGGCGGCTGACGGGGCGCCCTGGATGCCGCTGCCGAGCTTGTCGATCTCGTCGAGCATCAGCACGCAGCCGCGCGATCCCGCCTTTTTGATCGCCTGGATGATGTTGCCGGGCAGGGCGCCGATATAGGTGCGCCGGTGGCCGCGGATCTCGGCTTCGTCGTGCACGCCGCCGAGCGAAGCGCGGACGAACTTGCGGCCGAGCGCCCGGGCGATCGACTGGCCGAGCGAGGTTTTGCCGACACCGGGCGGACCGACGAAACAGAGAATCGGCCCATGTCCTTCGGGGTTCAGCTTGCGCACCGCAAGAAACTCGATGATGCGTTTCTTGACCTGATCGAGACCGAAATGGTCGGCGTCGAGGATGCGCCGTGCTTCGGCCATGTCGATACGCTCCGGCTCGGGCGCGACCCACGGCAGTTCGACCAGCCAGTCGAGATAGGTGCGCACCATCGAGTACTCGGCCGAGGTATCGGACATGTGTTCCAGACGCTTGAGTTCCTTGGCTGCCTGCTGCGCGGCCTCCTCGGGCATCTGCGCTTCGTCGATGGCCTTGCGCAACTCCGCAAGCTCGGCCGAATTGCCCGTATCGCCTTCGCCAAGCTCTTTCTTGATCGATTTCAACTGCTCGCGCAACAGGAATTCGCGCTGACGTTCGTCAATGCTGGCCTTGGTTCGCTCGTCGATCTTGCGCGAGATCTTCAGCACCTCGAGGCGCTTGACGAGGTAGCCGAGCACGATGTCGAGGCGCTGGACGATATCCCCGGCCTCGAGGACGGACTGCCGTTCGCTGGCCTTGATTTCCATGATGCTGGCCACCGAGTCGGCGAGCGCGCCCGGCGAACTGATGCCCTTGACCGCACCGAGCAGTTCCTGCGACGTTTGCGGCATCAGCTTGAGGACTTCGAGCGCCCGCTCCTTGAGCTGGATGAAGCGTGCTTCAACCTCCGGGCCCGGCAATTCGGCTTCGGCGATGCGTTTGATCCGCGCGACCGGGAAGGGATAGCCGCTCAGGTATTCGGTCACGCGAAATCGTTGCTCTCCCTGGCAGACAATGACATGCGTGTCGTCGGGCATGGTGATGTAGCGAAGAATGCTGGCCAGCGTTCCGACCGCGCAAAGATCGTCTGGTCCCGGCAGCTGCACTTCCGGATCGTGCTGCAGCAGGATGCCGATCGGGAGTTCCCTCTTGATCGCCTGCTGCGCGGCCAGAATCGACTGTTCGCGACCGATCGTCAGCGGCAGGATCATGCTCGGAAAGAGGACGACATTGCGCATGGCGATGATGATCGTTGCGTCTTCCGGGATGGCGGCGGCGTCGCAGCGAAGCTCGGACAAGGCGCGCTGCTTTGGCTCGTCAGGTTTCAGGTTGCTGCTCTCCGTTGACATGATCGCGTCGCTCATCAAAGGTGCTGCAGGGCAAGCACAAGGCAGCCATCCTCGAAATACTGCTGCTGCAGCCGGAAGTGGCCGCGGGGGAGTGAAATCCTGCGTTCAAACCTGCCGTAGGGAATCTCGAGGCGGTGGATTGCGGCGCGCTGCAAGGCGGAGGGCAACGGACGCCGGCCGCATACGAGCAGTCCCGCTTCCTCAAGCGTCACTTCAAGCTGCCGCGGGCTGACGCCCGGCAGGGCGATGCGCACGGTCAACTCGTCACCCTGCTCGTACATGTCGACGGCGGGCTCCCAGCAGGGAACGGTCTGCATGATATCGAGCGCAAGCGAGCGGCGCTGCAGGCGCTCCGCATTCTGCAGCAACTCCAGCGCCTCGGCCCATAGCCAGAAGTCCGTGTCATGGCGCTGCATGGAATCGATCCTTTCCTTTGCCGGATGGCGGCGGACAGAAAGCGTGACGGGAATTCATTTGCCAAGGCTCAGTGAAATGAAGATTTTTGTCGTTGCGTCACGCTGGATGAGCAATGCAACGCGCTTGCCCGCCTTGGCCAGCAGACCGTGCAGCTGCCTGGTGTCGGAGACGGGGGTGTGGTTGATGGCCAGAATGATGTCGCCGGGCTGAATTCCGGACAGCGCGGCGAGTCCCTCGACCGAATCGACGATGACCGTCCCCTCGCTTTGCTGGGCGCGTCGCTCGGCGGGGCTAAGATCGCGCAGGGAGAGACCCCGGCGGTCGGGTTCCTGTCCCCCGGATTTGGACGCCTTTCTTTCCTGTGTCGCGACGCTTGCATCGGCGAGTTTTGCGACGAGTTCGCTGGCCGCCCCGTTGCGCCAGAGCCTGATCCTGATCTTCTGTCCCGGTACGGTTTCGGAGATGAAGCGTGAGAATTCAGCCGGACTGGCGATCTCGCGCCCGTCAAGCGCCAGAACGATGTCTCCGGCAGACAGGCCGGCCCGCTCGGCCGGCCCGCCTTTTTCCAGTGCTGAAATCAGCGCGCCACGGGCTTTTTCCAGTCCGAACGATTCGGCAAGGTCCGCACTGACCTCCTGGACGGCGACGCCCAGTTTGCCGCGTTGGACACTGCCGTTTTTCAGCAGCTGCTCCTTGACCTTCATCGCGACGTCGATCGGGATGGCGAAGGAAATGCCCATCGAGCCGCCGCTCTGACTGAAAATCTGGGCATTGATGCCGACCACCTCGCCGTTCAGGTTGAACAGGGGGCCGCCGGAACTGCCGGGATTGATGGCGACATCGGTCTGGATGAAAGGAACGAGGTCCTGGCCCGGCAAGTCGCGTCCCTTGGCGCTGACGATGCCCTGCGTCACCGAATTGGCAAAGCCGAACGGCGCGCCGATGGCGATCACCCATTCGCCGACATCCAGTCTCGACGGGTCGCCAATCTGTGCCACCGGAAGGTTTTTCGCGGAGATTTTCAGCAAGGCGACGTCGCTGCGTTGATCGATCCCGACGATTTTTGCTTTGAACTCACGCTTGTCGGTCAGGCCGACGATGACTTCATCGGCATCCTCGACCACATGCGAGTTGGTCAGGATGTGCCCCTCCCGGTCGATGATGAAACCCGAGCCGCGCGACTGGCTGTACAACGCTTGCGGCGGCATGTCGGCGAGGCCGAAACGTCTGAGCAGCTCGTAGAGCGGGGCATCCGACGAGAGGCCGGGAATTGCCGGGAACGGAATGCTGCCCTTGATGGTTTTCGTGCTGCTGATATTGACCACTGCAGGCCCCTGCTTGCGGACCAGCGCGGTGAAGTCGGGCAGGGGCAGCGTTGCTCCGCTGGCCGTCTCGCCAGACCGTGGCTCGGCAGGCGGGGTCGATCCCTGTTGTCCGCAGCCGGCGAACAGGAAAAGACTCGTCGCGAGCAGGAGGGCCTGCCGCAGGGGGCGCAGCCCGGCAACGGGCCGCCTGTCCGGCGTATTTTGCGGCTGGCCGGGCGTCATGGCCGAAGCCGCATGTAGACAGGAATGCGTTTTTGCCCGAAAGGCTCGCCCCGCGGCCCGAAATGTCCGGCGATCTTGCTGCCGCATTCGGGGCAGCAGCCCTCCGCTGTCAGGTCGTAATGACGGATTTCGTGCCAGTCGCGTACGATCGTTGCGTGACGACAGTTCGGGCAATAGGTGGTACCGCCCTCGGTATCGTGCACATTGCCCGTGTAGACGTAATGCAGGCCGGCATCGAGCGCGATGCGGCGGGCCCGGCTCAGGGTCGCCGGCGGGGTCGGCGGCAGGTCGGTCATTTTCCAGTCGGGGTGGAATGCGCTGAAGTGCAGCGGCACCTCCGGCCCCAGTTCCTTTGCCACCCAGTCCGTCAGCGCGCGCAGTTCGTCGTCCGAGTCGTTTTTGCCGGGAATCAGCAGGGTCGTGATCTCCAGCCAGCAGTCGGTGTCGTGATGGATATAGGCCAGCGTATCGAGCACCGGCTGCAGGTGTCCGCCGCAGGTCCTGAAGTAGAACTCTTCGGTAAATGCCTTGAGATCGATATTGGTGGCGTCCATTTTTGCGTAGAGTTCGCGGCGCGGCGCATCGTGAATGTAGCCGGCGCTGACGGCTACCGCGTTGAGCTTCCGGGCGTGACAGGCGTCGGCCGTATCGAGGGCGTATTCGAGAAAGACCACCGGGTCGTTGTAGGTGAAGGCCACGCTGCGGCAGCCGTGGGTTTGCGCCGCTTTGGCGATGGCTTCCGGCGAGGCCTGATCCATCAGGCGATCCATCTCGCGCGATTTGGACATGTCCCAGTTCTGGCAGAACTTGCAGGCCAGATTGCAACCGGCCGTACCGAAGGAAAAAACGCTGGAGCCGGGCAGAAAATGGTTGAGCGGCTTCTTTTCGATCGGGTCGATGCAAAAACCGGACGACCGTCCGTAGGAGGTCAGCACCACCTGATCGTCGATGCGGCCGCGTACGAAACAGGCACCGCGCTGTCCTTCGTGCAGTTTGCAGTCGCGCGGACAGATATCGCACTGAATCCGGCCATCGTCGAGGCGATGCCAGTATTTCGTCGGATGGCGCTGGTCGGGGCCGATGACTTCATCCATGGCTGCAATGCCCGCTCTTTCTCCTGTCGGCAAGGCAGGGCGGAAACCGTGTTCCGCGCCGCCTTCCGGCAAGGCCTTGATCCCGATTGTCGTCCGTCAGTCCTGAAGGGCCGATGGGCGCAAGCTATTTCACTTCGACGATACGCCGCTGCGCGCTCTCTTCCTTCGGCAAGATGACCTCCAGGATGCCGTCCTTCAGGTTCGCACTGATTTTTTCGGTGTCGATGCCGCTCGGCAGGGCGAGGCTGCGTGAAAAATTGCCCCGCGCAATCTCGCAGCGGAAATAGTCCTTCCGCTCTTCCTTCGATTCGTGCGAGACGCAGCCCTTGATCGTCAAGGTGCCCTCGCCGATCGAGATGTCGATATCCTTCTTCTCGACGCCGGGGACTTCGGCGCGCAGCACGATTTCCTTGTCGCGATCAATCACGTCGAGCTGCGGTGTCCGGGCATTGCCCAGCGATTCATCCAGCGCGCTCCAGCTCGGCCAGTTCCAGGCCATCGGACGCATCCAGACACGCGGCATCAGACGATCGAACAGACGCTCGACTTCGTCGAGCGGGCCGAAGATCGGCGATACGCTGCGTGCCTCGGTGATTTCCGTCCGCGGCTTGGTCGATACGGTGACTTCCTGCTTGCTTTCGTTTGCCATGGTCTTTCTCCTTGAAGTGCGGGCCTACTTTGAAGTCCGCAAGATTTGCAGTAACAAAATGAACAACTCGTGATTGCGTACTGTCTCGCTGTGTGGGCTTTCCTTCTCCGCATCTTTCGATACGCGCACCGTTCCCGCCTCTTCGCCGGGCTGGCTTTCAAGGCGGCGGTCAGCATCGGTATGCTTCACCGGCAGGCTGCCGGCAGCAGGGCGTGGCGTCCGCGTTTCAGTGGCCATCGCCGCTTCCCAATGGAGGCCGAAGACAGCGCTGCTGGCGATCGCGACGGATAAAGACAGAAAGGACAATTTCATTCCAGTGCTCCTCGTCGGACAACACCGCCACCGTGGTCAAGAGAGCGCAACTGGCTTGGGTCCAATATATGGCCGATGAAATGCCGGAGATATACTGCCGAGCCGGTGTTTTGACTACCCGATACGGGGTAAAACGTTCCGGAATGCAATATCATCCAGCCCGGCTGGCTGGCAGCAATCTTCCGAAAGGACCCCCTTCGTGCGTTTCATCCATTGTGCCGACCTCCATCTCGACAGCCCGCTGCGCGGCCTCGAACGCTACGAGGGCGCGCCGGCGCAGGACATGCGCGAGGCGACGCGCCGCTCGTTCGCCAACGTCGTCGATCTCGCGCTCGAGCGGGAAGTCGACTTCGTCGTGATCGCCGGCGACGTTTTCGACGGCGACTGGCTCGACTTCAATACCGGGCTATTCTTTGCCAACCAGCTGCGCCGCCTGGCCGATGCCGGCATCCGCGCCTTCATCGTGCGCGGCAACCACGACGCGCTGAGCAAGATATCGAAGGTCGTGACGCTGCCGCAGAACGTGCATGTCTTCAAGGCGGCCAAGCCGGGCAGCGTGATCGACGAGCAACTCGGCTTCGCGATCCACGGCCAGAGCTTTGCCACCGGCGTCGTGACCGACGATCTGGCGGCCGGCTATCCCGACGCGTGCGCCGGTCTGCTCAACATCGGCCTGCTGCACACCGCACTGGCCGGCCGCGAGGGACACGAGCCCTATGCGCCGACCACGGTCGAGCGGCTGGCCGGCAAGGGCTACGATTACTGGGCGCTGGGCCACGTCCATACGCGCGAGATCGTTCGCGAGAAGCCGTGGATCGTCTTTCCCGGCAACACCCAGGGCCGGCACGCCCGCGAAACCGGGCCGAAAGGCTGCATGGTGGTCGATGGCGACGCGGGCGACGGCATCTGCAGCGTCGAATTCGTCGCCACCGACGTCGCACGCTGGCAGCAACTCGACGTCGACGCCACCGACCTGGTACGGATCGACGATTTGCAGGCGGCGGTGCAGCAGGCCGTGCGCGCCGCATTGCGCGAGTCGGGCGACCGCCTGCTGGCCGTTCGTCTTTCGATTTTCGGGCACACGCCGGTGCACGGCGCGCTGGTCGGTAGCCCCGAGCGTTTCCGGGCCGAGGTCTGCGCCTGGCTCAACGAAGCCTCGGGCGGCACGGCGTGGCTCGAAAAACTCCGGCTGACCGTGACGGCGCCGCTCGATCTGGCCGCGCTGGCCGCCCGCGACGATCCGTTCGGCATCCTCCTGCGCCGCCTCGATGCGCTCGCCGCCGATTCCGCTGCCCTGGCGGGTCTGGCCGAAATCGCGCTGGCCGACCTCGAGCAGAAGATTCCGGCCGAACTGCGCGAGCGCGATCCGGCCTTGCAGCCGCTCTCGGCGGCGGTCTGCGCCGAGGCGCTGGCGTCGGCGCGCGAGCGGCTGCTGGCCGCGATTTCGCTGGAGGGCGCGCCATGAGGATCGCGCAACTCGACCTCAAGGCATTCGGCCACTTCAGCGAGCGCCGCATCGTTTTCGCAGGCGGCAACGCGGCGGGCGGCGGCGATTTCCATATCGCCTACGGGCCGAACGAAGCCGGCAAGACGACGATTTCGCGCGCGCTGAAGGCCGCGCTGTTCGGCATTCCCGAGCGGACGACCGACAACCACCGGCACGCCAACCCGAGCCTGCGCGTCGGCGTCGTCCTTGCCAGGGCGAGCGGCGAGCAGCTCGCCGCCATGCGGCGCAAGGCGCGCAAGAACAGCCTGCTGCGTTACGACGCGCAAAGCGGCGAGGAGCTTGGCGAGGCGATTGCCGACGAGTTGCTGAGCCAGTGGCTGGGCGGGCTGTCCGAAGGCCTGTACACCTCGATGTTCGGCCTCGATCACGACGAGTTGGTCGCCGGCGGCAAGGCATTGAGCGAAGGGAAGGGCGAGCTCGGGCAGAGCCTGTTCGAGGCCGGTGCCGGTCTTTCGTCGATCCGCACCTTGCGCGAGCGGCTGGCGAAGGAGGCCGACGACCTGTTCCGGCCACGCGCGCCGAGTACGGCAATTTTCAAGGAACTCGACCACTACGCCGTGGCACGCCGTGCGGCGAGGGACGCGCAGACCCGGCCGGCCGAGTGGGAGACCTTGCGCAAGCACGCCGACGAGGCGGGTTCGGCCTACGAAGCGGCACGCCGGCAGCAGGAAAATCTGCAGCGCGATGCGCGCCGGCTCGAGCGGCTGGCGGCCGTCCTGCCCGATATCGCAGCGCGCGCGCTGGCCCGCGAGCGCCTTGCCGCGCTCGGCGAGGTACGGCGCCTGCCGGCGGATGCGCCCGGCGAGCGCATCGCCGCCGAGACCCGCTTGCGCCAGGCCGAGCTTGCGCGAAACGACGCGACCGACAAGCTGTCGCGGCAACAGGCCGAGCTCGCGGCGATTGTGCTGCCGCAGGCGCTGCTGCAGGAAGGCGGCGCGGTCGAGGCGCTTTATTACGCGCTCGACGCTTTTCGCGGCGCGCGCGAAACGGCCGTGCGCGCGCAGGGAACGATGGTGCAGGCCGACCGGCAATCCATCGCCTTGCTGGCCGCGATTGGTGAAACACTGTGCGGCGAATCGTTGGGCGACGAGGCGCTGTACGGTGAATCATTGAGCGATGATCCGCGCTCGCTGATTCCCGGCGTCACCTTGCGCGCCCGCGTGCAAAGCCAGGTCACCGGCGGCGCCACGCTGCGCGCCGAACACGATGCGGCCAGCCGGCTCGCGGTAACGACCCGGCGCGAACTCGACGAGCTGAACGGCGAGATCGGCGAACTCGGATCGCCGCAGGTGCCGGTCGCGCTGCTGGCGGCGATCGATGCCTTCGACGCCGAGGGCAATCCGGAGTTGAGCGCGCAGGCCGCGGCCCGCCAGGTCGCCAGCCTGGAAGCCGCGCTGCTGCGCGAAGCGGCTGCGCTCGGCGAGGACAGCCCGGCGGCGCTGGCGGCGATCGGAACGCCGCTGCCGGCCGAAGTGCAGCAGTTTCGCAGCCGGCGCGACGCGCTGGAAATACGCCAGCAAACGCTGGGCGCGAGGATCGAGGGTATCGAAAACGACACGGCGGCGGTCAATGGCGAACTCGCCGGGCTGCTGCGGCAGGGCGAGGTGCCGACGGTCGAGCAGCTTGGCGCGCGCCGCGCGCACCGTGAAAGCCTCTGGCAGACGATTCGCCGCCGGCTGTTTGCCGAGGCCGGCACTGACAATCTGCCGCTGGCGGCCTTGCCGAGCGCCGCCGAGCGTGAAGAATGCGAAGAATACGAACAGGCGGTCAATGGCGCCGATGCGACCGCCGACCGCCGTTTTGCCGACGCCGCCCGCGTCGCGCAGCATGCCGACCTGCTCAAGCGCCTGGCGCAGATGGGCAATGCGCTCGATCTGGAACGCGGGCGTTTGGCGGCTGCCGGGCAGGACGGCAACGAACTGGCGACGCAGTGGCAGGCCTTGCTGGCGAAATACGCGCTGCCCGCCCTCGATGCGGCCGAACTCGCCGACTGGCTCAACAAGCGCGACGCCTTCCTGCAGCGCTACGGCGCCTGTGCCGACTTCAAAAACGACGCGGCCCTTGCCGCGGCGCGCGCCGCAAGCGTCCGCGCCGAACTGTCGGCGGCGCTCCAAGC
>JBAQRB010000276.1:0-5847 GCA_049295655.1 Rhodocyclaceae bacterium
GATCAGCACAGCAGGGAACTGTATAATCCGCGCCTTGTTGCCGCTGTAGCTCAGTTGGTAGAGCAGCGCATTCGTAATGCGAAGGTCACCAGTTCGATTCCGGTCAGCGGCACCATTAGATTCAAGCATTCAGCCCAGCCCACAAGGTTGGGCTTTTTGCTTTCTGGCTGCCGGCCATGCCTCACCACGAAGGTCACTCGATGCGAATTCGACTCCGACTCCTGCTCCTTCTGCTGCCCTTCGCCGCTACCGGCTGCGCCGTCGTCGCGGTCGCCGACGCCGCGGTCACGGTGGTTGCCACAACGGTGAAGGTCGGCGCCACGGTCGTTGAAACGACGGTCGATGTGGCTGCCTCCGGCGTCAAAGCGGTTGCAGGAAGCGGCAACTAGCAGCCGCAAAGCCCAGCGCCTAATCGAGCCGCGCCAGCTTCGACTTGGCCAGTGGCGGGTTCTTGGCGAAGTACTTCTTCATCCCCGACAGGATCGCCTCGGCCATCTTGTCCTGATAGGCGTCGTCGTTGAGCCGCTTTTCCTCCTCGGGATTCGAGATGAAGGCGGTTTCGATGAGGATCGACGGGATGTCCGGCGACTTGAGCACGGCAAAACCCGCCTGCTCGACGCTGGCCTTGTGCAGCCGGTTGATGCCGCCGAGTTCGCCGAGCACCGATTTCCCCAGCTTGAGGCTGTCGCTGATCGTCGCCGTCTGCGAGAGGTCGAGCAGCGTGCGGGCGAGCATCGGGTCCTTGACGTCGATATTGACGCCGCCGATCAGGTCGGCGGCGTTTTCCTTCTGCGCGAGGTAACGCGCCGCCGAACTCGATGCGCCGCGCTCGGAGAGGACGAAGACCGACGAGCCGTGCGCGTCGGGCCTGATGAAGGCGTCGGCATGGATCGAGACGAAGAGGTCGGACTGGATGCGCCGCGCCTTCTGCACGCGGACATGCAGCGGCACGAAGAAGTCGGAATCGCGCGTCAGCACGGCGCGCATGTTCGGTTCGGCGTCGATCTTGGCCTTCAGCCGCCGGGCGACCGCCAGCGTGACGTTTTTCTCGTAGCTGCCGCCGCGTCCGATGGCCCCAGGATCTTCGCCGCCGTGGCCGGGATCGAGCGTGATCGTCACCAGCCGGTCGACCACCGGCTTGCCTTGCCGTTTCGGCTCGACGTACGTGTCCGGCACCGGCTCGGCCTTGTTCTCCGGCCGATTCTCCACGACCGCCGGCTCGAACTCCTTCTTGTCGAGCAGCGACAGCAGCGGGTCGGGCGGATCGAGCGGATAGACGTCGAGCACCAGGCGATGGCCATACTCGCCGACCGGCGGCAGGATGAAGACCTGCGGCCGGACTTCGTTCTTCAGCTCCATGACCAGACGAACGACGCCCGGCTTGTAGCGTCCGGCGCGCAGCAGCTTGATGTTCGGGTCGTTCGGCGCGATCTTGTTGGCGAGGCCCTCAAGCACGCTGTTGAGTTCGATGCCCTCGAGGTCGACGACCAGCCGTTCGGGATTCTTGACGGTGAAGTGCGTGTATTTGAGCGGCGCATCGTGCTCGATGGCGACCCGCGTGTAATCGGCTGCCGGCCAGACCCGGACGGCGAGGATGCTCGGATTCCGGTTGGCAGCAGCGCGCGCAATCGGCGAAACGAGCAACAGCAGCGACGCGCCGGCGAACTTGATCAGCCCACGGCGCCCGGCCAGCGGCTTTGCAGTGCGCTCAGGCATTGCCGCCCCGCTGCGCTGCCGGCGACGAGGTCGAGCTCGCGCCCGCTGCCCGAGAAACGAAAGACGAGGACGAGGTCGGCCGGCGGCACATGGCCGGCAGCCTTTTCGGGCCACTCGACCAGGCACACGGCATCGTCACGAAAGTACTCGCCCAGCCCCGCATCGTCAAACTCTTCCGGATGATTGAAACGATAAAAATCAAAGTGATACCAGTATATGCTCGAAACTACGTAAACTTCAACCAGTGTATAGGTCGGGCTCTTCACCGGCCCGCGGTGGCCGAGTGCGCGCAGGAGCGCCCGGCTCAGTGTCGTTTTGCCGGCACCGAGGTCGCCGTCGAGCCAGACGACCATGCCGGGCGTCAGCAATGGCGCGAGTTCGCGCCCCAGCATCGTGGTCGCCGCCTCGTCGGGCAGACTCAGGGTGAGCGGGTGCGGCAGGGCCGATAACTGGTTATGATCCGGGCTATGCACGAGAAGAACTCCGAAACAGATAAGAAACCGGGCTGCGGGACGGCGGCCGAAAACAACGGCACGATGGACTTTGCCGCGCTGGCCGAAAACATCAAACGCTGGGGGCTGGAACTGGGCTTTGCCGAAATCGGCATCAGCGGCGCCGACGTCTCCGCCGCGACGCCGGCGATGCTGCGCTGGCTGGCGCTCGGCCGGCACGGCGAGATGGATTATATGGCCAAACACGCGGCGCTGCGTGCCGAGCCGGCGACGCTGGTGCCCGGCACGCTGTCGGTCATCTCGGCGCGCCTGCCGTACTGGCCCGAGGCGGCCGACAGCGAGCGAGTACTCGCCAACGCCGAACTCGGCTACGTCTCGCGCTATGCGCTCGGTCGCGACTATCACAAGACGATCCGCAACCGCCTGCAGAAACTCGCCGACCGCATCCACGCCGAACTGGCGGCAGCCGGCCTCGCCGACCGTTTCGCCTACCGCGCCTTCTCCGACTCGGCGCCGGTCATGGAGGTCGAATTCGCCCGCCAGTCCGGTATCGCCTGGCGCGGCAAGCACAGCCTGTCGCTGACCCGCAAGGGCTCGTGGCACTTCCTCGGCGACATCTACACGACGCTGCCCCTGCCGGCCGACGCGCCGATCGCCGACCATTGCGGCGACTGCCGGCGCTGCATCGACGTCTGCCCGACGGCGGCGATCGTCGCACCTTACGAGGTCGATGCGCGGCTGTGCATTTCCTACCTGACGATCGAATTGCACGGCGCGATCCCGGTCGAGCTGCGCCCGCTGATCGGCAACCGCATCTACGGCTGCGACGACTGCCAGCTGTGCTGCCCGTGGAACGGCTTCGCGCAGATCGGCGACCCCGACTTCGCGGTGCGCAACGGCCTCGACGGCGCGCCGCTCACCGAGCTTTTCGCCTGGAGCGCACAGGAGTTCGACGCCCGCTTGGCCGGCAGCCCGATCCGCCGGATCGGCCACGAGCGCTGGCTGCGCAACATCGCCGTCGCGCTCGGCAACGCGCTGCGGAAAGCGCCGAACGACGCGCAGATCGTCGCCGCGCTCGGCGCGCAGGCCCAGCACCCCTCGGCACTGGTTCGCGAGCACGTCGGCTGGGCACTGGCGCAAGCCGCTCCGAGCGCCGCCGGCTGAACCAGCGCTGCCCTGGGAGTCAATGAATACGCCACTCTCCGGGCATGCACGTTTTCCGGCCATTCGCCACGTGCAATCCAAACCTTGCAATTCTCCTAAACACGTCGAATAATTCAAGCGTTTGCTTGCTTAATTAATAATCGATAAAAACAAGATCCAGGAGACTGCCACAATGACCCACAATCGCTACCCGCAGCTGCTCGCCCCGCTCGACCTCGGCTTCACGACGCTGAAGAACCGCGTCCTGATGGGGTCGATGCATACCGGTCTCGAAGAGGCACCCAACGGCTTTGCCCGCCTCGCCGCCTTTTACGCCGAACGCGCGCGCGGCGGCGTCGGGCTGATCGTCACCGGCGGCATCGGCCCGAACCAGGACGGCGTGGTGATGCCCGGCGCCACAGCGCTCGCCGACGAGGCGCACGCCGAGCAGCACCGCGAGATCACCGCCGCGGTGCACCGCGCAGGTGGCAAGATCGCCCTGCAGATCCTGCACACCGGCCGCTACGCCTATCACCGCAGCGCGCTCGCCCCGTCGGCGCTGCAGGCGCCGATCTCGCCGGCCCGCCCGCGCGCGATGAGCGTGGCGGACATCCGGCGCACCATCGCCGACTACGCGAACTGCGCGAAACTCGCCCGCTTCGCCGGCTACGACGGCGTCGAGGTGATGGGGTCGGAAGGCTACCTGATCAACCAGTTCATCGCGCCGCAGACCAACGAGCGCGACGACGACTGGGGCGGCGCCTTCGAGAACCGCATCCGCTTTGCCATCGAGACGGTGCGCGCCGTTCGCGCGGCCTGCGGCGCCGATTTCATCGTCATCTACCGCCTGTCGATGCTCGACCTCGTCGAAGGCGGCAGCAGCTGGGACGAGATCGTCGCGCTGGCCAAGGCCATCGAGGCGGCCGGCGCGACGCTGATCAACACCGGCATCGGCTGGCACGAGGCGCGCATCCCGACGATCGCCACGATGGTGCCGCGCGCCGCCTTCGCCTGGGTCACCCGACGGATGATGGGCCAGGTCGGCATTCCGCTGATCACGACCAACCGCATCAACACGCCGGAAGTCGCCGAACAGCTGATCGCCTCGGGCTGCGCCGACATGGTTTCGATGGCGCGCCCCTTCCTCGCCGACGCCGACTTCGTGAACAAGGCGGCAGCCGGCCGCGGCGACGAGATCAATACCTGCATCGCGTGCAACCAGGCCTGCCTCGACCACATCTTCAACGGCAAGCTGGCTTCCTGCCTGGTCAACCCGCGCGCCTGCCACGAAACCGAGCTACTGATCGAAAAGGCCGGCGCGCCGAAGAAAATCGCCGTCGTCGGTGCCGGCCCGGCCGGCATGGCGTGCGCCGCGACGGCCGCCGAGCGCGGCCACCAGGTGACGCTGTTCGACGCAGCATCGGTCATCGGCGGGCAGTTCAACCTGGCCCGGCGCATTCCCGGCAAGGAGGAATTCGCCGAGACGCTGCGCTACTTCAAGCGCCGCCTCGAAATCACCGGCGTCACGCTGCGGCTCGGTGAGTGCGTCGACGCCGGGCAGCTGGCACAGGCCGGTTTCGACCACGTGGTCCTCGCCACCGGCATCGTTGCGCGCCGGCTGGAGATTCCCGGCGCCGACCACGCCAAAGTCGTCTCCTATATCGACCTGATCGAAGGGCGCAAGGAAGCCGGCGCGCGCGTCGCGGTGATCGGCGCCGGCGGCATCGGCTTTGACGTCGGCGAGTTTTTGACACACCCCCTCACGCACGCGCACGACGGCCAGGACGAACTCGTCCGCTTCCAGTCCGAATGGGGGATCGATACCGAATTCAAGGCACGCGGCGGACTCAAGGCGGCACACGACGATCCGGCGCCGCGCCAGGTCTGGCTGCTGCAGCGCAAGGCGACCAAGGTCGGCGACGGGCTGGCCAAGACCACCGGCTGGATTCGCCGCACGCTGCTCAAAAAGCGCGGCGTCACGATGCTCGCGGGAGTCGGCTACGAACGGATCGACGATGCCGGCCTGCACATCCGTGTCGATGGCCAGGCGCAGTGCCTGCCGGTCGACACCATCGTCGTCTGCGCCGGGCAGGAGCCGCGCCGCGAACTCGAGGCCGGGCTGCAGGCGGCCGGCATGCCGTACGCGCTGATTGGCGGCGCCGACGTCGCCAGCGAACTCGACGCCAAGCGGGCGATCGAGCAAGGCACGCGGCTAGCGGCGGCGCTTTAAGCCATGGCGCGCGGCAGAAAACCACTGAGCAGCGGCGCCGAGGCCAACCGCCGCAGCGAGTTGCTGCACGCGGCGGCGCGCCTCTTTGTCGAAAAAGGCTTCGCCGCGACGACCACGCGCGACATCGCCGACGCGGTCGGCATGCGCTCGGGCAGTCCCTTCTATCACTTTCGCAGCAAACAGGAACTGCTCAAGGCGGTGATGATCGACGGGCTGACAAGCGGCGAGGCGCGCCAGCAGGCGGCGCTCGAAGGGATCGACGACCCCGCGCAGCGCCTGCGCGCGCTGATCCGCACGCACCTGGGC
>JBAQRB010000277.1:0-1806 GCA_049295655.1 Rhodocyclaceae bacterium
GGTCACGCGCGCCGCCACCGGTTCCTGAGCGCCGGGAGGGGACAAGCGCCCGGTATAATCACGGGATGCAAAATCTCCTCCACAACCTCAATCCCGAACAACTCGCTGCCGTCACCCTGCCGTCGCAAAGCGCCCTGATCCTTGCCGGTGCTGGCAGCGGCAAGACGCGAGTGCTCACTACGCGCCTTGCCTGGCTGATCTCGACCGGCCAGGTCGGGCCGCATGGCGTGCTCGCGGTGACTTTTACCAACAAGGCCGCCAAGGAAATGCAGGCACGGCTGGCGGCGATGCTGCCGATCAACACGCGCGGCATGTGGATCGGCACCTTCCACGGGCTGTGCAACCGCTTCCTGCGCGCGCATTACCGGGAGGCCGGCTTGCCGGCGCTGTTCCAGATTCTCGATTCGTCCGATCAGCTGGCGGCGATCAAGCGTTTGCTGAAAAACCTCAACGTCGACGACGAAAAGTTTCCGCCGCGCGAACTGGCCAGTTTCATCAATGCGCACAAGGAACAGGGAATTCGTGCCGCGCAAGCCGAGGCTTACGACGAATACACCAGCCGCCGCGTCGCGCTTTACGCGGAATACGAGGGGCAGTGCCAGCGCGAAGGGGTGGTCGACTTTGCCGAACTTCTCTTGCGCTCGTACGAATTGCTGCAGCGCAACGAGCCGCTGCGCCGGCATTACCAGGAGCGTTTCCGTCACATCCTGATCGACGAGTTCCAGGACACCAACCGCCTGCAGTACGCCTGGCTGAAACTGCTCGCCGCACGCGATGGGGCGACGCAGGGCATCGCGGGCGCGGCGCTGTTCGCGGTCGGCGACGACGATCAGTCGATTTACGCCTTTCGCGGCGCCGACGTCGGCAACATGCGCGATTTCGAGCGCGAGTTCGAGGTGCCGAACGTCATCCGTCTTGAGCAGAACTACCGCTCGCACGGCAACATCCTCGACGCGGCCAACGCGCTGATCAAGAACAATCGCGGCCGTCTCGGCAAGAACCTGTGGACCGACGCCGGTGCCGGCGAGCCGATCCGCGTCTTCGAGGGCTTCTCGGATATCGACGAGGCGCGCTTCGTCGTCGAGGAAATCCGCGAGCTGGTGCGCGAAGGCATCCCGCGCACCCAGATAGCGTTGCTCTACCGTTCCAATGCCCAGTCGCGCGTACTCGAGCACCAGTTGTTTACGCTGGCCGTACCTTACAAGGTCTATGGCGGACTGCGCTTTTTCGACCGCCAGGAAATCAAGCACGCGCTGGCCTATCTGCGCCTGATCGCCAATTCCGACGACGATACGGCCTTTGCCCGTGTCGTCAATTTTCCGACGCGCGGCATCGGCAGCCGCAGCACCGAGCAGTTGCAGGAAGCCGCGCATCGCGCCAATTCGAGCCTCTACAACGCCGCCGCGAGCCTCGGCGGCAAGGCCGGCACGTCGGTCGGCGCCTTCATCCGCCTGGTCGAAGCGCTGCGCAGCGAAACCGCCGGTCTGCCGCTGCCCGAAGTGATCGACCACATCATCGAGAAAAGCGGGCTGCGCCAGCACTACCTCGCCGAGAAGGAAGGACAGGAGCGCATCGAAAACCTCGACGAGTTGATCAACGCGGCGACCAATTTCCTGCAGGAAGAGTCGGAGACGATCGTCAACAACGGCGACGCCGGGCCGCTCGCCTCCTTCCTCGCGCACGCTTCGCTCGAAGCCGGCGAGCACCAGGCCGGCGAAGGTCAGGAGGCGGTGCAGCTGATGACCGTGCATGCCGCCAAGGGGCTGGAGTTCGATGTCGTCTTCATCACCGGACTGGAGCAGGGCC
>JBAQRB010000278.1:0-28537 GCA_049295655.1 Rhodocyclaceae bacterium
CAGCGGATAGAGCTTCTCGACTTCGACGATATAGAACGGAAAGCCGCGGCTCGAGCGGCCGGCCGTGCCGTGGTCGGCATAGACCACCGGGAAATGACGGCCGGTCGGCCGGTCGGCGGCCGTGTAGTAGGCGTAGTCGGTCGGCGAGGAGAGCACCTTGAAGACGCGTTCCTGCCCGTCGACGAGATCGCCGTCGAGGACGATGGTGTTCTCGCCACGCCCGATCTCCGGCCTGCCGGCGAGCAGCGGGTGATCGGGAACCGGATCGGCAATAATCTCGCCACAATTGATTGTCATGACATGCTCCGGCCCGAGTCGCTGAAGGTTTCAGCATAACGCAGGACGGGTTGCGGCGGCCTGCGGCAAATCGGCAATCGTGCTCAGGCGACGATGTGCGCGCCGGCGTCGACGTAGATCGTCTGTCCGGTCATCCCGGAAGAGCCCGACGAGCACAGGAAGCCGACCAGTGCGCCGACCTCGTCGATGGTCACGGTGCGACCGAGCGGCGCCTTGACGGCGTCGGCCTCGAGCAGCTGGTTGAAGTTGGCGATGCCGGAAGCGGCGCGCGTCATGATCGGGCCGGGCGATACGGCGAAGACGCGGATGCCCTTGGGGCCGAGGTCGTAGGCCATGTAGCGGACCGCCGATTCGAGCGCGGCCTTGATGATGCCCATCACGCCGTAGTTGCGCACGACGCGTTCGGCGCCGAGGTAGGACATGGTGATCAGCGAGCCGCCTTCGGACATCAGCGGTTCCAGTGCCTTGGCCATGCGCAGGAAGCTGTGGCAGGAAATGTTCATCGCCGCATCGAAACCGGCTTCCGAGGTATCGATCACCCGGCCGTGCAGGTCGTCCGCTTCGCAAAAGGCCATCGAGTGGATGGCGAAGTCGATCTGGCCGAACTCGGCGCCGCATTTTTCGATGACGCCTTCGAGGCTGCCCGGCTGGGTCACGTCAAGCTTCTCGAAGATCCGCGCGCCCAGCGCATCGGCCAGCGGGTGCGTGTATTTGGCTGTCTTGTCGTTCTGGTAGGTGACGGCGATTTCGGCGCCCAGATCGCGTACGGCCTTGGCCACGGCGAAGGCAATCGACTTGTCGTTGGCAATGCCAGTGATCAGGCCCTTTTTTCCGGCCAGCGGCAAATGGGCAGCGCCTTGCGTCAGCGGGGATTGTTCGCTCATCGTGTTGTTCCTTGCAGGGTCGTCGGGGATTGATTGGATGCACCATTAAATGCTGCGGTGCAATGCGGGCGCCATTGTCACACATCCCCGTGTCGATTGAATGACAGCGCCGTTGCTTTGCCGGTAGCGGCGGTGCTTCGATCATTGCTTTTTCCGATCGCCCGTTGCGGGCGCGGTATCATGTCGCACCCTGCCGCCACGGCGGCGACTCCGGCACAGGCAAACCCTGCTGGCCATTGAGGAATCCAAATGCCCGCCAATCTTCCCGCCCTGACCGGTTTTCTGTCCACAGCACTCGAAGCGCGCCGCGCCCTGCTGGCGCAGCTGCACGCCGAGCAAACCAATGCCTATCGCCTGTTTCACGGCAGCGTCGAAGGCGAGGCGGGGCTCACCGTCGATCGCTACGGCGATGCGCTGCTGGCGCAGACCTTTCACCGTCCGCTCGCGCCGGATCAGCTGGCCGAGTTGGAAGCCTTCTACGCCGGGGCATTCCCCGGCCTGCCGCTCTTCTACAACGACCGCAGCCAGGCCAATTCGCGGATTGCCAACACGCTGCCGCCCGAGCAGGTCGCTGGCGCGCACGAGCCGCGCCTGTTTCAGGAAATGGGCGTCACTTACCGCTTCCAGGCGCGCCACGCCGGGCAGGACCCGTGGCTGTTCCTCGACCTGCGCGCCGGCCGCCGGCGCGTGATGCAGGAGATCCACAAGAAGTCGCTGCTCAACCTCTTCGCCTATACTTGCGGCGTCGGCATCGCCGCCGCCAAGGCCGGTGCGCGGCACGTGGTGAACGTCGATTTTGCCGAGTCGAGCATCAATCTCGGCAAGGAAAACGCCCGCCTGAATGACCTGCCGATCCGCGTGCGCTTCGTGCAGAGCGACGCCTTCGCCGCGCTGCGCCAGTTCTCGGGGCAGGGGCAGGCGCAGATGGTGCGCGGCAAGCGCATGCCGCCCTTCCCGAAAGTCGACGCGCACCAGTTCGATGTCGTTTTCCTCGATCCGCCGCGCTACGCGAAAAGCCCGTTCGGCGTCGTCGATCTGGTCAATGACTATGCCGCATTGTTCAAGCCGGCGCTGCTGTGCACGGCGGAAGGCGGCACGCTGATCTGCTGCAACAACGTCGCCGAAGTGTCGCGCGACGCCTGGCTCGACCTGCTCGAACGCAGCGCACGCAAGGCCGGGCGGGCTATCCGCGAAGTCGAGTGGATCGCTCCCGAAGCCGATTTCCCGAGTCCCGACGGGCAATCGCCGCTGAAGATCGCGCTGCTGCGGGTCTGAGCGGGCGGGTTGGCCGATGAGCGCCTTCGATTTCGACCGCATCGTCGACCGCCGCGACGGCGATTCGATCAAGTGGCAGAAATACGCCGGTCGCGACATCCTTCCTCTGTGGGTCGCCGACATGGATTTTGCCGCGCCGCCGGCCGTCGTTGCGGCGCTCGAAAAGCGCGTTGTGCAGGGGCATTTCGGTTATTCGGCGCCGTGGCCTGCGCTGACCGATGCCGTCCTTGAGCACCTGCGGCGCGAATACGGCTGGGCGGTCGAGGCCGGCTGGCTGGTCTGGCTGCCGGGGCTGGTCAGCGGGCTGAACATCGCCTGCCGCGCGGTTGACGGCGGCGTGCTGACGGCGACGCCGGTCTATCCGCCGTTCCGCTCGGCGCCTCGCCTGGCCGGGCGGGCCTTGGTCGAAGTGCCGCTGCGGCTGCGCGACGGGCATTGGGATTGGGATTTTGCCGTACTGGAAGCCGCGCTGACCCCCGACACCCGCCTGCTGCTGCTCTGCCATCCGCACAACCCGGTCGGCCGCGCCTGGCGGGAGGACGAGCTGGCGGCACTGGCCGACTTCTGCCTGCGGCACGACCTGGTCGTCTGCTCCGACGAAATTCACTGCGGCCTGCTGCTCGACGGCGGGCCACACGTGCCGCTGGCCCGCCTCAACGCCGGAATTGCGAGGCGCAGCATCACGCTGATGGCACCGTCGAAAACCTACAACATTCCGGGGCTGGGCTGCGCCTTTGCGGTCATCCCGGACGCTGCGCTGCGCCGCCGTTTTCTCGGCGCGATGAACGGCATCGTGCCGCACGTCAACGTCCTCGGTCTGGCGGCCTGCGAAGCCGCCTATCGCGACTGCGGCGACTGGCACGCGGCGCTGCTCGACTATCTGCGCGACAACCGGGATCGTGTGGAAAGCGCCGTTGCGGCGATGACCGGACTGTCCATGACGCATGTCGAAGCCACGTATCTGGCGTGGATCGACGCACGTGGCCTGCGCGTCGACGATCCCGCCGCTTTCTTCGAGGCGGCCGGCGTCGGCCTTTCCTGCGGCGCGGAGTTCGGCCTGCCGGGCTGGGTTCGCCTCAATTTCGGCTGCCCGCGCGCCACCCTCGATGCCGCGCTCGAGCGCATGGCTTTGGCATGCGCCAGAAATGAGGCGAGTCGCCCCGGCTGAACAGGGTTTTTGCCTGCGCCGGGGTGGGTCTCAGTCGAAGAATTTCACCAGTTGGTCGAGTTCATGCGCCGTCTGCTCGAGCTTCTGCGAGGCCGCCCAGGCGTCCTGCACCTCGGCGCGGTTCTCGACGATCAGCGAGGCCACTTGCTGGATCTGTGCCGTTCCTTCTTCCACCGAGAAAACCTCGATCCGCGTGGCGCTGGCCAGATCGCGCGCCATCAGCGCCAGCTGCGGATGATCCGGGCCTGCGGCGACAAGTTGTGGCGCGGCGTGGGGGGCATGATCAGCCGACGCTTCGTCAGGCGCGGCGTGGTCCGCATCGGCGGTGCTATCGCCGATCGCCGTCAGTCCGAGGTCGGCGAACATCGAATCGCTGGCTTCGTCGAACGGTGTTTCAGCGGGCGCCGTGGCGGCGCTCTCCGGCAACTCGCCTTGCGTTGCGCCGCTTTCAAAGCCGTCGGCAATCAGTTCGGCGTCGCTGGCCAGTTTTGCCAGCTGGCCTTCGGCGGCGCTGATCGTGTCGAGCGCCTGATAGACGCGGTCATGCTGCTCCTCGGAATGCTGCGCGAGATTCATCATGGTCTGGTTGAGGCGCTGACATTGTTGGTGGATCGAGCCGGCCGACTGGCGAATTTCATCCATCATGGTCTTCAGATGGCTTTGCATAATCGCCACGGCCGTCATGACGCGGCCGGGTTCGCCGAAGCCGCTGGTCTTGAATTCGCCCGACAGGTTGCCTTCGGCAATCCGTTCGAGGGCATTGACCGCGTCATTGAGCGGTGAAACCGTGCCGCGGAAGAAGAAAAATCCAGAAAGGATGACGATGGCAATGCCGAGGCTCAGGCCGCCGATGGCAATGCTCGAAATCGCCTGGTTGCGCTCTTCGACTTCGTGGAAATTGTTTTCGGCCTTTTCGGACAGGAATTTCAGCAGGACGGTGACGTGGGTGTTCGCGTTGTCATAGAGCGGCGAGACGTTCTTCAGGAGCAGCGATTCGGCATCGAGATAGTTGTCCTGTTCCAGCGCCTGTTTGGCCAGCATCAGGCCTTCGCTGACGTAGCGGGAACGGGCCTGGGCGTAGTCGTCCGCCAGCTTTTGTTCCGCGCTGCCGCGCGGCAGCGCACTGTAGGTCACCCATAACTCGTCGATTTCCTTCTTGTTGCGGGCGATGTGCTCGAGGTGCGCGCTGACCGTGTGATCGAACTCCTCCCAGCTGTGGACGGCAGGGTTGTGGTGCAGGGCGAGCGCCACCTGCGCCCGGTTGTCGGCCATCAGGAAGTTGATGCGTCCGATGTTCTGTACCGGACTCATTTCCTCGTAATAGAGCGCGTGCATCGCCTGGTTCGACAGTTTCAGTCCGGTGATGCCGAGGATGCCGCCGATGATCATCAGCAGGGTGACGAAAAAGATGCCGAACATCACGCCGTTCTTGACCGACAGCAATTTCTTCAGCACGCCGTTGCCGGCTTCGCCAAAGACCGGAAGCGCGGCCGCAGCCTGGTAGGCGGCCTCGGCTTCGGGAATGCGGGCGGGGTCCAGCGCGCTGCGCAGCGACATGTAACCGATCGTTTCACCGTTCTTGCGCACCGGAACCACCCGCGCGGCAACCCAGTAGTGATCGCCGTTCTTGCAGCGATTCTTGACCAGCCCATGCCACGGCAAGCCGCGTTTCAGGGTGCGCCACATTCCTTCGAAAATGGACGCCGGGACCTCGGGGTGACGAACGATGTTGTGGTTGCTGCCGACCAGTTCTTCGCGCGAGAAGCCGCTGGCCTCGACAAAGGCGTCGTTGACAAAGGTGATGATCCCCTTCGTGTCGGTACGCGAAACCAGCGATGCGCCGGCTGGCAGGTGCTTTTCCTGCCCCGTGACCGGAAGATTCGTTTTCATAAGAAAGCCCTACGATAATTTTAAGCAGCGTTTAAGCAGCGTTGGTTTTCGTGAAAATTACTTCAGCCAAAGACGTTTGATCAGGATGGCGGCGGACTTGCATTCGGAAAACGGAACCATGCCGGTGATGGCGAATTCGGGATTCTGCGTCTCGCGCGGCACGGGGTCGACCACCGGCATGCCACGAGGATTGTACACGCTGAATACGGTCGCCTTGTCGGCTTTCAGCGTGCGTTTGCAGACGACGGCGATCTCGCCGCATTTCAATTTGACCAGCGAACCGGGCGGCAGGATTCCGATGTCCTTGATCAGCATCTGGATGAGTTCGCCGTCGAGGTGCGAGTCCTTGGTCAGATAGATTTCACGCAAGGCATTTTGCGGGAAGAAGGCCTTCGTCCGATACGGGCGGCCCCGCCCCATCGCACTGTAGATATCGCTGATCGCCAGGATTCTGGGACCCAGCCGGAGCTTCTCGCCGGTCAGTTTGAAGGGGTAGCCATTGCCGTCGAGCCGCTCGTGATGGTGCAGCACGCAGTCGAGCCAGTTGGCGTCGGTGACCCCCGCCCGCTTGAGTAGTTCGACGCCAAGCTGGGGGTGATTCTGCAAGGCCTTCTTGAGCGGCTCAGGCAGCGGGCTGGGGGACTGCTCGAGCTGGTTCTGGATCGACAGCTGTCCGATGTCGCGGGTCAGTGCGGCGCAGACGTAAGGCAGGCGATCGCCCGGCGACAGGCCTTTGTGCGCGGCAATGAGGTCGGTGAGTACGGCGCCCATGATGTGATGGACGACGATGTACGGATTTTGATGGTCGAGGTAGGGGGCGGCCAGCGCGCTGTCGATGTCTTCCTCGCACAGCTTCTGGATGTTGCTTGCCAGGTTCCTGATCCGCGAGGCCAGATCGATCTGCTCCGGCGATTTGAGCAGGGTCGTGAAAATGTGCCGAAGATTGAGCGTCAGCCCTTCCATCTGGCTGAATACCGGCTGTTTTTCTTCCGGTGGCGGTGGCGCGGCGGCCGATGGGCGCACGCCTGGATCCGGGAGGTTTTTCTCATCCGGGTTGACGGGCACCCGCGCACCGCGCAGCATCAGTCGTTCGACCTGGTCGGGCATGCTGATCACCGTCCCGCTGCGCAGCAGCAGGCGGCCATGACCATCGAAGACCGAAAAGGGAATGGGCATTCCCAGGACTATGTCCGCTACCACCATTTGTCTCATGGCATCATCAAGCTCTGGATGCATGTGACGGGTCGCGGCGATGCATCATGGGCGAGCAAGACCGGCAATCCCGCCATCATGGGGCTTAAGCCCTTTAGATCGGTGATTTTGCGCCCTCGACTTTCGTACGAGTTTGCTATTTTTCGGACTTGCCAGCCCTCTTGGCGAGGGTAGGGCAAAACCTTGCATATCCTTGCAGAAAACAGGGTTAATGTCTACACCGATTTGCTGTTTTGCATACTCATTTGGCACTCTGGAGCCGGAATACGCCGGCTTCGGTCACCACTGCGTCGAGCGGCTGGTCGTGGGCTGCCGGATGGATTGAATCGACCCGGGCCAATTCGAAGCCGACGCCGATCGCCAGCGGGGGCGTCGCCTGTTCGCGCAGGATCGCCAGTGTGCGGTCGAAATAGCCGCCGCCGTAGCCGATCCGGTAGCCCGCCGCATCGAAGGCGTTGAGCGGCAGCAGCAGGGCTTCCGGCTCGACGAAGTCACCGGCGGCCGGGGTGGGAATGCCGTAACGGTCGGCGATCAGTGCCGTGTCGGGTGTCCACGGACGAAAGGCGAGCGCAGCGCTTTCGCCGACGACGACCGGGAGCAGCGCGCAAAAGCCGTTTTTTTGCGTCGCCAGCCAGGCTTCGAGCAGCGGGCGCAGATCGGGTTCGTTGTTCACCGGCCAGCAAAAAGCGACACGCATTCCGGCCAGTTGCGGAAAGCCTTTCTCCAGATGATTGCGCAGCGCGGCAGACAGCCGCGCACAGTCGTCGCCGCTCAACGCCAGGCGGCGCTCGATCAAGCTGCGGCGCAAGGACTGCCGTTCGTCCTGGGGCGCTTTTGTCGCACTTTCGCCGTGTATTTCCGAGTCGGAGCCGGTGGCCATGTGTTATGCTCAAAGGCAGTGTTTACGGGTGTTTCAGCTTATCATGAAGTTTCGCCATACCGCTTTCCTCCTGGCCTTGTCCTTGCTCCTCGCGCCGCTGCTTGCCGATGCGGCGCCGGCCGACGACCGTTTCCTTGCCGCGCGCGATGCCTTTCGCGCCGGCGACAAGGCGCGCTTCGAGCGCATCGCCCCCGAACTCAAGGGCCATGAACTCGAGGCCTACGTTGGTTACTGGCGGCTTCTGGCCGAGTTGAAGGATGTCGATCCGGCCAGTATCCGTAGCTATCTTGCGCGCAACGACAAATCCTATCTTGGCGAAAGATTGCGCAGCGACTGGCTCAAACAGCTGGCGAAAAAACAGCAGTGGAGCGAGTTTGACGCCAATTATCCGCAGCTTGCCCAGCCCGACCAGGAGCTTGTCTGCTACGCGCTGCAAAGCCGGCGCGCACGCGGCGACGCAACGATGCTCGACGAGGCGATGCCGCTCTGGCTGACCTTGATCGAGCCGCCGGAGCCCTGTTATCCGGTGCTCGAAGCTCTGATCCACGAAAAACGCGTGCTGGCCGACGAAGTCTGGGGGCGCGTGCGCCGCCAGTTGGAGGCGAACAAGACAGCCGCCGCGCGCTACAGCATGAATTACCTGCCGCCGAGCCAGACACCCGACGCCCGACAGGCGGAAGCCGTGATCGAACAGCCGCTGCACTGGCTGATCAAGCTGCCGGCCAATCTCTCGGGCAGCCGCATGAACCGTGAGCTCGCGGCGCTGGCGATTGCCCGGATGGCACGCAACGACCCGCGTGTTGCCGCCGACCAGTTGATCCGGATCGAAAGCCAGCTGCAGGCCGGCGAGAAGGGCTGGGCGTGGAGCCAGATCGCCTGGCTCGCCGCGCAGCGGCACATGTCCGACGCCATTGAGTGGTTCCGGCGGGCCGGCGATGCGCCGCTTTCCGATGAGGCCGCGCAGTGGAAGGTGCGTGCGGCGCTGCGCGTGCAGGACTGGGGGGTGGTCCGTAGCACCATCGACAAGATGTCGCCGGCGCTTGCTGCGCAGCCCGACTGGACGTACTGGCTGGGCCGTGCCTACCGCGCCGGCGGGCGGGTCGAAGAAGCCAACGCATTGTTCCTGAAGATAGCCGGTCTGCCGAACTTCTACGGCAACCTGGCGGACGACGAACTGGACCGGCCGACCATGACGCCGCCCAAGGCCACCGCACCCACCCGCGACGAGCTCGAGCAGGTCGGCGCCAACGCCGGCGTACAGCGGGCGCTCGCCTTCTTCCGGCTGAACCAGCGTTTCGAGGGCACCAAGGAGTGGAGCTGGGCCTTGCGCGGCATGAGCGATCGCGAACTGCTCGCCGCCTCCGACATCGCCCACCGGGCCGGCATCTACGACCGGGCGATTGCCGCGGCCGACCGCACCAAGAACGAACACGACTATTCGCTGCGCTATCTCGCGCCCTACGGCGAGCAGGTGCGCTCGGCGGCCAAGGAGCAGTCGCTCGACGGCGCCTGGGTGTACGGCCTGATGCGCCAGGAAAGCCGTTTCATCACCAACGCCAAGTCGACGGTCGGTGCCTCCGGACTGATGCAGCTGATGCCGGCCACGGCCAAGTGGGTGGCCAAGAAGATCGGACTGAAGGATTACCAGCACGGGCAGGTCAACGATACGGCGACCAACGTGCTGCTCGGCACGACCTACATGCGCCTCGTGCTGGAAAGCCTCGACAACCACCCGGTACTTGCCTCGGCGGCCTACAACGCCGGCCCCGGCCGCGCCCGAAAATGGCGCGCCGACCAGCCGCTCGAAGGGGCCATTTACGCCGAAACCATCCCCTTCAGCGAAACGCGCGATTACGTGAAGAAGATGATGAGCAACTCGGTCTATTACTCGGCGCTGTTCGACGGCAAGCCGCAGTCGATCAAGCGCCGGCTTGGCATCATCGCACCGCGCACCGGTGGCGAGGCAAAGCGCGAAGAATTACCGTAAAATCACGATTTTCCGACATTTACTTCCCGGTAGGGCGCTATGGAACTCAAGAACGTATTGTTGATCGGCGGCAGTGGCTTTGTCGGCGGCTGGATTGCCAACCGTCTTTCGGAACGCGGCATCCGCGTCACGATTCCGACTCGCCACCGCGACAACACCAAGCAGCTCATCCTGCTGCCGATGGTCGATATGGTCGAGGCCGATATTGGCGATGCGCAGCAGCTGGCGACGCTGATGCAGGGGCAGGACGCGGTGATCAACCTGGTCGGCATCCTGCACGACCACGATTCGCGCCTGCCTTACGGCAAGGGCTTCGCCGCTGCCCATATCGAGGTGCCGAAGAAGATCATCGCCGCGATGAAGCAGACCGGCGTTCGCCGGCTGGTGCACATGAGTGCGCTGAATGCCGCAGCCGATGGCTCTTCCGAATATCTGCGCTCGAAAGGCGAGGGCGAAGCGCTGGTCCGCGCCGCGATGGGCGAGCTCGATATCACCGTCTTCCGTCCGTCGGTCATCTTCGGGCCGTGCGATTCCTTCCTGAACACGTTTGCCAAGCTGCTCAAGCTCTTCCCGGTTTTCCCGCTCGGCTACTGCGCGGCGCGTTTCCAGCCGGTTTATGTCGGCGATGTGGCCGATGCCTTCAGCGCCTGCCTGACCGATCGCGCGACCTTCGGCCAGACCTACGAGCTGTGCGGCCCCAAGGTGTATACCCTGCGCCAACTGGTCGAATATACCGGCGAGCTGGTCGGCAAGCAGCGCCCGGTGATCGATCTGGGCGTGGGCGGCTGGGCCTACCTGCAGGCCGGGCTGCTGTGGCTGCTGCCGAACCCGCCGATGTCGCCGGACAACCTGCGTTCGATGGAAGTCGATAGCGTCACCGACGGTGCGCACAACTATCCTGACTGGCAGCCGTATTCGCTGGAGGCGGTGGCGCCGGCCTATCTGTCGACGATCAAGCCGAAAATGCGTCTTGACGGCTACCGCTATCACGCCGGTCGCTGATCCGCTGCGCTAGCCGACAGCCATCCCTTCATCGTGCAGGTCTTCACCGTCGGCGGTGCTGTCCGCGACGAACTGCTTGGCCTGCCGGTGCAGGATCGCGACTACGTCGTCGTCGGCGTTTCGCCGGCCGAAATGCTGTCCAAGGGCTTCCGGCCGGTCGGCAAGGATTTTCCGGTCTTCCTGCATCCCCGGACGCAGGACGAATACGCGCTGGCGCGTACCGAACGCAAGACGGGCCACGGCTACAAGGGCTTTGCCTTTCACGCGGCACCCGAGGTCACGCTGGCGGAAGACCTGGCGCGGCGCGACCTGACGATCAACGCGATCGCGCGTGCCGAGGATGGCACCCTGACCGACCCCTTCCACGGGGTTGCCGATCTGGCGGCGCGCGTCCTGCGCCACGTCGGTCCGGCTTTTGTCGAAGACCCGGTGCGCATCCTGCGCGTCGCGCGCTTCGCGGCGCGCTTCACCGATTTTACCGTTGCTGCGGAAACCACGGCGCTGATGCGGCGGATGGTCGATAACGGCGAGGTCGACCATCTGGTGGCCGAGCGCGTCTGGCAGGAACTGGCCAAGGGGCTGATGGAGTCCCGGCCGTCGCGCATGTTCGCCGTGCTGCGCGAGTGTGGCGCGCTGGCCCGCCTGTTGCCCGAACTCGACCGGCTGTTCGGCGTGCCGCAACGCGCCGAATATCACCCGGAAATCGACACCGGCGTCCACGTCATGATGGTCGTCGATCAGGCGGCGCAGCGGGGCTGCGGCCTGCCGGTGCGCTTTGCCGCCTTGTTGCACGACCTGGGCAAGGGAACGACGCCGGTCGCCGAACTGCCGCGCCACATCGCGCATGAACAGCGCAGCGTCAAGCTGGTTGGCGACGTATGCGCACGCCTCAAGCCTCCTGTTGACTGCCGCGACCTGGCACTGCTGATGGCACGCTTCCACGGCGACATTCATCGCGCTGCCGAGTTGCGTGCAAGCACCGTCGTCAAGTTGCTCGAGAACGCTGACGGGCTGCGCCGGCCGCAACGTTTCGAACAGTTGCTCGAAGCCTGCGCCTGTGATTTTCACGGTCGGCTGGGCTGGGAAGAAAAACCCTATCCTTCGCCGGCCTTGTTCATGCAGGCGCTGGCCACCGTGCGCAGCATCGATGCGGCGAGCATCGCGCGCGCCTGTATCGACCCGGCGCAAATTCCCGAACGCCTGCACGTTGCGCGCGTGGCGGCGGTCAGGCAGTCGCTGGCTGTCGCCGAATAGCCAGCCGGCGGGATCAGATCCCGCATTCAGCCGCTTTGGCCTTGCCGATCCCCTGTCCTGCGGCGTTGTTCTGGCTGATGCTGCCCGGCATGGTCACCTGGATGCCGCTTTGCGGCGGAACGATGACCGGCGGCGTCGCACTGGTTGCGACATAGCCGAACTGTCCGACGTTGAACTGCTGCGAACCTCCGGCGTTGGTGACCAGAATGGCGCCGGCGGCGACGTCCAGATGCAGGCCGTTGGCCGGCGTCTGGCCGGTGGTTGTCGGAATGCCGGCGCAGTCGCTGGCGCAGAATAGCGCGCCGAAATGGGTACCGCGAATGCCGATCGTTGCCGTTGTTGTCTCGAGCTTGAAACGGTCGTTGTTGCGCTTGCCGAGCAGGCCGGTGACCGCGCGCAGGCCGCCACGGATCAGACTGAGCACGATGTTGTCGGATTGCGGCTTGCTCTCGACATAAGCGTAGTTCGTCACCTTGAGCTGGGTGTTCGGGCGCAAAACGATCTCGCCGCCATCGACAAATTTGATGCGGGCATAGGTCTCGTCCTGGGTCGACAACTCGTCGCCCTCGGCCACTTCCGACCGGGTCGCCAGCAGCTTCGTCGTGCCGTCGGCGCGCTTGACCGTCAGGGTGCCTGCCAGGTGCGTCACCGTGCCGGCCGGAGCGGCGCTGGCCGGCAGCACGAACAGGCTCAGCGCGAGGGCGAGGAGAAACTCAGGTGCACTGAGCCGGTTTTTTCTTCGCAACTTTGGCATCGTCTGTCGCTTCCTTCTCACTCTTTTGGTTCGCTTTGTCTGAAGCTGATTTGCTGCTGGCACTGCCGGAACTTGTGGCAGGTCGCGATTCGGAAGGCAAGCCCTCGATTTCAAGACCGCCTGCCGGCGCAGCTTGCCCGCTGAAGGGTGTGCTGCCCACGAAGGGTGTTAGCACCGGCTGCGAGTCCGGGGATGGCGCACCGAACTCTCCTGCACTACCGCCGATGCTCCGACCGGCGAAAAGTGTCCCGCTGCCGCCGGATGTTTCCGTTCTGAGCAGCGCGACAGGGGCGGGCGTCATGGCCGCTGCCGTTCTGGTTTGCGCACCGACAACCGCCTCGACAACCGCCACCTTCGCGACCGTCTCTTCCGTCACTCGCGTCAATACGGCGGCCTCTTCCTTAGCCTTCAACACTTCTGCCTCGGCCAGAGCTTTTACAGCGGCTGCAGCATCGGCAAGTGCTTTGGCTTCGGCGGCGGCTTGTGCGTCGGCGAGCGCTTTCGTTTCAGCGGCGGCCTCTGCGTCGGCAAGTGCTTTGGCTTCGGCGGCGGCCTTTGCGTCGGCGAGTGCCTGAGTTTCAGCAGCAGCTGCTGCCGCCGCAGCGGCTGCATTGGCTGCGGTTACAGCAGGATCAACCGTTCGGATGCTGTTCGTGCCGCTTGATACGGTTGGTGCGATCCCCCATGCATCGAAACTGCTCGTACCCGTTGCGGATACCGTCAGACTGCCGGCAATCACATCGTTTACCGCCGTGTTGCCGTTATCCTGGATGCTTCCGCTGCTCGTCGTCAGGCTGACGGTGCCGCTGCCCGCGTTGATCGGCTGGTTCAGGGTGATGTCGCCGGCACTCGCGGTCAGGGATACGTTTCCACCGCCAGTGGAAATCCCGTTCATCGCGTAAGCGTGGGATGCCGTCCCGCCACTCATTGACGTGACCTCAAAACCTGTCGAATTGGCGAAGGTAAAGTTGCCTGCGCTGGTCTTTCCCGCGAGCTTGCTTACGCTGTTTGCACTGCTGAGATCGACCGTTCCCCCGGCGCTGATTCCCAGGTCATGTACGTCGATTGCGCCGCTCTGGGTGACGCCGGCACCGCTCAGCAGGCCGATGCGCGTCGTATTTGCGTGTCGGTCAGTAAGCGAGGTGCCGCCGACCGTGATCCCGCTAACGGCAATCGCCCCTGCTGCTTTGATGACATCATCGCTGCCGATGCCGATGCTCGGGGCGTTTATTTGCCAAAGATCGATTACGTTCAAATGCCCGCCGCCGATGTTTGAGCCGACGCTGATCGGGCGGCCAGGAGTGACCGGGCGAATATCGACCATTGCGGCAGTAATCCCATTGGACAGAACAAGACTATCGGCCAGCAGCGAGACACTGCCCGATGCGCCGGCATTGATTGCGTTGCTAACGGTCAGTGTTTTGTTGGTGCCGGCGGCCAGCAGGATGTTCGTGTTGTTGGTGCTGATGCCGGTAATAGCATCGACCGTTCCCACGGTGAAATCTTCACTGTTATGAACGGCGAGTGAACCAGTACTAACGTTTGCGGACAAGACGGCGAAGTTGTTGCCGACATTTTGCAGCATCACGTCAGCAGTGCTGCTGAGTGACAAGCCGAACCCGCCGCCTCCTGCTACATCCTTGGTTGAAATTGGTTGATCCTGGCCGACGCCATCGTTCGTGCTCGTCAGCACGATATCCCCGCCGCTACCGGTGTTCTGGATGCCCAAGGAACTCCCGACGCTGGTTACAAAAATAGGGGAACTGCTCTTGTACTTAAAGCTTCCCCCGCTTGCTTCACCCGCGATCACGCCGGTTGGGTTGTCGGCCTGCAAGTCAACCGTTGATCCTATGGCATGCACGGCCTTTCCGGCAAGTAGCGCGCCTGCGCTCTGGGTGATCGGATACCAGACGGTGGGACTACTCGGGGAATCAACGGCCCGTAATGAAATCACCCCATTCGGGTTGACTGAATCGTAATTGCCCACAATTCCGGTGAGTGAAATACCGGTAAGGTTATCGACAACTGGGCCAGTATCAACCTTGAGGGCCTTGCCGTTGACGAATTTGAAGTTGCTATTCGTTCCGCTGACGCTGGCGGCCAGTTTATCCACCATGTTTACTGCGTTGTCCAGGGCGACATTCCCGCCTGATCTTACGGCCAGTGCATCCGCCGTTATTATGCCGAAGGCGTTGCTTGTAATGCCTCCGGCACCAGCGGTCAGTTTGACCGGGCCAGCGGGAGTCGAGTTATTTGAAGCGGTAATGGCGGCTTGTAAATCGATGGCGTTTGCCGCGGTCAATGTAATCATTCCTCCACCCAATCCGTCGGCAAGAATCGGTTGATATAGAGTTAAGTTACCTGCGCTTGTGCTGATGTTGATCGGGTTGCTGTTGCCGGTGAAAATGATTCCGTTTGTGCCGCCAATGCTGGCGATTTCGAGCGACTGGGCATTTGAAAAGGAGAGGCTGCCCGCGCTCATGCTTGCGGCCAGCGTTCCGACCAAGTTGCCTTCTGTCAGGTTGACGTTACCGCTCGAGGTTATTTTCAGCTTCTCGGCGGTGACAATCCCTGCCGTTTGACTGATACCACCGGCGCCAGCCATCAGTTCTACCGACAATCCGCCAGCAGCTGCGCTAATCGGTGCGTTGAGGGCGATAGCGTTTCCTGCGTTCAAAATCAGGGTGATGTTTGCCGTGTTGGTGGTTTTGTTGATCGCACTGCTGACCGTAATATCGTTGCTGGCCGCCAGCGACAGGCTCGTTGTGTCGAGCAAGGTACCGACTTGAGCTGCAGTGATCTGGCTGGTTGCTGCAGGGTTGTCGCCAACTAGTACATCCGTTGTCACATCGTCCCCGAGTGTGGTGTCTCCATTCAGGTCAGCATTTGCACCGATGGTTATATTGGTCGGGTCCAGCAACAAGGTGCCAGCGACCCCCGCCTTGGCGCTCAGATCGACCGTTCCTTTGAAATCAAGGTAAGCCTTCCCGGAAACTTCAGCGTTACCGCCGTTGCCCCCCTTCGCACCGCCTCGTGCATTGATACTGCCGGCAAACCGCGTCGTATCGTCGGCCCAGACGATGACCTTGCCGCCGTCACCGTTCTCCAGCGCGTCGGCCTGGATGCTTGCCTCCTTGCCGAAATAGGTGATCCGCGAATTCTGGATCGCGGCATTCTTGCCCTGATAGTCACCGCCGACCAGCACGCTGCCGCCGCCGTTCCGGCCCGAGGCGTCGATCCGGGCGTTGTCGGTGAGCGCGACCCGCTGGCCGAGGACTTCGACATCGCCGCCCTTGGCGCCGGTCGCGCTGATCCGGCTGTCGCCGGTGAGCAGCGTGTCGCTGCTGGCCTTGAGGAAGATGCGGCCGCCTTCGCTGACCACGCTGGAGGCGTTGAGCGTTCCCGAATTTCTGACGAGTACGCCGGCGATGCCGATGCGGCCGGCTTCGGCGGTGATCGTTCCGAGGTTGGTCGCGTTGCCTTCGCTGCCGACCACGGCGACGCGGACGCCGGGAGTCGCCGTGTCGATCAGTTCGACGCGCTGGCCGGCGGCGAGCAGCACTTCGCCGTTCGGGGCGCTGATGATGCCGCCGTTGTCGACCTGCGCTGCGACGAGATAGACGCTGCCGCCGCTCGGCGTGGTGATCTCGCCAAGGTTCTGGACCTTGCCGGCGCCGGGCGTCTCGCCAAAGCGCAGGCGGTTGGCAAGAAAATCGCTGTTCGACAGATTGAGGGTGGAGGCGGCAAAGCCGGCGACATCGACGCGCGCCCCCTGACCGACCAGAACGCCGGCCGGATTGATCAGGAAGACGCGGCCGTTCGATTGCAGTGCGCCAAGCAGTTGCGATGGGTCGTTGCCGAGTACGCGGTTGAGCACGCTGCTGTTCGCCGATGGCTGCACGAAGCGGGTGATTTCCTTGCTGCCGATCGAGAACGACTGCCAGTTGATGATCGCCTGGTTCGAGTTGGTGACGGTCAGCGTATTGCCATTCTGGGCAAAACTCGCGCTGCCATTGACGACGCTTGGGGCCACTGGCAAGGCAAAAACCAGCGGCGCGAAACAGGCGGCGACCGCTGTTGCGATCAGTGTGCGGGAGATCGGCGTGGTTGTTTTTCTGCAGGTTTCGCTTTGCATCGTGCTTTCCTTCTGCTGGCCTTGCTTCGAGTCTATGTGCGATCCCGCACAAAGCAAGGTTGATTCCGATCGCTGCCGGGGAACGGCGCCGTGCTGTCGATTGCCATTGCGCACCGCGTGCATCGATTGTCGAATTGCCGTTTTCCGCTCAGAAGCCGAGCGTGACGTTGAAATGCCCGCGCCATTCGTGGTCGAGCGTGTTCGATGCGCCGCCAAGCTGGGCGACGCCGTTGGCGTGCAGCACGTTGGCCAGGTCGAAGCGGGCGATGACGTCCTTCTTCAGGTCGTAGCGCAGCCCCATGCCGATGCTGTCGACGCCGACGATTTGCGTGCCGACACCGGTTCCGGCCGGCATGCGGTAGTTCCAGCCCCGGCTGGCGTCGTAGAAGGCGAGTGGGCGCAGGTTGCCCGGGAGTCCCAGGTGGCCGGCCAGGTTGGGCGCATGCAGTTCGAGATTGATGACGTAGCCGCTGTCGGCGGCAACCACCCGTTCGTGGAAGCCGCGTACGGTTTGCGCGCCGGCAAGGCCGATCTGCTCGGCCGGGACAAGTGCCATGCCGAGGCTCGACTGGCCGCTGAATGCGACACGGACCATCCATTCGTCGACCAGTGCCTTCGATAGGCTGGCGCTGTAGCGCAGCGCGGAGAAGTTTTCCGGCGTGCTGCGGTTGCTGGCGACCAGCGAATAGCGGTCATTGACCGTCAGCCCGGCACTGGTGGTTGTCGTGTAGCGCGCGCCGGTCGGCAGGTTGTAGGCGTAGCCGACCTGAAAATCGGTGGCCATGCCGCTGCTCAGCCACTGGCCAGAGTAGGCCAGCGAGAGCGGGCGGGTGGTGTAGGGCGTGCAACCGGCCGACACGCCGAAGGGGACTGGCGTTCCGTCGCTCGAGCAGGTCGTGTCCATCAGCTTGATGTCCCAGCCGCCGACCAGTTTCGAGGTGTATTCGCCCTGCCGTGCAAAGTAGTGGTTCCAGCGCATGCCGATCATGTCGCCGCGGCCGGTCAGGCCGAGTGTGCCGCCGACCGACAGGGTGCTGGCCGGCGTGTTGGTGCTCGATTTTGCATAGAACAGATCGATGCTGTCGCCGATGCCGTAAAGCGGTATGCGGTAGCCCAGGCTGAAGATGTCGACGCGGCTGCCTTGCGGCATGTCGGGCGAGCCGGTGTAGGAGAAGGTCGCCGTATGGTCGCGGTTGAACAGGTTGGCGTGGCGCAGCGAGACGCCCGCGCGATGACGGCCCGAGGTCGGCGTGCCGGTGTTGTCGGCAGTGAGATAGGCGCGCAGCGGTGCTTCGTCAGTCACGCTGATTGCGGCGTCGAGCGTACCGGGCGCCTGGCCGACGCCAAGAACGACATCGAGCTGCCGGGCGGGGTTTTCGTTGGCGAGCTGGATGTTTTCCGAGAGCTGGCGCGTGTTCGGGCTGCTGCCCTCGCGCAATGAGGGCAGGGTCGCGCGGATGTTGGCCTGGTCGAAGTGCTGATTGCCCTTGACGGTCACCGTGGCGATCGGAATTTCCTCAACGGCCAGAAGCAGCGTGCCGCTGGTCAGCTCCTGCTCGGGGATGCTGACCTGGACGGCACCGAAACCTGCGTTGCGGTAGGCCGCTTCGAGCGCTTCGAGTGCATGCTGGATGTCGCGAAAGGTTTTCCCCCGGCCGATATGCCGTGCGACGACATCTTCCAGCTGGGATGCGGGCAGCAAGGTGTTGCCGGTGACGCGGATGCGCTGCAGGTCGAATGCATCGTCTGCTGCCTGTAGCGAAGCGGAACCCAGGATGGCGGCAATGGCCCATGCCCGAAGGCGGGGGGGCGGCAAATATGCCATTGTAGAAACCGCTTTCAATTGTGGCGAAATGTCAATGAATATAAACGTTAATGCGGAAATTGTCTGCTACTGTAGCGCTTCTTCGCTGCGGTGCACGGCCCGTTGTCGCGGGAATGCAACGGGGCGGCGATCAGAACAGCTTGCCGACCAAAAGCAGGGTCAGTGAAAGCAGCAGGGTCGATGAGAACGGAAAGCGGTAATTCCGGCCCCGGTAGCGGAAGGTGAAATCACCCGGCAGCCGCCCGAGGCGCAGGTGGCGTGACAGCCAGGGGACACACAGGCCAAGAATGGCGACGGCAACGGCGAGCGTAAGGATCCATTTCGGCATGGGATAATTTGCCCGGCAAGTGGTGGACGGTCGAAATACGGGTGACACGGGTGGCAAGGCCGGTTTTCCCGCTTCCCGCGTCGGCATTGCCAGACCAATCCTGTATTTAAACACGGTAATTTAGCGGGCAGGACCAAGAGTGATGGCCAATTTTTCAGGCGGGGCTTCACCCGTCGTTTCGCGGACGGCAAGATGATCAAGCGCAAAGTTGAAGGCCTTGAAGTGCTTTCGTGTTCCTCGAAGGACAAGAAGGCGAATGCAACGCCGCTGCTTTTCGTGCACGGCTCGTTTTCCGGCGCCTGGGTCTGGGACGAGCATTTCCTGCCCTATTTCGCCGCCCAGGGCTACGACGCGCATGCGCTTTCGCTGCGCGGACATGGCGACAGCTTTGGTCACGAACACCTCGATGCGCACAGTGTGCATGACTACGTCGACGATCTGGCGACGGTGATCGGCGACCTGGGCACGGCACCGGTGCTGATCGGGCATTCGATGGGCGGTTTTGTCGTTCAGAAATACCTTGAGCGTCACGCCGTGCCGGCCGCCGTGCTGATGTGCTCGGTGCCGCCGCAGGGGCTGGTCGCCGCGCAGTTCTCGATGATGTTCCAGAAGCCGGGTTTGATGATCGAACTGAACCGCCTGCTCGGCGGCGAGGATGTGTCGCTCGATATCCTGCGCGAAGCCCTGTTCGCACAGGACATCCCGGTAGCGACGCTGGAGCGTTACTACCGGAAAATGCAGCAGGAATCGCAGCGCGCGATCTGGGACATGTCGATGTTCAACCTGCCGGCGATCGACCGCATGCACCGGCCGCCCCTGCTTGTCCTCGGGGCGGAACAGGATCATCTGATGCCGGCGTTCCTGGTGCAGACGACGGCGCAGACCTACGGCGTGCCGAGCCGGATTTTCCGTGGCTTGGGCCACGGTGTGATGCTGGAAAAGGACTGGCTGCAGGTCGCCGAAGCGGTGCGCGACTGGCTGCTCGAACAGCCTCTTTAGAAAACGCACCCCCCGGAAAGGCGCCCGGGGAGAGCGGTCAGGCGAAGGTATTGACGCCGTTCCCCATGCTGGCGGTCGTGCCTTTGGCTGGCGAAGGCAGCGCCTGGATCAGCTGCATTGCGCTGTTCTCGGCGATTTCATTGGCCTTTTTCAGCACCGTGAGGGCGACGGCATCACCCGTGTCGGCGCGACTGAGTGTGCTTGATACGTTCGCTATACTGCCGATATCCATCGTCGTCTCCTTGTCTCTGCCAGCCTGTTATCGGCGGCAATCCGGGAAAACCTTAGCCCGGCCCGGCGTTTTTGTCCATCCGTCTCAGAGCGTCGCGCTGCGGTCTCCCTGACGGAAGCCGAGCAACGGCTCGGCAATCCCTTTGCCGAGGGCGATGACCTTGAACAACTCGCCCATTTCGGCCGGCGAAATCAGTTTCTGTGCCGCGTTGGCGAGCGGCAGGTAGCGCGTCGGGTCGCTCGCCGGCGTGCGTGCGAGGACGTCGGTCAATCCGCAGTTGAACAGGAAGGTCGCCTGCGTCGTGTAGCCGAGCAGGTCGAGGCCCGCCGTACAGCCGGCATCGACGATGGCGGTGAAATCCACATGCGCGGTGATGTCCTGCAAGCCCGGCAGATAGAAGGGCTCGCCGTGCGCGTAGTGACGGTAATGACACATCAGCGTGCCGGCGTTGCGCTGCGGGTGATAGTACTCGCGCTGCGGGAAGCCGTAGTCGATCAGCAGCAGCGCGCCGCGTCCGATAATCCCTGCCCACGCACCGACCCAGGCCGGTGCGGCGAGGCAGATTTCGCTCAGGTAGCCGGGCGGGATGGCTTGGTCGTCGGCCAGCAGCTGCGCGCGCTCGAGCAGGTGGCCGCTGGCCGGCCGGTCTTCCCAGACGAAGCTGCCGTCGCGGACGACCACGCCGCGCTCGCAAATCGCCGAGCAGTGCGCGTCGTCGCGCCAGGCGACGAGGTGCACCGGCAGCGCATCGAGCAGTTCATTGGCGATGACCAGGCCGTCAAAGCGCTCGGGCAGGCGGTCGATCCAGCTGACCCGTGCGAGCAGGTGCGGCGCGCTTTGGCCAATCGTTTCACGTTGCCGTTCGCGCAACTCGCCCGACAGGTCGAGGATGCGGTAGTGCACCGGCAGGCTGTCGCACCGTTCCAGTTCGAGCAGCAGGTCGGCGGCGAGCCGTCCCGACCCGGCGCCGACCTCGATCACTTCGCTCAGGCCCATTGTCATGAATTGCACGACCTGCGCGGCGAGCGTCTGGGCAAACGCCGGGGAAAGCTCCGGCGCCGTGACGAAATCGCCGGCTGCCCCGAATTTTCGTGCGCCCCCCGAGTAATAGCCCATCCCCGGCGCGTAGAGCGCCAGTTCCATGAAACGGTCAAAGCCGATCCAGCCGCCGGAACGGGCGATTTCGGCGCCGATCTGGTCAGTCAGTGCCGCGCTGTAGGCGAGCGCGTCGGCATCGGGAGTTGGCAGGGACATGGTCGTTCAGGCGCAAGTGGCGGTAGAGCGCGAATGATCGGCGATGCGGCGGCACTTGGCAATCGCGGTGTGGGCATCGGTGTGGTCATTATTCGCTCATGCCCGACATATCCGTTAAAATCCGCCCCCTTGAAGGCATCGTTCAGGAGTCTGGCGTGAGCGGCAAAACCGTACTGGTGACCGGCGCAGCGAAACGGGTGGGGAGCGCCATCGCGCGCGAACTGCACGCCGCCGGCAGCAAGGTGATGCTGCACTACCGCAGCGACGCCGCCGGTGCCGGGCTGCTGGTTGCCGAGCTCAATGCCTTGCGCCCGGATTCGGCGGCCTGCCTGCAAGCCGATCTGCTCGACATCGAAGCGTTGCCGCGGCTGATCGACGCAACGCTGGAAAAATTCGGACGCCTCGACGGGCTGGTCAATAACGCTTCGAGCTTTTTTGCCACCCCGCTCGGGAAAATCGATCTGGCGGCGTGGCACAGCCTCGTGGGCAGCAACCTGCAGGCCCCCCTGTTCCTGACCCAGGCCGCAGCGCCGCATCTGCGTGCCAGCCGCGGGGCGGTGGTCAATATCACCGATATTCATGCCGAACGCCCGCTCGCCGGTTATCCGCTCTATTGCGCGGCAAAGGCCGGCCTGCTCGGACTGACGCGGGCGCTGGCCATCGAAATGGCGCCGCTGGTGCGCGTGAATGCCGTTGCGCCGGGCCCCATCCTGTGGCCCGACGACAATGCCTTCGACGACGTCGCGCGCGATCAAATCGTCGCCCATACCCTGCTGCAGCGCGAGGGCCTGCCGCAGGAGATTGCGCGCACGGTGCGTTTTTTGCTCGATGAAGCGAGTTACGTCACCGGGCAGGTGATCAACGTCGATGGCGGTCGAACCGCCCATTTGTAACCACCACCGTTTGAGAGAGTCTTTGTGGAATCATCGAATACCCCATCGAATACCCTGTTGCGCCTGAAGAAGCGCATTGAAAGCAACGTCGGCAAGGCGATTGCCGACTACAACATGATCGAGCATGGCGACACCGTGCTCGTCTGCATTTCCGGCGGCAAGGATTCGCATACCCTGCTCTCGGCCCTGATGGCCCTGCGCGAGCGTGCGCCGGTCGATTTCCGCCTGATCGCGATGAACCTCGACCAGAAACAGCCGGGTTTTCCCGAGGAGGTCCTGCCGACCTACCTCGCCAAGCTGGGTGTCGAGTACCGCATCGTCGAGCAGGACACCTATTCGATCGTCAAGGAAAAGATACCGGCGGGCAAAACCACCTGTTCGCTGTGTTCGCGCCTGCGCCGTGGCGTCATCTACCGTACGGCCAAGGAACTGGGCGCCAACAAGATCGCGCTCGGCCACCACCGCGACGACATGGTGCATACGCTGTTCCTCAACTTGCTCTTCGGCGGCAAGCTCAAGGCGATGCCGCCCAAGCTGGTCACCGACGACGGCGCGCACGTCGTGATCCGGCCGCTCGCTTACTGTGCGGAGTCCGACATCGCCCGCTTTGCGCGCGGCATGGAATACCCGATCATCCCGTGCAACCTGTGCGGCTCGCAGGACAACATGCAGCGCCAGAAGATCCGCGAGATGATGGCCGACTGGGACCGCCGCTATCCGGGGCGGACCGAAGCCGTCTTTTCGGCATTGCAGAATGTCGTCCCCTCGCATCTGGCCGACAATGCCTTGTTCGATTTCAAGGGCCTGGGTCTCGAGCGCGAGCTTTCGGCGATGGACGGTGGCGACACGGTGTTCGACCCGCAGTTCGGCGACGAGTTGACGGCGTCGTCGGCCTTTCCGTTGCCGGTCTCGGTGATTGACTGAGCGCGTTGCGCAATAAAAAAGGCGACGCCACGGCGTCGCCTTTTTTATTGCGGGCTTTGCCCGGGTAAGACTATTTCTTGTCGCCCTTGAGGCATTCACTCATGAATTTCTTGCGTTCATCGCCCTTCAGCTTCTTTTCGCCGGCATCGGCGTTGCATTCCTTCATCTTGCCCTGTTGCGTGGCCGGTGCGGCTTTGGCGCCCAGGCAGCCGCTCATGAATTGCTTGCGCTCGTCGCCCTTGAGTTTTTGTTCTCCGGCATCGGCGTTGCAGGCCCTCATTTTATCCTGCTGCGCCTTTTGCGCGGGCGAAGCCTCCTTTTTCACCTCGTCGGCGGCGAAGGCACCGGCCGCGGCAAGGGACAGGGCGAGAGCAAGCAGGGCGATTCTGGCTTTCATGGGAAGTACCTCCGTGCGGGGTGAGTGAGGGAACCCATTATAGCCATCATCTATATGTCGTCGTCAAGCAGCGCCTGCTGCTGCCGGTTGATGAATTCGCCCATGCTGTCGATGCCGCGCAGTTGCAGGATGGTGTTGCGAACGGCGGCCTCGAGCAGCACCGCGAGGTTGCGGCCGGCCGAGACGGGAATGATCACCTTGCGTACCGGAATGCCGAGGATTTCCTGCGTCTGCGCGTCGAGCGGCAGGCGCGGCGCGTCGGCGCTGGCGACCGGCTTTTGCAGGTGGACGATCAGCTTGAGCTTCATTTTGCGGCGCGACGCGGTTTCGCCGAAGATCGTCCGGATGTTGAGCAGGCCCAGGCCGCGCACTTCGAGATAGTCGCGCAGCATGCCCGGGCAGCGGCCCTCGATGGTCGTCGGCGCGATGCGCGCCAGTTCGACGACATCGTCGGCGACCAGGCCGTGGCCGCGCGAGATGAGTTCGAGCGCGAGCTCGCTCTTGCCGACGCCCGAATCGCCGGTGATCAGCACGCCCATGCCATAGACGTCCATGAAAACGCCATGCACCGAGGCGGTATCGGCGAGGCGGCGCGAGAGATAGATGCGCAGCAGGTCGATCACCGCCGAGCAGGGTTTCGGGCTGGTAAAGAGCGGCGTTTGCGTCGCTTCGCAGCTGTCGCGGATGAAGGGCAGGGCTTCGAGGCCGTCGGCGACGATGACGGCCGGCGGTTCAGCGAGCAGCAGGTCCTCGATCTGTTGGCGCAGGCGGTTTTCGCTGACCCGGGTTGCCCAGCGCTGCTCGGCGGTGCCGATCACCTGCAGGCGCTCGGGATGGATCAGGTTCAGGTGGCCGACGACGTCGGCGCCGTAATTGCCCTGTTCCTTGAGTTCGATTTGCCGATCCAGGCCGATGGCCGCAATCCACGACAGTTTCAGCTTGTCGCGGTGGTCTTCGTAGAGCTGGGCAATGCTGAATCGGCGCATGGCAGTCACCGTCAAGTGGCGAACAGTTGACGAACGGCTTCCGCAGCGGGGGCCGCCATCAGCGCGTCGCGGCAGCTGCGGTCGGAAAAGCGCTGGGCCAGTTCGGAAAGGATCTGCAGATGCTGTTCGGTGGCCTGCTCGGGAACCAGAAGAACGAAGAGCAGGGAGACGGGCTTGCCGTCCGGCGAGTCGAACGGCACGGGGGCGGCGAGGCGGAAAAAGGCGCCGGTTGCTTCCTTCAGGCCCTTGATGCGGCCGTGCGGAATGGCGATGCCTTGGCCGAGGCCGGTCGATCCGAGTTTTTCGCGCGCAAACAGGCTGTCGAATACCGTGCTGCGGGCAATGCCCTGATTGTTCTCGAAGAGCAGGCCAGCCTGCTCAAAGACGCGTTTTTTACTGCTCGCGTCGAGTTCGAGGAGAATGTTTTCGAGGGGCAGGAGTTTTGTGATCAGGCTCATTCGATACGGCAACCGGAAGCGCTAGGTGGAGGATACGGAGGCGGCGGCAAAACTGCTGCTGCCCGTAGCGGGGAAGGCCGGAGCCTGCCCCGCCACGCCGGCAGATCACTCGGTTTCAGTATCGATGTGATTGGCAATCTTGTCGCCGCGATGATGATCCTGCATTTTTTGCTTGTATTTCTGGACTTGACGATCAAGCTTATCGACCAGGGTGTCCACTGCCGCGTAGAGGTCTTCGCCGATTTCTTCGACGAAAATATCCTTGCCTGGCAGATGGACCGTAACCTCGGCCTTCTGCTTCAGTTTCTCCACCGACAGAATCACGTTCACGTCGATGACGTTATCGAAGTGACGGGTGACCCGCTCCAGCTTGCCGGTAACATAGTCGCGAATGGCCGGCGTAACTTCGAGGTGGTGTCCACTGATTTGCAGGTTCATGGTGTGGCTCCTTTTCTAAATGGACTTACGTAAATTGACCGGCGGGATACTGAGCGCCTCGCGGTATTTTGCGATGGTTCGCCGCGCGACGACAATCCCCTGCTGGCCAAGAACTTCGGATATTTGACTATCCGAAAGCGGCTTTTTCGGTTCCTCCGCGCTGACCAGTTGCTTGATCAGCGCGCGGATGGCGGTTGCCGAGCACGCACCGCCGGTTTCGGTGGCGACGTGACTGCCGAAAAAATATTTCAATTCAAAGATTCCGCGTGGCGTCGCCATGAACTTCTGCGTCGTCACGCGCGAGACGGTCGATTCGTGCAGGCCGAGGATATCGGCGATCTCGCGCAGCACCAGCGGGCGCATCGCCACTTCGCCGTGATCGAAGAACTGGCGTTGCCGATCGACGACAGCCTGCGCGACGCGCAGGATCGTGTCAAAGCGCTGCTGCACGTTCTTGATCAGCCAGCGCGCTTCCTGCAGCTGGCCGGCGAGGCCGGAGCCGCGTTGCCGGGAGAGGATGTCGGCGTACAGGCGGTTGATGCGCAGGCGCGGGAAGGCGTCGGAATTGACATTGACCGTCCAGTGGCCGCGCAGTTTGCGCACCACGACGTCGGGGGTGATGTAGCGTGCGCCGGGGCCGCCGTATTGCGAACCGGGCCGCGGGTTGAGGCTGCGGATCAGGAACTGCGCGGCGCGCAGGCCATCGTCATCGCACGTGGTCAGCTTCTTGAGCTTGATGAAGTCGCGAGCGGCGAGCAGGTCCAGATGCTGGCGGACGATGGTCAGCGCCAGCCGCTGCGTTTCGTCGTTCGGCAGAACCTCCAGCTGGAGCGCGAGACACTCCTGCGCATCGCGTGCGCCAACCCCGGTCGGATCGAAATACTGCAGATGACGCAGGGCGATCTGCAATTCTTCCGGCTCGATCTCCAGTTCGGGCGGCAGGAATTCGGCCAGTTCCTCGAGCGACTGGGTCAGGTAGCCGTCATCGTCGAGCGCATCGATCAGGCATTGCACCAACGTCCGGTCGCGGTCGGGAATGGTCATCAGCCCGAGTTGCCACGACAGATGCTCGCGCAGCGAAGTCGTCGCCGCCTGCACATCCTGGTATTCGTTGTCGTCGTCGTCAAAGGAACCCGAAGCGCTCGAATAGCCTGGCTCATCGCCGAGCCAGCTGTCGTCGTCGGCCGATGATGGCTCGGCGGGCTCCGCATCGGGTTTTTCGGCCTTGGCCGCGGCGGCCTCTTCCTCGCTCGATCCCGGCAGCGGCGGGGGCGGCGGCGCGTATTCTTCCTCTTCGCGTTCGAGCAGCGGATTCTCGAGCAGGTATTTTTCCAGCTCCTGCTCGAGCTCAAGCGTCGACAATTGCAGCAGGCGGATCGACTGTTGCAGCTGTGGTGTCAAGGCGAGGTGCTGCGAGAGCTTGAGTTGGAGGGATGGTCTCATTTTCGCAGCCAGGACGGCCATCGGTCGGAGTGAAGGATGGATGACCCGTAGTGTTCCGTATTGCTTGGCATTTCCGGAGGAGGCGCCGGCAGGTTCAAAGGCGGAAGTTCTCGCCCAGATAAACCTTTCGAACGCTTTCATTATAGATGATTTCGTCCGGCCGACCAGAGGCAAGCACGCTGCCCTCGTTGATGATGTAGGCGTGATCGCAGATGCCGAGCGTTTCGCGGACGTTGTGGTCGGTGATCAGGACGCCGATGTTGCGCTCCTTGAGGAAGCGGATGATCTTCTGGATGTCCAGGACGGCGATCGGATCGACCCCGGCAAAAGGTTCGTCGAGCAGGATGAAACGCGGCTCGGTGGCCAGCGCGCGGGCGATCTCGACACGCCGCCGTTCGCCGCCGGACAGCGCGGCTGCCGGGCTGTTGCGGATGTGGGCGATGTGCAGCTCGTCGAGCAGACGTTCGACGCGCGGTCCGATTTCGTCGGGCGGCAGGTCCTGCAGTTCGAGCACGGCCTGGATATTTTCGCTGACCGTCAGCTTGCGGAAGACCGAGGCTTCCTGCGGCAGATAGGAGACACCGCGCTGGGCGCGCTTGTGGATCGGCAGGTGGGTCAGCTTGTCGTCGTTGAAATGGATGTCGCCGCCATCGCAGGCGACCAGCCCGACGACCATGTAGAAGCAGGTTGTCTTGCCGGCGCCGTTCGGCCCGAGCAGGCCGACCACTTCGCCGCTGCCGACCTCGAAGGAGACGTCGTGAACGACGGTGCGCGACTTGTAGCTTTTTTTCAGGTTGTGCGCCGAGAGGGTGTATTTCGTTTCAGACATCTGAATGGTCTTCAAAATCGCCGCGCAAGACGCGCCGAATGGTTTCTCCGGAAAAGCCGCGGCTCATCAGGAAGCGCATCTGCCGGGCGCGCTCGGCGGCATCGACCGGCATGCTGCCGAACTTGCGCTGCCATACCTGCCGGGCCCGGGCCGGCTCTTCCTCGCCAGCGGCCAATGCTTCCCTGACCAGTTCCTCGGCGACGCCCTGCGTGCGCAATTCGTGCGCCAGCCGGGCGTTGCCGAAACGTGCGCGACGCGCATTGAGGCGCATCTCGACATAGCGTTCGTCGGACAGCAGGCGCCGTTCGGTCAGGTCGTCGAGCAGTGCGGCCAGCTCTTCTTCCGACTCGGCGTGCGGCGCGAGCTTGCGCGCCAGCTCGACGCGCGTGTGTTCGCGGCGCGCGAGCAGGCGCAAGGCCCGCTCGCGCAGTGTGCCGCTCATCGTGCAATCCTACTCGGCCGCCTTGATCGGCTGCGGCGAGGGAACGTTGACCGCGGCGCGGATTCGTCCTTCGATTTCCTCGGCGATCTGCGGATTGGCCTTCAGGTATTCGCGCGCGTTGTCCTTGCCCTGGCCGATCTTCTCGCCGTTGTAGGCGTACCACGAGCCCGACTTGTCGACGAGCTTATGCAGCACGCCGAGCTCGATGATCTCGCCTTCGCGCGAGGTGCCTTCGCCGTAAAGGATGTCGAAGATCGCTTCGCGGAACGGTGGGGCGACCTTGTTCTTGACGACCTTGACGCGGGTTTCGTTGCCGACCACCTCGTCGCCCTTCTTGATGCTGCCGATGCG
>JBAQRB010000279.1:0-7279 GCA_049295655.1 Rhodocyclaceae bacterium
AGGCGCAGGCAGTGGGCGAGGAGGTGGTCGGTTCGCTGAGTCCGGGGCAGGCGCTGATCGGTGTCGTGCATCGCGAACTGACCCGAATCATGGGCGAGGCGCATAGCGGCCTGAATCTGGCGACGCAGCCGCCGGCCATCGTCCTGATGGCCGGTCTGCAGGGGGCGGGCAAGACGACGACCGTCGGCAAGCTCGCCAAGCTCCTGCGCGAGACGCAGAAAAAAAAGGTCCTCGTCGTTTCGTGCGACATCTATCGCCCGGCCGCCATCGAGCAGCTGAAGACGGTTGCGGCGCAAGCCGGGGTCGATTTCTTCCCGTCGGCGCCGACCGACAAGCCGGACGACATCGCGCGCAATGCCGTCGATTGGGCCAAGCGTCATTACCACGACGTGTTGCTGGTCGATACCGCCGGTCGTCTGGCGATTGACGAGCCGATGATGCAGGAGATTGCCGGGCTGCATGCGCTGCTCAAGCCGATCGAGACGCTGTTTGTCGTCGATGCGATGCTCGGCCAGGATGCGATCAATACCGCCAAGGCCTTCAACGAGGCGTTGCCGCTGACCGGCGTCATCCTGACCAAGCTCGATGGCGATTCGCGCGGCGGTGCCGCGCTTTCCGTGCGTCACGTGACCGGCTTGCCGATCAAGTACGCCGGCGTCGGCGAGAAGCTTTCGGGGCTCGAGCCCTTCCACCCCGAGCGGATGGCTTCGCGCATTCTCGGGATGGGCGATGTGCTTTCGCTGATCGAGGATGCCAGGAAAGGCATCGACGAGCAGAAGGCGGTAGAATTCGCCAAGAAGCTCAAGTCGGGCAAGGGCTTCGATCTGAACGATTTCAAGGAGCAGATCGGCCAGATGCGCAAGATGGGCGGTCTTTCCTCGATGATGGACAAGTTGCCGGCGCAGTTCGCGCAGGCGGCCGGGCAGATGCAGGCCGGTGCCGAGGAAAAGGCGGTGAGCCGCATCGAAGGCATCATCAATTCGATGACGCAGGCCGAGCGCAGCAAGCCCGAACTGATCAAGGCCTCACGCAAGCGGCGCATCGCGACCGGTGCCGGCGTTCAGGTACAGGAAGTGAACCGCCTGCTCAACCAGTTCGAGCAGACGCAGAAGATGATGAAGCAGTTCGCCAAGGGCGGTATGGCCAAGCTGATGCGCGGCATGAAGGGGATGCTGCCGGGAATGCGCTGATTGCGCTGATTGCCGCCGCTTTAGCGCGCGGCGATTCGTTCTCTCGTGCTGGTGTAGGCCCACTGCTTGTGCCAGGCGCCGCGTACGAGGTTCGGGTACTCGGGGCGACCCAGGCTGCCGTTGTAACGGCCCAGCGCGCGGTAGAGATCGCCTCGCTCCAGGTCGAGGTAGTGGCGCAGGATGGTGCAGCCGTAGCGCAGGCTGGTGCGCAGATGAAAGAGGTTGTCGTCGCCGCGCCCGAGCAGTCGTGCCCAGAACGGCATGACCTGCATGTAGCCGCGGGCGCCGGACCCTGAAACGGCGTATTTCTTGAAACCGCTCTCGACCTGGATCAGGCCGAGTACCAGTTGCGGGTCGAGTCCGGCGCGCGTCGCCTCGTAATGCACGGCGCGCAGGAATTCCAGCCGTCCCTCGCGATCCGGGATACGTTTATCCAGCCGGCGCGACATCTCGGCCAGCCAGTTAACCGCTTCCATCGAGTCCTGAAACGCACTTTTTTGCGGCGCGCTATCCGACACGCTGCGCGACAGGGCCGCCTGCACGCTGGCCGCCAGCGGTTCGTACTTCTGTGCGCCGGCGACAGCCGCCAGCGGCATCAGCAGTACGAAAAAGGTCGCCAGGCGGGCTGTCAGGCAGCGCACAACCGGTCTTTCAGGAAGGCGCCGATTTCGCCGACCGGCAGCAATTGCGCTTCCGCGTCGCCTCGTCCCTTGTATTCCAGCTTGCCTTCAGCCAGTCCGCGTTCGCCAACCACCACGCGATGCGGGATGCCGATCAGTTCCATTTCGGCGAACATCACGCCCGGACGTTCGTTGCGGTCGTCGAGCAGGACGTCGATACCGGCGCTCTTGAGTTGCTGGTAGAGCGCATCGGCAGCAGCTTTTACCGCCTCGCTCTTGGCGTAGCCCATCGGCACGATGCAAACCTCGAAAGGTGCGATGGCCGGCGGGAAGTGGATGCCGCGCTCGTCGTGATTCTGCTCGATCGCCGCACCGACGATGCGCGAGACGCCGATGCCGTAGCAGCCCATTTCCATGATCTGCGACTGGCCGCTTTCGTCGAGGAAAGTGCATTTGAGCGCTTCGGCGTACTGGGTGCGCAACTGGAAGATGTGGCCGACTTCGATGCCGCGGCACAGTTCGAGTTGGCCCTTGCCGTCAGGCGACGGATCGCCGGCGACGACGTTGCGCAGGTCGGCAACCGTTCCGGGTTCCGGCAGGTCGCGACCGAAATTGACGCCGCTCAGGTGAAACCCGGCTTCGTTGGCGCCGCAAACGAAATCGCTCATCGTCGCCACGCTGCGGTCGGCAAAAACGGCAAAGCCCGATTTGCCGACCGGGCCGATGTAGCCGGGCTTGCAGCCGAGGGCCGCAACGATTTCCTCGTCACGGGCGAAACGGAATTCGCCGACCACCTTCTGCGCCTTGATCTCGTTCAGGTCGTGGTCGCCGCGCAGCAGGATCAGCGCAAAGCCGCCAGGGGCACTTTCAGGCAGCTCGCGTACGATGGCGATGGCCTTGACCATCTGCGTCACGGGAACCTTGAGGAAGGCGGCGACGTCAGCGCACTTGGTCTTGCCGGGGGTCGCGAACTTCTCCATTGCGGCCGCCGCGTCGGCGCGGGCCACGGCGGGGGCCAGTGCTTCGGCCAGTTCGACGTTGGCTGCGTAGTCGGAGTTCGGGCAGTAAGCCAGACCGTCCTCGCCGGAGTCGGCGAGAACATGGAATTCGTGTGAGCCGGTGCCGCCGATCGAGCCGGTGTCCGCCGCAACGGCGCGAAACTTCAGTCCGAGCCGCGTGAAGATGCGCGTGTAGGTTTCGTAGATGTTGCGGTATTCACGCTGCAGGTCGGCAAAGCTGCTGTGGAACGAGTAGCCGTCCTTCATCAGGAATTCACGGCCGCGCATGACGCCGAAACGCGGGCGGATCTCGTCGCGGAATTTCATCTGTACCTGGTAGAAGTGCAGCGGCAGCTGGCGGTAGCTCTTGACCTCCTTGCGCACGACGTCGGTGATGACCTCTTCGTGCGTCGGCCCGATCACGAAATCGCGCTGGTGCCTATCCTTGAAGCGCAGCAATTCGGGACCGTATTTTTCCCAGCGCCCGGATTCCTGCCACAACTCTGCCGGCTGAACGGCGGGCATCGACAGTTCGATGGCGCCGGCGCGGTCCATTTCGTCGCGAACGATCTTTTCGACCTTGCGCAGGACGCGCAGGCCAACCGGCATCCAGGTGTAGATGCCGCCGGCCAGACGCTTGATCAGGCCGGCGCGCAGCATGAGTTGGTGGCTGACGACTTCCGCGTCGGAGGGCGCTTCTTTGAGCGTGGAGATAAAAAATTGCGAAGTGCGCATGAGAATCGGATTTCTTGGAAATAAAAGCCGATTTTACAAGACAGATGCCCTGAGCGCGACGCCATTCGCGCCGCGCCGGCCGATTCCCGGCCGCATCCCCGTGTGCCGAGTATTGCGTGCTTTCCAAGCCATTTGAAATGTGGAAGAATGCGGCCAATCCAATCAATTTGCAGGTTATTTAAAATGCTCGATCGTGAAGGCTATCGCCCGAACGTCGGCATCATTCTGTGTAACGCGAAGAACGAGGTTTTCTGGGGCAAGCGTATTCGCGAGCATTCATGGCAGTTTCCACAAGGTGGCATCAAGCGGGGTGAAAACCCCGAGCAGGCGATGTTCCGGGAGTTGCATGAAGAGATCGGCTTGCTGCCCGAGCATGTGAGCATTCTCGGCAGAACCAAGGACTGGCTGCGTTACGATGTGCCGACGCATTGGGTCAAGCGCGAGTGGCGCGGCAGTTATAGAGGGCAGAAGCAGATATGGTTTCTGCTTCGTCTCGTCGGGCGCGATAGCGACGTTTCGCTGCGCGCCAGCGATCATCCCGAATTTGACGCCTGGCGCTGGAATCATTTCTGGGTCTCGCTTGAGGCGGTTATCGAGTTCAAGCGGGGGGTCTATGAGCAGGCGCTGAACGAGCTTGCCCGTTTTCTTGATGCCGATCGCCGCCGGCCGCGCCTGATCGGCGATGTCGAGCCGGATGATATTGCCGTGGAAAAATCAGGGGAGCAGTAGTGTTCGAGGTTTTGTCCGCTGTTTTGCTGCCGCCACGACCGGAGGCTGATTCCAGTGAGTAATGTCATGCGGCTTCTTTCCCTTTTATGCCTTTTTCTGTGCGCTTCTTCGTGCGCCCTGGCGACCGGTTTTGACAGCGAGTACGAAGAGAAGCGCTGGGAAGAAATCGAGACGCAGATACCGGCTTTCCCAAAATCGGAGAATCTGGCCTCGTTTTTCGTCAGCGCCGCTTCCGACAACAAGTTCATGATTGACCGTGAGTCGATCGCTGTCGGTGCCGACGGTGTCGTACGCTATACCCTTGTCGTTGCCAGCCCGTCCGGCGCGCAGAATGTCAGCTACGAGGGCTTGCGCTGTTCTTCGGCAGAGCGGCGGCTTTATGCTTTCGGCCGTTCCGACAAGACCTGGTCCAAGGCGCGTGGCAATCAGTGGGCAAGGATCCAGGAAAGCACGCTCAATCGGCATCACGCCGCCATTTTTCATGAATATTTCTGCCCAGGCGGAAGTATGGTCAACGATGCCGATGAGGCGCGTATGACGCTGCGTGCCGGTGGGCACCCCTCGACCGTCCGGCGCTAGTTCCCGGGGCGTTGCGTCGCTTGTCTTATTCGGGGAGCTTTGTTGAGCATTGACCGCTTGATTATTGGGTTCGACAAGGCTTTGCGCACGGTTTTTTCTGCTGCGCCGACGCTGCGGGAGCAGCCTGGCCGGAATTTGCCCGAGGCGGTTTTGTCTGCTGACGAAAAGGCATTGGCCGGCGCTCTGATGCGGGTCAATCACGCCGGGGAGGTTTGTGCCCAAGCGCTTTATCAAGGACAAGCCTTGTCCTGCCGCGATTCGCGGATTCGTCGATCACTGGAAAAGGCGGCTGGCGAAGAAACCGATCATCTGGCGTGGACCGAGCGGAGAATCGGCGAACTAGGGGCGCACAAGAGTCTGCTCAACGCCTTGTGGTATTGCGGCTCTTTGTCGATGGGCGTGCTTGCCGGCAAGCTGGGTGATGGCTGGAATCTCGGTTTCCTTGCAGAAACCGAACGCCAGGTCGAGGCGCATCTTGACCGTCACCTTGAGCGCTTGCCGACGCACGACATGAAGTCGCGTGCAGTTTTGCAGCAAATGCGGCTCGATGAAATTTCCCACGCCGAGACGGCCATGGCTCTCGGTGCGCGCGATTTGCCTTTCCCGATAAAAACGGCCATGCGGCTGGTCTCTGGTGTGATGACGCGCACCGCCTACTATCTTTAGGTTTCGACGATCTCGTAGTCGTAAGTGATTTCGGCTGTCTTGCCGAGCATGATCGATGCCGAGCAGTATTTGTCCTTGGATAGCTCAATCGCCCGCACGACAGCATCGGGTTTCAATTGCTTGCCACTGACGCGAAAAAGGAAATGAATTTTCGTAAATACTTTGGGTTCGATTTCCGCTCGTTCGGCCTGTAGGCTGACTTCGCAGCCGGTGACGGCGTGACGGCCTTTCTTCAGGATGAGTACAACATCAAATGCCGTGCAGCCGCCCGTGCCTGCGAGCAGCATCTCCATCGGGCGTGGACCCAGGTTTCGCCCGCCGGCTTCTGGTGAGCCATCCATAACAAAAGCGTGGTTGCTTCCTGTTTCTGCGACAAAAGACATGCCGTCACCGATCCATTTGACCTTGCACTCCATGCGGTGCTCCTTGCTTTTGAAAGCCACTATTTTAGCGGAAGGTGGGTATCGTTTTGTTTTGCTTTTAAATGCTGCGCTGCAGCAGTGCTGGGCAAAAGAGAGTACTTTCAGTTTTAATTGAGAAATTACTAATAAAGAAAACAGTTTGCCGAGAAGCTTGTAGCTGTTTGATAATAAACGTTTGCATCTTGATTGTTCTTGTTTGTTTTTGCCTTGGGGTGGGAAAATGACGCGTTGCACAAAAAAATCTTGCGCTTTGTCTTTGCTTCGTCCATAATTTGTCCAACTTAAGTATTTCGTTGTACGGCAGCACACGGTTTGTCTCCTCCACCCTCCTCCTTTGGTGTGGATTTAGCGCGGCTCCAACGAGCCGCGCTTTTTTTTGTTTGTATGTGAATCAGTAATTGACATGGGCTGTTTGTTTAAAATAAAATACTCGGCTTTCCGTGATCAGGCATAAAAGGACGGCGTTTCAAATGAAGACTTTTTCCGCCAAACCGCATGAGGTGAAGCGCGACTGGCTTGTGGTTGATGCCACCGATAAGGTGCTCGGCCGCCTCGCCACAGAAATCGCTCGTCGCCTGCGCGGCAAGCATAAACCCGAATTCACGCCTCACGTTGATACCGGCGACTACATTGTCGTGACCAACGTCGAGAAGCTGCGTGTTACCGGCAACAAGGCTGAAGATAAGAAGTACTATCGCCATACGGGTTATCCCGGCGGTATCTACGAGACGAGCTTCGCCAAGATGCAGCAGCGCTTCCCGGGGCGTGTCCTCGAGAAGGCCGTCAAGGGCATGCTCCCCAAAGGGCCGCTCGGCTACGCCATGCTGAAAAAAATGAAGTGCTACGCGGGTGATGCTCATCCGCACGCGGCTCAGCAGCCGAAAGTTCTGGAACTCTAAGGGGTCGAAATGGCTGAAAATTCCTATTACGGCACTGGTCGGCGTAAAAGCGCCATTGCCCGTGTTTTCATGAAGCGCGGCAGCGGAAACATCGTTGTTAATGGTAAGCCTGTCGATGAGTACTTCTCGCGTGTTACCGGTCGCATGATCGTTCGTCAGCCGCTTGAGCTGGTCGAGCAGACGTCTACGTTCGACATTCTCGTCAATGTCGCCGGCGGCGGTGAGTCTGGTCAGGCGGGTGCCGTTCGTCACGGTATCACTCGCGCACTGATCGAATACGATGTTGCACTCAAGCCATCGCTTTCGAAGGCGGGCTTCGTTACCCGCGATGCCCGTGAAGTCGAGCGTAAAAAGGTCGGTTTCCACAAGGCGCGTCGCCGCAAGCAGTTCTCCAAGCGCTAATCGGACTCTGCTTCGCAACAAAAGCCGCCCATGGGCGGC
>JBAQRB010000280.1:0-2404 GCA_049295655.1 Rhodocyclaceae bacterium
GGCCTATGGTTTGGCCGCCTCCGCCACCTGGGTTCTCGGCTTGCCGCATGGGCTGGCGATTCTCCATGGAAAGACCCGGCGCGGCGGTCTCGTCTTCGACGTAGCGGACCTCATCAAGGATGCGACCATCCTGCCGCAGGCGTTCATTTCAGCCATGCGTGGCGACGACGAGCAGACCTTTCGCCAATCCTGTATCGAGAGTTTTTCACGCACAGAATCGCTTGATTTCATGATTGACACACTCAAAGCGGTTGCTCTGAAACTGGGGACGTGTGCGTCGTGAACGTGATGCTGATCTCGCAATGCAGCAAGAATGCTCTCACCGAAACCCGCCGCATTCTGGATCAATTTGCCGAACGGCGTGGCGACCGCAGCTGGCAAACCACGATTACCCAGCATGGGCTGGACACCTTGCGCCGTCTGCTTCGGCAAACTGCCCGCAAAAACACGGCAGTTGCCTGCCACTGGATACGTGGCAAGGATCATAGCGAACTCATCTGGCTGGTCGGGGATGCCAGGCAATTCAATGAGCGAGGCGCCACGCCGACCAATACAACCAGCAGAGACATCCTGCGTACCAATGATGAAAACAATTGGCACAGTGCCGAAATCATTCGCTTGTTGGCTAGCATGGCGGCGCTCTTTCATGATTTTGGTAAAGCCAGCGAAGCCTTCCAGAAAAAACTGCGCCCGTCGCAAAGCAAAAAATCAATCGCCGATGCTTATCGTCATGAATGGGTTTCACTGCGCCTGTTTGAGGCCTTTGTGAATGGTGCCGAAGATTTTGAGTGGTTGGGACGTTTGCAGAATCTGCCGGCGGATACTGCACAAACCTGTGAAGCACGCCTGATCAAGGATGGCCTGACGAGCGGTAGGGTGGTGAGTCCATTCGCCTCCCTGAAACCCTTGGCGCAAGTCGTTGGCTGGCTGATTGTCAGTCATCACCGCATACCAACACCGGAAGTTCTGTCACCCAAAGGCATGGCCTGTCTGCCGCGGGGCATTGAGGCCGATTGGTGCGGTGCTCGGGAAGCCGACGACAAAGCCATCGCCGCCTGCTGGCGTTTTCCGAATGGTTTGCCGCTGACCAGCAAGCATTGGTGCGAGCATGCGGCGAAAGTGGCGGGCGCGTTGCTGCGGCAACTGGGGCAAACCCAACGCGATTGGTGCAACGAGGCTTATATACTGCACCTTTCACGCATGGCCCTGATGCTCTCCGATCATTACTACTCCAGCGAACCGAGTCATGAACGTTACGGCGACAAAGTCGCCAAAAAGGATGCGCTCTATGCCAATACCGACTGGGAAACAGGCCAGCTTAAACAACGTCTCGACGAGCATCTGATCGGCGTCGAGGTCAATGCCAGCCGTGTCGTGCAGGCACTGCCCCGGCTGGCCGCGCAATTGCCACGCCTCGCCCGCCACAAAGGTTTTCGCGAACGGAGCAAGGAACCTTTTGCCTGGCAGAACCGCACTTTCGATCTGGCGGAAGGTCTGCGTGCACGTGCGGCGGATCAAGGCTTCTTCGGTATCAACATGGCATCGACCGGCTGTGGCAAAACCTTGGCGAATGGTCGCATCCTCTACGCCTTGGCCGACCCGGTGCGAGGCGCCCGTTTTACCGTGGCCCTGGGTTTGCGCACGCTGACTTTGCAAACCGGCGATGCCTATCGGGACCGGCTGCATCTGGGCAGCGATGAAATGGCGGTACTGGTCGGTGGAGCTGCAGTGCGGGTGCTGCACGAACAGCAACAGGCCGAAGCGCGCCTGCTGGTCGGTGGTTCTGAATCCAGCGCTGAATTACTGCCCGAATACAACCAAGTCTTCTACGACGGCAGTCTGCAAGATGGCCCGCTCAACCGCTGGCTGGGGCAAAACCAGCCGGCCAGCAAATTGCTCAATGCGCCGATTCTGGTTTGCACCATCGACCACCTGATGCCCGTCACCGAAGGCACACGCGGCGGCCACCAGATTCCACCCATGCTGCGGCTGATGAGCTCCGATCTGGTACTCGACGAGCCGGATGATTTTGGCATCGAAGACCTACCCGCACTCAGTCGACTGGTGCATTGGGCGGGCATGCTGGGCAGCCGGGTGTTGCTTTCCTCCGCCACCTTGCCGCCGGCGCTGATTGAAGGCCTGTTTCAAGCCTATCTGGCCGGTCGGCAACAGTTCCAGCAACATCAGGGCCGCCCCGGTCAGACCCTCAACGTCTGTTGCGCCTGGTTTGATGAATTTTCGGCTGCTGCTTCCGAACATGCCGGCTCGGCAAGCTACCGCGTCGAACACCACGCCTTCGTTGAAAAACGCCTGGCAAAACTCGCCCGTGCCGCAACCCGGCGACACGCCGAAATATTGCCTTTGTCCATCGTCCAGGCCAAACGCGAAGTGGTCTGTACCGAAC
>JBAQRB010000281.1:0-18774 GCA_049295655.1 Rhodocyclaceae bacterium
CCACAGCGACACGGCGGGCACGGCGAGAAACAAAAGAAAATCCGAAGGATGCCTTCTCTGATTTTTCGCCGTGCCCGCCGTGTCGCCGTGGTTAATGGTGATTTTCAATCAAATCTCCGCGCCGACCAGTGCGCCGTTGGCTTCCATCCAGGCCCGCCGTCCGGCGGACTCGTTCTTGGCCATCAGCATATTCATCACCGGGTTGGCCGTCTCGGCGCGCGGCAGGCGAACGCGCATCAGGCGGCGCGTGTCGGGCGACATCGTCGTCTCCCACAATTGCTCCGAGTTCATCTCGCCGAGACCCTTGAAGCGCGAAATGCCGATCGCCTCGGGCTTGATCCCTTCGAGGCGCATGCGGTCGATCGCCGCTTCGCGCTCGGCGCCGTCGAGCGCGTAGATCTTGCGCGGCGGGCGGCTCTTGCCCTGGCCCGGCACGTCGAGACGGTAGAGCGGCGGCTGCGCGAAGTAGAGGTGGCCGGCTGCGATCAGCTTCGGAAAATGGCGGTAGAACAGCGTGCACAAGAGGACGCGGATGTGCGATCCGTCAACGTCGGCGTCGGTCATGATCACCACCTTGCCGTAGCGCAGGTTGGCGAGCACGGCGTCGGGCGCGTCGGGCAGGTGCGGGTCGATGCCGAGCGCGACCGCGATGTCGTGCACCTCGCGGTTGGCGAACAGGCTGCCGACCTCGACTTCCCAGGTGTTGAGCACCTTGCCGCGCAGCGGCAGTATTGCTTGCAATTCCTTATCGCGGCCGGATTTGGCCGAGCCGCCGGCCGAATCGCCCTCGACCAGGAAAATTTCGTTGCGCGCCGTGTCCTCGCTCTGGCAGTCCGAGAGCTTGCCGGGCAGGATCGCGACGCCCGACTGCTTGCGCTTCTCGACCTTCTGCCCGGCGCGCGAGCGCGCCTGCGCGGCGCGAACCGCGAGGTCGGTGATCTTCTTCGCCGCGTCGGGGTGCTCGTTGAGCCACAGTTCGAGCGGGTCGCGCACCATGCGCGCGACGAGCGCCACAGCGTCGCGTGAGTTCAGACGCTCCTTGGTCTGGCCCTGGAAAGACGGGTCGAGGACGCGCGCGGCGAGGACGAAGTTCGCGCGCGAGAAGACGTCCTCGGCGGCGAGCTTGACGCCTTTCGGCAGCAGCGCGTGGTGCTCGGCGAAGCCCTTGATCGCGTCGAGCGTCGCCTGGCGCAGGCCGGATTCGTGCGTTCCGCCGGCCGGCGTCGGAATCAGGTTCACGTAGGACTCGCGCGCGAGTCCCCCTTCGGCGGTCCAGCAGATCGCCCAGGCGGCGCCGGCGCCGGGCGGGAAGCTGTCGTCGCCGGCGGCGGCGTATTTCTCGCCGGTGAAGATCGGCGCGACGAGTTCGCCGTCGATCTGCTCGGCGAGGTACTGCTGGATGCCGTCGGCAAAGCACCAGGTCGTCGTCTCGCCGTCCTCGATCGCCAGCGAAACCACGAGGCCGGGCAGCAGGACGGCCTTGCTGCGCAGCAGGCGTTCGAGCTGGCCGAGCGGGATGGTCGGCGAGTCGAAGAAGCTGACGTCCGGCCAGGCGCGAACGCGCGTTCCGGTCGTCTTCTTCGGCGCATCGCCAAGGCGGGCCAGCGGCTCGATGACTTGACCGCCCGAGAAGACGATCTGGTGGCGCGCGCCGTCGCGCACGACCTCGACCTCGAGCCGTGTCGATAACGCGTTGGTCACCGAAACGCCGACACCGTGCAGGCCGCCCGAGAAGCGGTAGGCCGATGTGCCGTCGCCCTTGTTGAACTTGCCGCCGGCGTGCAGCCGGGTGAACACGACCTCGACGGTCGGCACCTGCTCGACCGGATGGATCTCGACCGGAATGCCGCGCCCGTCGTCCTGGATGCTCACCGAGCCGTCGCGGTGCAGCGTCACGGCGATGCGCTTGCAGTAGCCGCCGAGCGCCTCGTCGGCGGCGTTGTCGATCGCCTCCTGGATGATGTGCAGCGGGCAGTCGGTGCGCGTGTACATGCCGGGGCGGTGGCGAACGGGCTCCAGTCCCTTGAGGACGGAAATGGAATCTGCGGTGTAGCTCATCGTGCCGATTTCTCCAGCGGGCGTGCTTCCGGGGCGTTGTCTGAAACGAGGAAGACCCGCGCAAGTCGGGTCTTCGGATGTTGGCGGCGGAAGTTTACTACCGAACGTGTTTTTTTGTTGCAGGGTGTCGGCTGGCGAACTCGGATGCTGTCCGGTCGATGGCTTGGGAGTCAATGTTTACGCCACTCTCCGGCCATCTCCTGTTACGCGTCGCCCGGCGCCGAACGGCTCTCGAGCAGCCTGACGACGCTGTGCAGGACGCGATTGACCGGCGTCGCGATACCCAGCGCCGCGCCGCGACGCAGCACGTAGCCGTTCAGGTGGTCGATCTCGCTGCGCTTGCCGCGCGCCAGATCCTGCGCGGTCGACGAGAGCTGGGTCGGCATCGTGCGTGCGATCTGCTGCACGGCGTCCCAGATGTCGCCGGGGACGCTGACGCCTTCGGCCTGCGCGACGGCCAGGCATTCGTGCACCACGTCGCGCATCGTCTCCTCGATGCCTTCGCCCCGTACCAGCCGCGCGTAGGGCAGTTGCGTGATCGCCGACAGCGCGTTGTAGGCGCAGTTGAGGATCAGCTTGGCCCACAGCGCGCCGGCGACGTTGTCGGAGACCTGCAGCGGCACGCCGGCGGCGGCGAACAGTTCTGCCAGGCCGGCGCTCGCCGCCGACGGCCCGATCACCAGTTCGCCGCGTCCGTTATGTTTGACGTGGCCCGGCCCGGCCATTTCGGCGGCGACATAGACCACCGCCGGGGCGACCTCGCGCCCGAGCAGTGCCTGCAGCCGAGCGGCGTTATCGACGCCGTTCTGCAGGCTGAGGACCAGCGCGCCGGGGTCGAGGTGCGGCGCCAGGTCGGCGGCGGCCTGCTCGGTATCGGTGGATTTGACGCAGCACAGGACCAGCGCAGCGCCCTGGATGGCGCTCGCTTCGGTACTCGCCTGCAGCGGCACGTGCATGCGGAACGAGTGAGTCTCGAGCAGCAGCCCGTCGCGGCGCACGGCGTCGACATGCTGTGCTCGTCCGATCAGCGTCACTGGATGGCCGGCGTGCGCCAGCATGCCGCCGTAGTAGCAGCCGACCGCGCCGGCGCCCAGCACGGCGATTTTCATCCGGTTCGTTGTGGACATTTTTGCTGACCCAGTTGCCGCTAGCGTCCGAAGTCCGGCGGAATCACGGCGCGCAGCACGGTTTGCGTTTCGCCGAGACGCACCCGGTTGGAGAACCACCAGATCGCGCCTTTCTTGACCGTCCAGTCGGCTTCCTCGCCGGCCAGCAGCAAGGACGCGACGCGGCCGAGCGCCGGTTGGTGGCCGATGACCAGCACGGCGCCGCCAGGTTTTCCTTCGCTGCCGCCGTCCGGCCAGCCAACGGCGGCGAGCAGGTCGATGCAGCCGCCGGTCGGGGCAATGCGCGCGTCGGTTTCGAACGGCAGGCCGAGCGCCTTGGCCGTTTGCTGCGCCCGGACGGCCGGGCTGGCGATGATGCGCAGCTTCTTCGGTGCGTTGGCCTTGATCCATTCGGCCATTTGCCGCGCCTGCTTCTCGCCGCGCGCGGTGAGCTTGCGTTTCAGATCGGGGGTGCCTTCTTCGGCTTCGGCGTGGCGCCAGAGCAGCAGATCCATTGGGGTGTCCGAGCGTAAATCGCGCATTCTGGCCGCCGTTTGTTTCAGTGATGTTGCCAGGGCGGTGCCAGTTGCAGAAACGCTTCGAGCCGGGGCGCCAGTTCGTGCTGCATGGCTTCGTTGCGGCGCGTCAGTTCGGTGAGCAGCGGCGCGCTCAGCTTCTCCGGCAGCGCTTCGGCGATGAACTGGCCGGCAACTTCCAGGTCGTTCAGGCGGCCGAGGATGTCCTGCAGGCCGGAGGCTGCCTGGTGATGCGTTTGCAGCTGGCGATCCGGGAACAGGGGGGCGAAGAATTCGAGCGCGTAGCGCAGCCGCTTGAGCGCGATGCGCAAGCGGTGGCGGGCCGCCGCGTCGGCATGCCGGCTTTCCCTGGCGCGTTCGGCTACCCGTTTTGCGCGCTTTTCGAGGCAGCGCCGGGCAAAGGTTTCGAGCGGCGGCGCGCTGTCTTCGGGCAGGGCGAGGACGGCCGCGGTGAATTCGAGCAGCAGCCGCGAATAGTCGCTGGCGCCGAGCGCGCGGCGTGCCTGCCGGTGGCTGCTCGCGCTGCGCTTGTGCGCGTCGCGCGTCAGGCGGTCGAGCGCGCTGCGCCCGGCGCCGGATTCGCGCAGCGCGGGCAGCGTTTCGGTCAGGAAAACATCCCGGTTTCTTGCTTCGCCGAGCAGCGTCGCCAGCGTGCGCCAGCGCGCATCGAAAGCGGCGACAAAGTCGGCCGGCAGCTGCGCTTGCCAGACGCGGATGGCTGAGCGCAGGCGGCGGATGGCGACCCGTGCCTGGTGGATGAATTCCGGGGCGTTACTTTCGCGCACGCCCTGCTCGTTGCCTTGCAGGTGGGCAATGCAGTTCAGCGCGACGGCGCGGAAGGCGGCGGCCGGGTGCATCCGCGGATCGAGCGCGGTGGACCGCGCCTTGACCGGTTCGGGCCGGGCATCGGCAAACAGCCGGTAGCCGCGTTCGGCCTTGCTCGGGGCTTCCGGATGCAGCGGCAGGTCGGCCAGCAAGGCGAGCGCCGTGGAAAACAGCGTGCCGACGTCGCCGCTGATCAGTTCGAGTTCGACTTCGCAGATCGCCTGGCGGCGGCCGGCGGCTTCGATCCAGCCGCGGTCGAGCGCCAGTTCGATGCGCGCGCCGGCTTGCGTTTCAAGCAGCCAGGCGCTGCGCGTGAAGTCGGTGCTGAAGGCCGGCGCGAGGTCGCCGCGCAGCGCTTCGAGCCGTTTGCGCAGCTTCGGGTCGTCGACCTGCGCAAAATCAAATTCGCCGGGCTGGCCAGGCGCTTCCCATTCGTTGCGGCAGGCCAGCCCGCCGGCCGACGGCGCCGCGCTCTTGACGGTGAATAGCCATTGCCGGCCCTTCTTGCGGTAGCGTACGGCGACGCGTTCGCGCTGCAGACGCCGGTCGGGCGTGTCGTAATAGGTATTGAGGAGTTTTTGCCGCAGCGGCGGGACGCCGGCCAGCAGCGGGTGCTTCGCGAGCCGGGCCGCCGCACGCGGCGGCAGGCTCAGCTTGATCTCGGTTTCGAGCGCCATGCGGCGGGCTGCGCGGGCGGCGGCAAGCGGCGCTCAGAGGTCATAGTGGCGGATTTTCTCGACGTCGGGGATCTGGATCTTGCGGCCTTCGACGACGATCAGCCCTTTTTCGGAGAGTTCGTGCAGGATGCGCGAGAAATGTTCCTGCGTCAGGTTCAGGCGCGAGGCGATGACGCCCTTGTTGGTCGGCAGCGTGACGGTGATCGAGTTCTCGTCGTTTTCCGGGTTGTCGCGCAGCAGGTAGCCGATAATGCGCTGGCGGCCCGAGTGCAGCGAGTACGATTCGACGTCGGTGATCAGGTGATGCAGGCGCATCGACAGGCCGGCGATCATCTTGCGGCCAAGCTTGGGGTCGTTGTCGAGTTCCTCGAGGATGACCGTCTTCGAGATGTGCAGCAGCAGCGAGTCGGTCAATGCCTGCGCATAGACCATGTAGGGGCGTTCCATGAACATCACGGCTTCGCCGAAGGACTGGCCCTGGCTGAGGATGTCGACGACCTTTTCGCCCCCTTGCGGCGAAGTGAAGGCGAGCTTGACCTGACCATAGACGATCAGATGAAAGCCGTTCGACAGGTCGCCCTTGTGAAACAGGATATCGCTACGGGCAGCATTCACTTCGCGCGTTCCCCGTGCAATGCGCGAGATTTCCTCGGGCAGCAGCCCGTTGAACAGGGGTACGTGCGAGAGCAGTGCTTCGATGTTGATGCTTTGATGATTTCCGTGCATGCGGGGTGTCCGAAGTGGCGATCAGATGTGCGACCGGCGACCGCCGCCAATGGTCGCATTTGTCGCCGGCCGAGGCAAGTGCCATGCAGCGGGCAGGCTGGTGTATCCCCTGGCATCGCCTTATAATTTCGGGATTTTGCGCGAGGCAACAGTGAATTCGCAAGTCATCAAGGTTTCTGCAGGAACGCCCGTCGCGCTGGCGCGTGCCTGGCTGTGGTTGGGCGTGATGGCGCTGATCGGCTCCGGTCTGCTGGCCATGCTGTTGGTTCTGTCGCGTACGCCAGGGATCCAGGACGTTTTTCCGCTGAAGGAGTTTTTCCGCGCCGCGCTCGTCGTGCACGTCGATCTTTCGGTCGCCGTCTGGTTCATGGCCTTTGCCGCGGTGATCTGGAGCGCGCTCGGCAGTTCCGGCTTTGCCTGGCTGGGCTGGGCCGGGTTCGGGCTGGCCGCGCTGGGGACGGTGGTGATGACGGTTTCGCCGTTTTTCCCAGGCGCCGAGCCGATCCTCAATAATTACATCCCGGTCCTGCAGCAGCCGCTGTTCTTCGCTTCGCTCTGGATCTGCGCCGCCGGCTTCAGCCTGGCCGTTCTGCGCGCCTTGCTGACCACCTGGCCGGAGCGCATTTTCGGCGAACCGCTGCGGCTCGGCGCCTTTTTCGGCGCGCTGGCCGCCTTCTTTGCGCTGGGGGCCTTCTTCTGGTCGTGGTGGATGGTGCCGCGCATCGAAGAGAAAATCTATTACGAAGTGCTGTTCTGGGGCGGCGGTCACGTCCTGCAATTCCAGCATGCGATCCTGATGGTGGTGGCCTGGCTGTGGATTGCGACGCATCTTGAAAAGCCGCCGGTTGCTTCGCCACGCGCGCTGGCCGCGCTGTTTTTCGTCGCTTCGCTGCCGCTGCTCGTGGTGCCGCTGATTTATCTGACGGTGCCGCCGGGTTCGCTGCCGCATATGGAACTTTTTGCCAAGCTGATGAAGTGGGGCCACCCCTACATGGGGCCGCTGATCCTGGCCGGTGCCTTGTCGCTGTGGGGTGTGCGCGGGGTGCCCGCCGCACCGGCCAAGTCGGCCTTCATCGCTTCGTTCGCCCTGTTCGCGCTCGGTGGTGTGCTCGGTTACCTGATCCAGGGCGCCAACGTCGTCATCCCGGCGCACTATCACGGCTCGACAGTTGGCGTGACGCTGGCCTTCATGGGGTTGGCCTACGTCCTGCTGCCACGGCTCGGCTTCGGCAAGCCCGAAGGTCGCATGGCGCTCTGGCAGCCCTACGTTTACGGTGGCGGTCAGCTGATCCACGTGCTCGGACTGGCGTGGTCGGGCGGCTATGGCGTGCAGCGCAAGGTGGCCGGGGCCGAGCAGGCGCTGGTCAGCCTGCCGCAGAAAATGGGCATGGGCATGATGGGGCTGGGCGGATTGATTGCCGTGATCGGCGGCCTGATGTTCGTTCTGATCTGCCTGAAGGCCATGTCGGCGCGTAAAGCCTCATGAAACAGGAAACCGCATTGCGCGTGGCCATCGCGGCCGGCGTGGCATCGCTGCTGACGGTCGGCCTGCTCGGCTACCGCCTGTTCAATCATGCCAGCCTTGAACCCGAGAGTCCGCCGACTGGCCTGGCTTCTTCGCTGCAACAGACGCCCGAGGCCGCCCAGGCCGCGGCGGACGCCGTGCTGGCGCTGACCCTGCCGGACCTCGACGGTCGTCCGCAGCCCCTGGCGCAGTGGCGCGGGAAAATTCTGGTGCTCAACTACTGGGCCAGCTGGTGCAAGCCGTGCGTCGATGAGATGCCGGCCTTTTCGCGCCTGAACAGCCATTACAGCGCGTGGGGCGTGCAGTTCGTCGGGATCGGGCTCGACGATGTCGAGAAGATGCGGGATTTTGCCAGGGCGACGCCGGTTTCATACCCCTTGCTGGCTGCTGCTGCGGGTAGTACGACGCCCGGCCTGCAGGTCAAGGGCTTGCCCTATACGGTGGTGATTCGCCCGGATGGGCGCGTCGAGACGACCCGTCTGGGCCGGATGGACGAAGCGGCGCTGGAACAGGTTCTGCGCCGGGTGATCGGCAAGTAGCAGATCGCCACCGTTGGTGCCGTCGCAAAGGTAGCGGCGATAAAAAAGCCGCCTCGCTGTTCAGCGAGGCGGCTTTTTTTGTGCCCCGCGGGGCACCTTTCCTGATCCTTACTTCTGCTTGGGCTGGAAGGCCATCGAGCGAGCCGACACGGTGAAGGCATCCGAGAAGCAGGCGCTGTCTTCCGCGCCGCGCTCCTTGAGGAAGGGGAAGATCGCCTCAACCATGCGTACCGAACCGCAGGCATAGATTTCGTGTCCCCTGAGCTCGGGGAAGTCGGCCAGGATGGCTTCGTGGACGAGCCCCGTGCGGCCGGTCCATGCATCTTCCGGTGCAGGGTCGGAGAGGACCGGGATGAAGTGGAAGTCGGCATGCTCGCGCGCCCAGACTTGCGGCAGTTCCGGCAGGTAGAGGTCCTTCAGCTGCTTGACGCCCCAGTAAAGGTGGATTTCGCGCTTGATGCCGTGCTTGAAGGCATCCTCGACCATGCTCTTGACCGGGGCGAAGCCCGTCGCGCCGGCGACGAAGACGATCGGACGCTCCGATTCACGCAGCGAGAAATCGCCGATCGGGCCTTCGAAGCGGACTTTGTCGCCTTCCTTCATCGCCTCGAAGACATGGGTGGTGAAGCGGCCGCCCTGCACCAGACGGATCTGCAGTTCGACGAACTCGGCCTCGTGCGGCGGGTTGGCGAACGAGAAGGCACGGCGCTGACCATCGTCGAGAATGATGTTGACGTACTGTCCGGCCTTGAACGGGATCTGCTGGCCTTCCGGCAGCTTGAGCAGGACGCGCATCACGTCGTAGGTGAGCCTCTCCATCTTGACGACGCGGGCGCTGTATTCCTTGATTGTCTTCACCACGGCGCTGGCGTCGTATTCGATTTCCACATCGTCGAGCGCGGTGGCGCAGCATGAAAGCACCTTGCCTTGCGCCAGCTCTTCGGCCGACAGCGCGTTGGGCTGGTAGAGGCCAGGATCGACCTTGCCGGCCAGTACCGTGCATTTGCACATGCCGCAGCCGCCGTTACGGCATTCATAGGGCAGGTTGATGTCCTGGCGCAGGCCGGCGTCAAGCAGCGTTTCGCCAAAGCGGGCCGTGACCGTCTTGTGGTCGGGGTGGAAGGTGATGTTGGTTTCTTCCTTGACCGCGCCACGCTTTTTCGGCGGCAGCCACGGGGCGAGGAAGAGCACGGCGGTGATGCCGAGAATCCAGAACCACAGGTGCATCGGGTTGGTCACGTAAACCAGCGCCAGCACCGGCAGTTCGAACCAGTCGAAGGCAATGTTGGTCGGCACCACCGACATGTCGGCCTGCCCCCCCTGGCTGAGGATCGGTTTGACCAGCGACAGCACGACAAACATCAGGGTAACGGCGATGGCGATGGCGCGCGGCGGGTTGATGTGGGCGCGCGGCACGCGCTGCACGTGGATCCACATGATGAAGACGACGATCAGCGGTGCGCCGATGTGAACGAAGGCGAGCAGCGTGAACAGGCGGCTATTGACGCTTTCCAGATAGAGGAAGTTGCGGATCAGCGTGCCGTTGAACATCGGCAGCACGTCGAACCACTCGGCCGTGGCGATCACGACGAATTGCGCCAGTTTGTCCCAGACCAGCATGAAGCCGTTGACCCCGGCGATGTACACCAGCCAGATCAGGGCAACGCCGGTCAGCCACGAGAAGGCGCGGAAGCCGCGGTAGCGGTCGTAGGCGAAGTGCCGCAGCAGGTGCAGCATCATGGTCAGGATCATGCCGTCGGTGGCGTAGCGGTGGATGCTGCGCAGGATGCCGCCGGCCCACCACTGGTTGTGCGTGATGTGCTCGACCGACTCGTAGGCGTGATCGATCCCGGTTTCGGCAAAGGCATAGAGATAGAGGCCGGTGCCGACGAGCAGCCAGAACTGCCAGAAGCTGATCGTTCCGAGGTGATAGAAGGGGTTCAGTTTGTCGCCGAAGGCGATGTTGAAAACGTTTTCGATGCGCATGAAGAACCAGCGCATGATGGTTTGGAGAAGTTTGACCATTTTTTGTGTCCGCTCAGGAAAATAGGGAGAGCCGAGTCGTGCTGCCGATTAGCTGACCGTAGGCGTTATTTGAAAAAGAGGCCGCCCTTGTCCGGGTTGAAGTCGATGACCATTACCTGCGCTGGCTTGAGCGTGATTTCTTCTTCCTTGACGAAATTGAAGCCCGGCTTGACCAGGTTGTCGTTCATCCTGACCGCCAGCTGGTGCTTGCCGGCTTTGACTTCGAAGCGCTTGTAGACCGTCGATACGCCATCCTTGTAGAGGCCGGTCGGGTGCATCACGGTGCGGAAAGCCGGCTGGCCGTCGAGATCGACTTCCAGGTTGATGTCCGAGCGTTCGCGCGGGCACTGCATCGGTGCGCGCATGTTGGGCGGCAGCTTTTGCAGTTCTTCCGGCGTGCGTTTACGGCATTCCCGGTCGCCGAGGTGGCTGATCGACAGCTTGATCAGTGCGACGTCGTCGGGAATCTGTTTGTAGGTTGGCGAGGTGGCGAAATATCCGACAAACGCCGCAAACGCGCCGTAGAGGATCACCTGGCCGACAATGGCGGTGGGTTTAAGCATGATGAGATGTTCTCCGGAGGTAGGGTTGCAATGGGTTGTCGGAAACCGTGTCTGCTTCGATTCGGCTTCTGAATTCAATCAAGGCCTTGGCCAGTATTTCGTTGTCGTTCGCTGAGGCAAAAACCAGCTGCAGCCGGTTCAGCGGCACCTTGCTGCGCAGCCGCGGTTCGCGCTGCCCGCTCAGCCGTTCGTTGGCCCAGCGGTCGCCGAGCCGGAAGTCGCAGCCGCCTTCACGACAGCCGGTCAGGATCACGCCGTCGGCGCCGCCGCGCAGCGCGTATTCGACGAACGCGGGGGGCAGCTGCCCGGTACAGATCAGGTCGATCACCGCCGTATCGGCTGCCGCCAGTGCTCTGGCGTCGGCGCCGCGCTGGCAGGCGAAGACGACGATCCGGGTGCGCCCGCTCAGCCGCACCAGCGCTTCCTCAAGCTGCTGGCGCAGTGTATTCACCGGGAGCTGCGGCATGTCGATGCCGGTCACCAGGGTGTCCTGACGGCGGAATGGGGTCGATGAGGGGCACGAACCGGCGCAGATGCCGCAACCGGCACACAGTTCGGGGTCTACGATGGCGATCTTGTAACCGGGTCGGATCGGATGGGCTTCCATCGTGATCGCTGCATAGGGGCAATCCAACAGGCAGCGGTTGCAACCGGTGCAATTCGGGGGATCGACGACGGCAACGGCCGCGCGCTTGGCATGGGGCAGGAAGGGCAGGATGAAGAGCAGCGCGGTTGTGGTGAAGAGCAGCGCCCAGATGACGGCAGGCGAGCTGAGGGCGGTCAGCGGATGGATGAACAGGATGAACCAGTCGAGACGCAGTTCGGTCGGGCTGAGTGCGAGATTGGCCGGCGCGTCGCTGAGTGCGGGCTTGATCAGTGCGAGCAGCACGAGCGTGCTCAGGGTTGCCAGCATCGCGGAGCGCGATGGCAGGTAGTCGACGCGACTGATGCGGTGCACGTGCGCCCACAGGCCGAGGATCAGCAGGAGGGGGACGCCGATGTGGATGAACACCAGCATGGCGAAGAAACGGTCGTTGATCGAATATGGCGCAAGAAAATTGCGTGCGGCGGGCTCGCTGAAAATCGGCAGCCAGTCGAGCAGTTCGGCGGTCGATGTGGCCGAGAACTGCGCCAGTTGATCCCAGACGATCCAGTAGCCGCCGATGCCCGAGACGTAGACGAACCAGATCAGCGGGACGCCCGTGATCCATGAGTAAAAACGGAATCCGTGGTAGCGGCCGTAGGCCCATTCGCGCACCAGGTGCAGCGTCATGATCAGGATGAAAGCGTCGGAGGCATAGCGGTGCAGGCTGCGCATGATGCCGCCGAGATACCAGAGCTCACGGGTCTGGTACTCGATCGAGTCGTAGACGCCGACGATACTGATGTCGAGTACGGTGAATAGGTAGAGGCCGCTCGCCACGACAATCCAGAGCAGGTAGAGACCCAGCGCGCCGAGGTGGCGCAGCGGGTTGCCGCTCCCCCCGAATGGCGTATCGAAAGCTTCTTCGATGCGCTGAAACAGGGTTTGCGTGTTGTCGCGCAGAAAAGCGTGCAAACTCACTTGGGGTGTCCGGGAAGCATTGGTCTGGCGTTGGTCTGGCAAAGCATCAGGGATTGATTATATGTATGCGCGTGAGCGGTCCGCTTGACGCATATCAATTCCGACAAAAATTGTCGGATATTGCTGCCGGGGCCTGAATGCCATTGTTGCCAAAGGGTTATTTTTGGCTGGTACTGCATTCAGACGCTAATTTCCAGGATTTTCTGTTAATGCCAAACGCGTCGCCGAGAGTCAGGCGGCGGGCTTTTCGCGCCGCCGGCGGTTGGTCCAGACGTTGTAGGAAAGGTAAATCATGAAAATCAGAAATGTGCCGAATCCGGCGATCATGAAGTAGGCGGAGTAGTTGGTCCGGTATCGTCCGGCGACCGGGTCATAGACGGAGCAGAGAATCCTGACCCGTTCCATGATTTCCTTCAGGGTGCCGGTCTGCGGCGGGATGGCGGCGCCGGCAATCATGGACTTGAGCGGCTCGGCGAGATCCTTCGCCGTGAATTTCTCGCCATAAACCTGCCGAAAAATCTTGCCCTCGGCATCGACCATGGTGATCTGGTTGAGGTGGTCGAATCCTGCCGCAGTGGCGACATAGCTGAAGCCGAAGTTGCGCGTCAGGTCGTCAAGAATTGCCGGAGAGGGACTCAGGAACTCCCAGTTCGGGAGGCTGATACCGTACTGCACGGCAAAGTTCTTGAGGGCAGGGGGGGAGTCGAACGGCTGGTTGAAGCCGATGCTGATCACGTTGAAACGCTCGGCGCCGAGTACGGCCACCGTATCCCTGATCGCCGACTGCAGGTTGCGGGTTGTCGTCGGGCAGACCTGGAAGCAGGCCGTGTAGATAAAATTGACGAGCAGCGGTTTGCCGCGGTAGCGCGACAGCTCGACCGGCCGTCCTTCCCGATCGAGCAAAACGAAGTCGCCAACCGGCTGGCCAATCGCGCTTTGCGAGCGCTCGAAGGCGGTCTTCTCGTCGAGCGTGCTCAGCGCAATGTCGGTGTTGAGTCCCTGCGGGCGGGCGGTAAGCTTGGGCTTCTCGGTCGTTGCGTCGGCGGCAAGCAGGGCGTTGGCGGCAAGGACAAAGGCCGCGAGGAGCGCGGCGCGTAAAAACGAAGAAGTCACCGAAAGTCGCGGTTTCAGAACCGGGCGTCGATGATGGCTGCCAGCAGAACCAGCGTCAGCTGGATCAACGAGGCGTGGAAGCAGATCATCGCAGTCTTCTTGTTCGGGTCCTGGAACAGGCGCCAAGCCTTCTGAATGAACAGGAAGCCGCCAGCTGCGGCGCCCGCGCCGTAGATCATGCCGAGGCCGAAGGCCAGCGGCAGGAAGGATGCAGCGACCAGTGCGAGCGTGCTGATGAAGATGGTTTTTGCAGCGCGCTTGTCGCCAACGACCACCGGCAGCATCGGAACGCCAGCTGCGGCGTAGTCGCCACGGAAGGCGATGGCCAGGCTCCAGAAGTGCGGCGGAGTCCACAGGAAGAGGACAAAGGCCAGCGCCAGCGGCACCGCACCAACCTGCGGATCGGCGGCGGTGGCACCGGCCAGGACCGCCCAGCTGCCGGCCAGTCCGCCGAAAACGATGTTGAGCCAAGTGCGACGCTTCAGCCAGACGGTGTAGACGACGGCGTAAAAGAAGGCGCCGAGGAAAACGAACAGCGCCGACCACGCGTTGAGCGCAATCCAGGCCGAACCGACCGACAGCACGGTCAGCGCGCCAATCACGACGAGCCAGAGCGGGCCGTGCTTGAGTTCGCCGGTGACGAACGGACGTGTCTTGGTACGCGCCATCAGCGGGTCGAGGTCGTGCTCGTAATACTGGTTGAAGGCGCCTGCGCTGGCCGATGAAACCAGAACGGAGAGGGTCAGTACGATCAGTTGCGTCAGGCTCAGGCTGGGGCCGGAACTCACGGCAAGGCCAGCCAGCGCGGTAAATGTGATCACAACGCCAATGCGTAGCTTGAACAGGCACATAACGGCGCGGAAGGGCAGGCCGGAAGCGTTGCTGGGCGGGAGTGTGGATTGCATAAGTGTCGGGGCGTCGTGCTCAAGTAAATTGCATCAAGGTGAAACCTGCTTGAATCGGGCCTGTGCTTTTCAGCGCAAGCCCGATTGAGGCAGGTCCCCACGCCGAAGCGCGGGGAAGAGTGCCAGATTAGCTCAGCAACCAGACTTCGGACAGATATTTCCAGTTTACGAAGTAGTAGAGGACAAAACAAGCCAGCAGCAGCAGGGCCAGAACCACGGTGCCCGGAACGCCGACGTGTTCTTCGCTGCCCGAATGCGATGCCGCGGTAGCCATCGTGTTGTCCGGAATCGGGGTCGGCTTGTCGGAGACGCTGCCGCCTTCAAGCTTCTTGCCGAACAGCAGCGAGCCGACGACCAGAACGATCCACAGTGCGCCACCGATAACCGAGATCACGCCGAAGATGCCGGTCAGACCCATCATCAGGTAAGCAGCACCCGGCCACTCATACTGGAACGGTGCGCCCGAGAAGGCCATGTCCCAGTGACGGCGGGAAACGCCCAGCGTACCGGCGCCCATCATCACGAGGCCGAGGATCGACATGCCGATACCGAACAGGTACGGCTGGATCTGGCACAGCTTCGGCAGGATCATTTCGCGACGGAAGAGCACCGGAACCAGCAGGTAGGTGATCGACATGAACGCCAGCGTCGTGCCGGTCACCACGGTGGTGTGGAAGTGACCCGGAACGTAGAAGGTGTTGTGCATCAGCATGTTGATCTGTTCTGTACCGAGAACAACGCCGGAGATGCCGCCGAGGAAACCGAAGCTGACCAGCGAGATGAACATGCCGGAGAACACCGGGTTGCCCCACGGTGCCTTGCGCAGCCACTCGAACAGGCCGTTCGTGTAGCCCTTCTTGCGTTGTGCGGCTTCGATACAGCCAGGAACCGTGAAGCCGTGAATCATCGAGGCCATCACAGCGAAGTACATGAAGTAGGAGGTGTTCAGAACCTTCCACTCGGCGCTCATGCCCGGGTCGGACAGCAGATGGTGCGCGCTGGCCAGTTGCAGGAAGAGGATGTAGAGCAGGAACGCGCCACGCGATACTTTTTCAGACAGCGGCTTGGCACCGAAGATGACAGCAGCGGTCAGATACCAGATCGAGACGTGAGCGGCAACGTTGATCTGTTGCGACGAGTGACCGAGTGCCCACCAGACCATGCGGTACAGTTGTGCGTCGATTTCCTTGATCAGGCCTACGGACCAGAGGAAGGTCGGGATCAGGATGCCGGCGCCGGCGAGGATCGTGAAGACGGCGATGATGGCAGCCGTCAGTGCGCCGAAAACGACCAGCGGCAGCGAGCCGGTGTAGGTCTTGTCTTTCTTGGCAACAACCAGCGTGCCGAAGAACACGGCGGTGCCGAGCAGCGCGCCAACCGCAACCAGGATGATGCCGAGGTAGAAGTGCGGTGCTGCCTGCATCGGAACGTACGAGGTGAACATCACGCTCGATTCGCCCTGGAAGATGGCGACGTTGGTGACGATGCCGCCGATGACCATCAACCAGAAGCCTAGCCAAGCCACTTTGGGTGTGGCCAGCCGGCATCGCAACAGCGTTGATGAGGCAAAGTAGAGAACAGCCATTTCGAAGAACAGGATCCACAGGATCAGCATGTCGATGCCGTGGGCGGTCAGGATCATGTAGAACTGGTCAGCCGGCAGCAGCTTGATCGCCGGCCAGCGGGTGAGAATGACCATCAGTGCGGTGATGCCGCCAACCAGCAGCCAGAGAACGCCAGCAACAGCGTTCCAGCGCATCAGCTTTTCGGCGTGGTTTTCAAATTGCAGCCCGGAAATCGGGCAGGTACGGTAAGTAGTTGCCATCTATGTACTCCCCTTATTTCACGTAAATACGGCCAAGCATCGAGTGGTGGCCGATGCCGCAGTATTCGTTACAGACGATGGCGTAGGTGCCCGCTTTGGTCGGTGTCATCTTGACCACATGCTCATAGCCGGGGATGACCTCGATGTTGATATTGACTGGTTGCAGCGAGAAGCCGTGCAGGTAGTCCATCGAGGAAAGGTGGATTTTGTATTCCTTGCCAGCTTCCAGCTCCAGGATCGGATACCAGTTCCACAGGCGGGCGATCAGGTAGCCATCGCCACCGGCCGGAACCTTGACGACCGGGATTTGCTGGTCGGTTTCGGTGCGGATGGTGTTTTCAGCGATGAATTTCTCGGCCTTGGCGGCAAACATTTCCGGCGTGGTCTTGTAGGCCTCGTTCGAAAGGTTCTGCTTACCGTAGATATGCCAGTAGAGCATCATGCCGAACATGATCATGCCCCAGACAAAAGCGATACCGATCCACGCCCATTCGACCGCGGCGATAGATTCTTTCCACCAAAGCCGGTTTGACGGCGGCAGAATTGCACTCATTTGATTCTCCCTGATAAGACTGAATTAATTACTTGGCGAGCGGCACATTCATGATGTCGATGATGCCCCACAGTATGTAGATAACTCCCGGGGACGCCACACCGATGAACAGCAGCAGGAAGTGGTTATCCAGCAGCTTTTGCATGAACGGAATGTCGTCGTCGTTATTGGCCATGTTTCTACCCTCCATCATTGGCGCGCGTGGCGCACGGTTAATTGCTCAAAACCAAAAAAACAAAACAATTGGACGCAATGCCCTGAAGGTTAGTGGCGGAGGTCGCTAGGATATATGATCTAAATCAAGATATGCGACAATCTGTCACACGTCGTCACGCGCCGTTACACGCGCGCGACATTGAGGCAAGGGGGCGCTATTGTCGCATATAATCGGCGGCGAAAAAATCACCCGCTCCCCGATAACCCGCTCAAATCTCCTCAGGAATGTCTTTATGTATATGCAGGGCCGCCGACAGATCGCGCTTTGGCTTTTCATTTGCAGCTTGACGGTGTTTGCCATCCTCGTCGTGGGTGGTGTCACGCGTCTGACGCATTCAGGCTTGTCCATCGTCGAATGGAAGCCCCTTGTCGGCGTTATCCCGCCGCTCAACCAGGCGGAGTGGGACGAGACTTTCGACAAGTACAAGCAGACTCCCGAGTATCAGAAGGTGAATCACCGGATGTCGCTTGACGAGTTCAAGGGGATTTTCTTCTGGGAATATCTGCATCGGGTGCTGGGGCGGCTGGTCGGCGTCATCTTTTTCCTGCCGTTTGCCTGGTTCCTGCTGCGGCGAAAACTGGACCGGCCTCTGGTTCCCAAGCTTTTGGGCATTTTCGTGCTGGGCGGCTTGCAGGGGGCGATGGGCTGGTACATGGTCAAGAGCGGCCTGGTGGACGATCCCCGGGTCAGCCAGTATCGATTGACGGCGCATCTGTCGCTGGCCTTCCTGATCTTCATTTCGATCACCTGGGTGGCGCTCGGGCTCTGGCGCGAGCGTGCTCGTGAAACAAGCGATGCGGTGCTGAAAAAACTGCAGCGGGCGGGCGTCTGGCTGGCGTTGCTCGTCGCCTATATGGTCGTGACCGGTGGTTTCGTCGCGGGGATTCGCGCCGGCAAGGCTTACAACACCTTCCCGCTGATGGACGGTTATCTGCTGCCGCCCGAGAGCTTCATCATCGAGCCGTGGTATCTGAACTTCTTCAATAACATGGCGCTGGTCCAGTTCGATCATCGGCTGGGAGCCTGGTTGCTGGCATTCCTGGTGCCGTGGTTCTGCCTGAAGGTCCGCGCGGCCGATGTCTCGGCTCGGGCACGTCAGGTGGCGAGCCTTTTGCTACTGGCGCTCGCCGTGCAGATCGCGCTCGGCATCACCACCCTCCTTCTGGCCGTTCCGGTGGGCTTTGGTGCCGCGCACCAGGGCGGTTCGATGGTCGTTTTCGGCATTCTGCTCTGGCTCAACCATGAGTTGCGCGTGGTGCGCCGTTCGGAGGCCGCTCTTTGATGCCGGCTGATGCCGCCCGTTTGAAAAAAATCAGGGCAGCCGCATTGCTGCTTTCGCTGCTTTCTCTGCTCGTCGTCGTCGTGAGCGCGTATCTGCGCCTCGATGGCGCGGGTCTTGGCTGCACCGACTGGCCGGCGTGCTACGGCCGTCTGTTGGGCAGTGAGCCGCAGCCGCCGGCTTTCGGGATTGCCCGCTTGCTGCATCGGCTGGTTGCCACGTGCGCCCTGTTGCTGGCCGGCTTTCTCATCTGGCAATGCCGGCGCCCGTTCCCGATCCAGCCCACAGCCCGTTACGCCACCATGCTCCTGGTCCTGATGCTGCTGCTTTCGGCGCTGGGCATCTGGAGTGCGGATCAGCGCATCGCGCTGGTCGGTTTTCTGAATATCGTCGGCGGCTTCGGGCTGGTCACCCTGTCGTGGCGCGTGGTGCTGGCAACCGGGCCGGCGCTGTCGCGCGCCGTGGCGCAAGGTGTTCTGCTGCGCTTTGGCTTGGCGGCATTGTCGGTGACGGTGCTTCTGGGGGCGTGGATCGGCGCCAGCTACGCGGCCGTTTCCTGTGCCTCGCTACCGAATTGCGCTGGTCTCTGGTGGCCTTCGGTCGACGGTTGGGCAGCCTTCAATCCCTTGCTCAGGCTGACGGGGGCCGCTTTGCCGGGCGATGCGGGAGGCGCCGCGCTGAATCTGTTGCACCGTTACGGTGCCGTCGTCACCCTGCTGCTGCTGGGTGCTGCCGGGC
>JBAQRB010000282.1:0-9534 GCA_049295655.1 Rhodocyclaceae bacterium
GCCGAAGGCCGTGAAGTGAAACGCGGCGATACGCTGAACAAGATTGCCAGCGAGCTGAAACCGGAAGGCGTTTCTCTCGAGCAGATGCTGGTTGGCCTGCTGCGCGCCAATCAGGACGCTTTTGACGGCGGCAACATGAACCGCCTGAGAACCGGCAAGATACTCTCGATGCCCGAGCCATCGGCGCTCGAGGCCGTTTCCGAGGGCGAGGCAAGGAAGATCGTCATTGCCCAGTCGGGCGACTGGAACGCTTATCGCCGCAAGCTTGCCGGCATTGCCGCGCAGTCGTCGGCCAAGGAAGACGTTGCAAAGCAGGAATCGGCCGGCCGGATTGCCGCCAAGGTCGAGGACAAGGCCGACGCTGTCGCCGAAGCCAAGGATCAGGTCAGGATCTCGAAGGCCGACGTAGCGCCCGGCAAGGCCGGAGCTGCGGCCAAGTCGACGGAAGAGGATCTCGTCGCCAAGGAGAAGGCGCTCAAGGAGGCCGGTGATCGTCTGGCCAGCCTGGAAAAAAACGTTGTCGAGTTGCAGAAACTCATCGATCTGAAGAGCCGCAATCTGGCCGAGTTGCAAAAGCAGGCCGGCAGCAAGGAGGCCGCGCCGGCTGAAGCCGCGAAGCCCGAGGCAGCCAAACCCGCAGCGCAAGCGGTCGTTGCGCCTGCCGTTGCCGAAAAGGCGGCGGAAAAACCCGCCGAGCCAGCGCCAGCCGAGCCGGTTGCCGCCAAGCCCGAGGAGACCAAGCACGAGCCGAAGCCCGAGCCTAAGCCCGACGAAATGCCGCAGCCGAAGCCCAGGCCGGTACCGCCTCCCCCGCCGCCGTTCGAAGAGCCGGGCTTTGTGAGTCGCTTGCTTGACGACCCCTCGGCATTGCAGGATGCCGCAGCCAGTATCCTGGCGCTGCTTGGCGGTCTGTTCCTTTACAAGCGTCGCCGTCAGCGTCAGGACGAGAAAAAGGCGGCCTTGGGCCACCCTTCTGCCACGCAGGTCGATGACGCTGCGGACAACGCGGTTTTCGGCAGCACCGTTGGTCAGAGCGTCGAAGCCTCGTCGCGTTCGGTCGAGCATACCGATTTCAGCCAGGCCGGGCCGGGCAGCATCGATACGGATGAAGTCGATCCGGTGGCCGAAGCCGACGTCTACATTGCCTATGGCCGTGATACGCAGGCCGAGGAAATCCTGCTCGAAGCGAAACAGAAGGACCCCCGTCGTTACGCAATCCATCTGAAACTGCTCGAGATTTACGCCAACCGCAAGAATCCGAAGGCGTTTGAATTGCTGGCCGCCGAGTTGTACAACGAGTTGGGCGGCGTTGGCGCCGAGTGGGAAAAGGCCGCCGCCATGGGCCTCCGGCTGGATCCGACGAATCCGCTATACGGTGGTGCGGCGGAGCCGACCGCGGAACCGGCGCCTTTCGACGCCGATGCAACGATGATCATTCCGGCGCAGAGCATGGAAAGTGTCGTTCCGGAGCCCGAGACCGAGACCGAGACATTCCCCGAGCCTGACGATCTGGCCGATCTGGCGCCGATTCCGGCACCTGAGACGGCTGCCGTTCCGGAGCCTGCCGCCCCGTCCGAACTGATGAGTCTGGATTTCGACCTCGGTCCGTACGAAACGCATGTCGCTCCGCCGGCGGCAGAGCAGCCGGAAGAGGTCGGCAGCGAGCCCGTCCTGCCGGAAACTGCGGTCGATACCGGTGCGCTTGATTTTGATTTCGATCTGGGCGCTTCGCCGGAGCCGGCCGAGGCGCCGCAGGAGGCGCCATTGCAGGCCCCGGCCGAGGTCGTTGAGCCGGCTGCACTGTCCGACATGGCGGCATTCGACCTCGATTTCGAGTTGCCGGAAACCGCTGCCGAACCGGCGGTCCCCGTCGCGCTGGCACCCGCTGTCGCAGCGCCGGCCGAAGACATCGACTTCGGCTTCGATATCAATTTTGAAGAAACCCCCGCTCCCGCGCCGGTGGCTGAGCCTGAACCTGAACTGCCTGCCGAAGAAGTTTCGGTGGGTCTGGCCGATCTCGCGCCGGCCGATAGCGCTGCGCTGGAGTTCGATATCGATCTGCCCGAATCGGTTGAATCGGTCGATCGCAGCCCGCCGGCACCGCAACCGGCATTCGACATGTCGGCGATCAGCCTCGATCTGGCCGATGAACTGCCGCCGGTCAGCCTGCCGGAAGCGACCGTGCCGGATGAGCTTCCCCTGCCGGCGTTCGAGCCGAGCCTGGAGGACGATTTCCGCATCGATGATCTTCCGCCGGTCACCGAGGCGGCGGTGGAGGCCCGTCTGCCGTTCGCCTCCGATCTGGATGCCGGGTTCGAGTCCGATTTTGAACCGGCGCCCGAAGTCGATGCCGCCCTGAGGGAGGAAGTGGCAACCAAGCTCGATCTTGCCAAGGCTTACGAAGAGATGGGCGATCTTGAAGGCGCCCGCGAGTTGTTGCTGGAAGTCCTGATCGAAGGCGACGCCACGCAAAAGGAAAAAGCGCAGGTCATTCTCGACAAAATCGGCGGATAAGACGAAGCCAGCTTAAAACGCACGTAAAATATCGGCCGTAGCTCCGCAGGGGTTACGGCCTTTTTCTTTTTGGGTGCTTTTATCCGCACCATCGGGACATCCATGCCGGGATTCGTTTTGCATCCGACCGCCCGTATTGCGCTCTGGTTACTGCTTCTCCTGGCGATCCAGTGCCTCGAGGGCGGGTTGCTGGTTGCCGCATTCGCCGGTCTGCCGCTGCTCGGGCGGGCCGCCTTGCGGCGTGGCGCAAGGCTGGTCTGGCGTAGCCGCTGGCTGATCCTATCGCTGTTCGTCGTTTTCGCCTGGGGCGTGGCCGGCGAGCCCCTGGCGGCGGGCCGCGCGATGCCGACCCACGAAGGCCTGCACGAGGCCTGGCTGCACATGGGGCGACTGCTGCTCGTCCTGCTGGCGGTCGCCGCCTTTCTTGAAAGCATTCCCTTGCCGGAACTCCTGGCCGGTACCCGTCAATTGCTCAGTCCGTTGCGGCGTTTGGGGCTGGATTCGGACCGGGCGGTCGTTCGTCTGATGCTGGTCCTGCACTACGTCGAAACGCTGCCCCAGCCCCGTGACTGGCGCATCCTGCTCGATCCGCCGGCACCGGCTGCCGGCGAGATCACCCAGTTTGTCGAGATCGATAGCCGCCCGCTGCGCGTCAATGATTATCTTGCCGTGATCGCCGGAATTTCTGCGTTCACGGCCTGTTGCTTGAGCTAGGTGGAGCCGATGCGGATCGCCCTGGGGATCGAATACGACGGCAGTGCCTTTCACGGCTGGCAGACGCAGCCCGGCGGCGGTACGGTGCAGGACGCGCTGGAAGCCGCGATGCGCCGGATCGCCGGCGTTCCGCTCGATGTCGTCTGCGCCGGACGGACCGACGCCGGCGTGCACGGCACAGGGCAGGTCGTCCACTTCGATACCTCGCTGGAGCGACCGCTGACTGCCTGGGGGCGAGGGGTGAATACTTTCCTGCCGCCGTCGGTGGCGGTGCGCTGGGTGCAGCCGGTCGCCGACGACTTTCACGCCCGCTTTTCGGCGCATGGCCGGCGCTATCGCTATCTTCTGCTCAACCGGCCGCAGCGTCCGGGACTCTGGCACGGGCGCGCCGGCTGGTACCATCAGCCGCTCGACGTCGAGGCGATGCAGCAGGCCGCCGCACTGCTGGTCGGCGAGCACGATTTTTCCGCCTTCCGCGCCGCGCAGTGTCAGGCCCGCTCACCGATCAAGACGCTGCGCCAGGCCGATGTGCGCCGGATCGGCGATCTCGTCGTTTTCGATTTCGAGGCCAGCGCTTTTCTGCACCACATGGTGCGCAATCTGGTCGGCAGCCTGGTTTATGTCGGCCAGGGCAAGCATCCGCCGGGCTGGATCGCCACGCTGCTCGGCGAAGCCGACCGGCGTCTGGCCGCGCCGACTTTCGCCGCCGCCGGTCTTTACCTGGTCGGCGTCCAGTATGAAGCGCACTGGGGCTTGCCGGACGGGGTGGAGAATTTTCTGCCCGGTTCGCTTGCTCCGCAAGCAGGGAGTTATTCGTGAACCTAAGTCCGCGCATCAAGATCTGTGGCCTGACCCGGCTTGAAGACCTGCGGGTGGCGATCGATTACGGCGCCGACGCGATCGGCCTCGTCTTTTATCCGCCCAGTCCGCGCCACGTCGATCTGCCGACCGCTGCGCAGCTGGCGCGCGCCGTTCCGCCTTTCGTCACCATCGTCGGCCTGTTCGTCAATGCCGATCCGGCGCTGGTGCGGGAAACGCTCGCGGCGCTGCCGATTCACCTGCTGCAGTTCCACGGCGACGAGGACGAAGCCTATTGCCGGCAGTTCGACCGGCCGTACATGAAGGCGGCCCGCGTGAAGCCGGGGATGGATTTGATACAATACGCGGCTGCTTTCCCTTCGGCGCAGGCGATTCTGCTCGATGCCTTTGTCGATGGCTACGGGGGCGGCGGCAAGGTTTTCGACTGGTCGCTGGTGCCGCCGGGCTTTGGCAAGCCGATTGTCCTCTCGGGCGGGCTCGATGCCGGCAACGTCGGCGATGCGCTGCGCCGCGTGCGGCCGGCAGCGGTTGACGTGTCGTCGGGCGTCGAGGCGGCCAAGGGGATCAAGGATGCAGGCAAGATTCGGGCTTTCGTGGCCGCCGTCCGGGCGGCCGGCTTGACGGCTATCGATTGAAGCAGGACGGGAAGCGGATAGGACAAGCATGCGCAAGAACCCCGGCGGCCGCAGCCGCAATTGCTGGCGGCGCCATCTGGCCAACCATACCTGAGGCGGACGGTGCTTTTCCGGACCGTCCGTTCGCGTTTCGTTGCCCCTGCCTCAAGGAGAATTTCATGGTTGCACCGCATTACGATTTGCCCGACGCCCGCGGCCACTTTGGTCCGTACGGCGGCGTTTTCGTTTCCGAGACGCTGATCGCCGCGCTCGACGAGCTCAAGGAAGCCTACGCCATCGCACAGCGCGACCCGCAGTTCGTCGCCGAATTCGAGTACGACCTCAAGCATTACGTCGGCCGGCCGAGTCCGGTCTACCACGCCAAACGCTGGTCCGAAATCCTCGGTGGCGCGCAGATTTATCTCAAGCGCGAAGACCTGAACCATACCGGCGCGCACAAGGTGAATAACTGCATCGGGCAGGCGATGCTCGCCCGGCGCATGGGCAAGCAGCGCGTCATCGCCGAAACCGGCGCCGGTCAGCACGGCGTCGCGACGGCCACCGTGGCGGCGCGCTACGGCATGGAATGCGTCGTCTATATGGGTTCCGAGGACGTCAGGCGGCAGGCCGCCAACGTCTATCGCATGAAGCTGCTCGGTGCGACCGTGGTGCCGGTCGAGAGCGGCTCGAAGACGCTCAAGGATGCGCTGAACGAAGCGATGCGCGACTGGGTGACCAACGTCTCGAACACCTTCTACATCATCGGCACGGTCGCCGGTCCGCATCCCTATCCGATGATGGTGCGTGATTTCCAGACCGTGATCGGCAAGGAAGCGATCGTCCAGATGCAGGAGCAGTGCGGCCGCCAGCCCGATGCGGTGATCGCCTGCGTCGGCGGCGGATCGAACGCGATGGGCATCTTCCATCCTTATATCCCGCTTGAAGGCGTCCGCCTGATCGGCGTCGAGGCGACCGGCGAGGGAATCGAAACGGGTCGCCACGCCGCCTCGCTGACCGCCGGCCGTCCCGGCGTGCTGCACGGCAACCGCACCTACCTGCTGCAGGACGAAAACGGCCAGATCATCGAGACGCACTCGATCTCGGCCGGTCTCGACTACCCCGGCGTCGGTCCCGAGCACGCCTGGCTGAAGGATTCCGGCCGTGCCGAATACGTCGGAATCACCGACGCCGAGGCGCTGGCCGCTTTCCACAACCTGTGTCGGCTCGAAGGGATCATCCCGGCGCTCGAATCGAGCCATGCCCTGGCCTACGCCGCCAAGCTCGCGCCGACCCTGGCGAAGGACCAGATCCTGCTGGTCAACCTCTCCGGCCGCGGTGACAAGGATATGCACACCGTCGCCGAAAAATCCGGGATCGAGTTCTGACCATGTCAAAAATACAAGCCACTTTCGAGCGCCTGCAGGCGCAAGGCCGCAAGGCGCTGATCCCGTTCATCACCGCCGGCGATCCCGATCCGTCGCTGACCGTTGCGCTGATGCACACGCTGGTCGAAGCCGGCGCCGACATCATCGAGCTCGGCGTTCCCTTCTCCGACCCGATGGCCGACGGACCGACCATCCAGCGCGCTTCCGAGCGCGCCTTGCTGAAGGGCGTCAGCCTGCGCAAGGTGCTCGGCATGGTCGCCAATTTCCGCGCCGACGACAACGAAACGCCGGTCGTCCTGATGGGCTATGCCAACCCGATCGAGGCGATGGGCGTCGAGACCTTCGCCGCCGCCGCCTACGACGCGGGCGTCGATGGCGTGCTGGTCGTCGATTACCCGCCGGAAGAAAGCGTCGAGTTTGCGCAGGCGATGCGCGCCAATGCGCTCGATCCGATCTTCCTGCTCGCACCGACCTCGACCGATGCGCGCATCTCGCAGGTCGGCGCACTGGCCAGCGGCTACGTCTATTACGTTTCCATCAAGGGCGTCACCGGTTCGGCGGCGCTCGACGTCGCTGCGGTCGCGGCGCGCATTCCCGAGATCAGTGCGCGCACCGGCGTGCCGGTCGGCGTCGGTTTCGGCATCCGCGATGCGGCGACCGCCGGTGCCGTCGCGGCGATCGCCGATGCGGTCGTCGTCGGCAGCCGGATCATCGAGGAAATCGAGCAATCGCCCCCCGATCAAGCCTGTGCAAATGTTCTGGCGCTGGTTGCCGAAATCCGGTGCGGCATCGATCAGGCCAGTGCGCCCAAAAGCAACGCTGCCCAAGGAATGTCATGAGCTGGCTGAACAAACTCCTGCCGCCGAAAATTAAGCGCAACGAATCCGGCATCGCGCGCAAGTCGACGCTGCCCGAGGGGCTGTGGAGCAAGTGCCCGTCGTGCGAGGCGGTGCTCTACGCGACCGACCTCGAGAACAATCTGAACGTCTGTCCGAAATGCGGCCACCATAACCGCCTCAATTCCCGGGCGCGCATCAACCTGCTGCTCGACCCCGAGGGCCGTTTCGAGATCGGCGCCGAGGTCCTGCCGGTCGATTCGCTGAAGTTCAAGGACAGCCGCCGTTACACCGAGCGCCTGCAGGATGCGACCGAAACGACCGGCGAGACCGACTCGCTGGTCGTCATGCAGGGGGCGATCAAGACGCTGCCGGTGGTGGTCGCCGCCTTCGAGTTCAACTTCATGGGCGGCTCGATGGGCTCGGTGCTCGGCGAGCGCTTCGTGCGCGGCGTGCAGCTGGCGGTCGAGCAGGGCATGCCCTTCATCTGCGTCAGCGCTTCGGGCGGCGCACGCATGCAGGAAGGCCTCTTTTCGCTGATGCAGATGGCCAAGACGACGGCGGCGCTGACCAAGCTCTCGCAGGCGAAGCTGCCCTTCATCTCGATTCTGACCGATCCGACGATGGGCGGCGTTTCTGCGTCCTTCGCCTTCATCGGCGACGTGGTGATCGCCGAGCCCGGCGCGCTGATCGGTTTCGCCGGGCCGCGCGTCATCGAACAGACCGTGCGCGAAGTGCTGCCCGAGGGCTTCCAGCGTTCCGAGTTCCTGCTCGAAAAAGGCGCCATCGACCTGATCGTCGACCGCCGCGAAATGAAGGACAAGGTCGCACAGCTGCTCGCCGTGCTGCAAAAATTGCCTTTGCTGCAGTGAGGAGTCGGGAGTGAAGAGTAAGGAGTACAAAAGCGATACGTCGACTGAAGGCGAGAGGGTTGGATTTGACTCCTCGCACCTCACTCTTTACTCCTCACTGAGTCATTGGCTGGCGCACCTCGAAGGATTGCACCCGAAAGGGCAGGACGGCATCGAGCTTGGGCTGGCGCGCGTCGCCCAGGTCAAGGCCGCGCTGGGGCAGGTGCAGCGCTGCCCGCTGATCGTCGTCGGCGGTACCAACGGCAAGGGGTCGACCTGCGCCTACCTCGAGGCGATCTACACCTTCGCCGGCTATCGCGTCGGCTGTTACACCTCGCCGCACCTGCTCGAGTACAGCGAGCGCGTGCGCATCGACGGCGTGCCGGTCGATGACGCGACGCTGTGCGCCGCTTTCGCCCGGGTCGAAACGGCCAGACAGGCCGCCGGCGATGGCGGGCACCCCGTGGCGCTGACCTATTTCGAATTCGGCACGCTGGCCGCGTGGGAGGTCTTTGCCGCACGCGAGGTCGATCTGTTGATCCTCGAAGTCGGCCTTGGCGGCCGGCTCGATGCGGTCAATGTCTATGATGCCGACGTCGCCATCGTCACCGGCATCGCGCTCGACCACACGGACTGGCTGGGCGATACGCGCGAAGCGATCGGCTTCGAGAAGGCCGGCATCTATCGTGCCGGCAAGCCGGCGATCTGCGCCGATCCGGCGCCGCCGCAATCGTTGGTCGACCATGCGAACGCCATCGGCGCCGATCTGCAGCTGCTCGGCCGCGACTTCGGCTATTTCGGCGACAAGACGCAGTGGACCTTCTGGGGGCGCGACCAGCTGCGCCGGGGCGGCCTGGCCAACCCCGCGCTGCGCGGCGCCTATCAGCTGCGCAATGCCTCGGTCGTGCTGGCCGCCATCGAGCTGCTCAAGAGCCGCCTGCCGGTATCGATGCAGGCCGTCCGCCGCGGGCTGCTCGAGCTCGAGGTGCCGGGTCGTTTCCAGGTCCTGCCGGGTCGTCCGGCGATCGTTCTCGACGTGGCGCACAATCCGCAGGCGGTCGCCGGTCTCGTCGATAACCTCGCCGACATGGGCTTTTTCGAGAAGACGATCGCGCTGGTCGGCATGCTCGGCGACAAGGATATCGCCGGCGCGCTGGCGCCGCTTGCCGGCAAGGTAGACGTCTGGCTGCTGGCCAGTCTGGACGTGCCGCGCGGTGCGCCGGCCGGGCGGCTGGCCGGCATCGTCGCCGACGGCAAGCTGGGCGGGCGGGTCGAGTGCTTCGATTCGCCAGCCCTGGCATTCGAGGGCGCCGCCAAGCTGGCAGGGGAAAATGATAGAATTCTCGCCTTTGGCTCGTTCTACACGGTCGCTGCGGTGATGCGCGCCGTAAAGAAGCGCCGCTAATGCGACTGCATTCCTGTTTCGACACTTCGACACGATCCGATGGCTGAACCTTCCGACGCGCAATTGCAACTGAAAAAACGGGCCCGTCGCCGTCTGGTGGGCGCGGTCGCCTTCGCCGGCCTGGCTGCCGTCGTGCTGCCGATGGTCATGGACGAAGAGCCCCGGCAACAGGTGCAGGACGTGCAGATCCACATTCCGGGGCAGGATCAGACGCCATTCAATCCCAAGGTGCTGCCCGCCAAACCGGCCGCCACCGCCACTCCGCCGGTCGAAAAGGCCGCCGCTGCCGTGAAGGCCGAAACGCCTCCGGCCAGGCCGGCTGAAGCGCCGCCGGTCAAGGCGGCTGCCAGGAGCGATGAAAAGCCGGCAGACAAGGTCGCCGATAAGGTCACCGAC
>JBAQRB010000283.1:0-4885 GCA_049295655.1 Rhodocyclaceae bacterium
GGCTGATGTTGTTGTCGTTGTGCGCGGTCGGGTAATACTTCTTGTCGAACAGGTTCTCGACGTTGAGCGCAAGACGGGTCTTGTTGTCGGCAAAGTTGTAGAAAACGGCACCGTCGGCGCGGGTGAAGGCGGGCAGCTTCACCGCGTTGCTGGTGGACGTGTAGATCTCGGACTGGTGGATGACGCCAAGACCTGTACTCCAGCCGCCGCCCAGCGTGAACTTGTTCCAGACCGAGATGGCGTTCTGCGGCACCAGGCCGAGTTTGCGACCCGCCGGAACGCTGGTTCCCTGGGTGATGCGACCGTCCAGGTTGGCGTAGCCCGCGAAGATATCCCAGTTGCGCGCCACTTCGCCTTGCAGGCTGAGTTCGACGCCTTCGGTGCGCTGCTGGCCGGTCATGATGAGGACGCCGGCGTTGATCGGGTCATTCACCTTGACATCGTTGCGATCGGTACGGAAGACGGCTGCCGAGAGGGTGAGTTTCGGCAACAGATCCCAGCGTGCGCCGAGTTCGTAGTTTTTCGCGTTTTCCGGCCCGAGTTCGGCCGTATTGCTCGCCAGGCTCAACTGCTCGCTGGATGGCAGGAAGGCCGTGCTGTAGCTGGCATAGTAGGTGGATGCCGCAGTCGGCGACCAGGTCAGGCCCAGGCGCGGGCTGAGGGCTTTATCGGTGCGTGCCAGGTCGGTTGGCGCAACGAGTGTGCGCCGGTCGTCGAGGGCCGTCTTCAGGTAGTCGTAGCGCAGACCGGCGAGGAGCTTCCATTCTTTCGAGAGGGCGATCTGATCCTGTACATAGATAGCGGCAATGTCGGCCTTGACGCTGTTGTTGGCGTTGCTTCCGCTCGGGCGGAAAGCGGTTGCCACGGCGTAAGGTGAAGCGGCTGATGCATTGACCGAAGTTGCGCTGTTGAAGAAGCCCGTGCGGCGGACGCTGCTGCTGTCCTGGCGGCCGAATTCAAGGCCGGTCAGCAGCGTATGTTCAAAGCCGCCGGAGGAAAAGCGGGTGGTCAGATCGGTCTGGTTGAAGATGTTGGTGCGTTCGTCGGTGTTGTTGTAGGCCTCGATTTTCACCAGAGCGCTGTCGGTCACGCTGCCGTTGGCATAAACGTTCTGGTAGAACTTGTCGTACTGGGTTGCCCGGAAGCTGTTTTTGAGATGCATGCCGTTGCCAAAGTCGTGTTCGAGTGCCGCCGAAAAGCCATTGACCGTCGAGCGCGCCTCGCTCTGGCTGGCGTTACCGAAGAAAGTGCCATTCCCTGTGCTGAACGGCAAGCCGCTGCGCGACGGAACCCCCCGGTCGGCGGTGCGCTCGTCGCGCGCGTGCTCGAAGCCCAGGGTCAGCGCGGTGGTTGGTGAGAGCAGCAAGGTGACGGTCGGGGTCACTGCATAACGCTTCATGTCGACGCCATCGCGGAAACTCCCGCCGCTTTCGGCCATCGCGTTCAGGCGCCAGGCGGCAGAATCGTTGAGCTTGTTGCCGAGGTCGACGCTGGTGCGTGCCCGGCTGTCGCTGTTCACGCTGAAGCTGGCCTCGCCGATACGCGAAAATACGGGCTTCTTGGTGACCCGGTTGATCACGCCGCCGGCGCCGCCGCGACCGAAAGTCATGCCGGCGGGGCCCTTGAGGACCTCGACCCGTTCCAGATTGTAGAGGTCGCGGAAAATCTGCATGTCGTCGCGCACGCCGTCCACAAAGAAATCGGCGGTCGTATTGATGCCGCGCAGCACCACCTGGTCGCGGTTGCCTTCGCCTTGTGCGCCCTGGGTTCCGGGAACATAGCGCAGGACGTCGGCGATGCTCTGCATGGACTGGTCCTTGATCAGCGCAGCCGGCACGATGCTGAGCGAAGCCGGAATTTCCTTGAGCGGCGTATCGGTTCGGGTGAACGTGGCCGACCGCGTGGCGCGGTAGCCATCGACCGGGCCGTCGGCGCGCTCGGTCTGATCCTGCACGGTGACCTGCGGCAGGGTTTGTTCCGCCGCGTGCGCGATGCCGGTTGCGCCAAGCGCGGCGAGGGCGCCGAATACGGCGAGCGTGATGGGTTTGATCGTTGTCCGGAAAGACATGTGTTGCTCCTGTGGGCTGTGGCTGGCTGGGAGGAATCGCCTGGCTTGCCGGGTGTTGAATGAAAATGGATGTTCGGTCAGCACCATGAAAACAAATGCTGGTACGAGCGCTGCGTCGTCGGGTCGGTGACGAAGCCGATGCGGACGAGACCCTGGCGCGCGGCCTTCAGGCGCTCGGCGAACTGCTCGGTGTTGACCGCTTCGCCGTTCCAGAGCACCTGGCTGGCGGCATCGATCGCCAGCTGCCCGTTGTCCGGCTTGGTCAGGTTGGCCATTGATGCGGCTTTCGGCAGGTCGACCTTGACCGCGTGCGTGAGCAGCGGCGCGGTGACCATGAAGATGATCGGCAGGACGAGCATGGCGTCGATCGGCGGCACCCTGTTGATTTGCGGCTGCAGATGCGAGTGATTCGCATTATAAACAAGAATGCTTCTTGTTGTTACAAATTATTTCAAACCACCGTGACGGCTGAGAATTTTTACAGCCGGCAGGCGGCGCCAATCGGGGCCGGCCGTTCAGCCGGCGAGGCTGGCCAGGAGCAAGGCGAAGCTCAGGCCGCCGGCCGAGAACAGCGCCAGTCGGCGTGCTGAGCCGTGCAGGCGACCCCACAACCAGAAGCCGGAAAGACCCAGAAAAACCAGGCCGATGGCCACGGCGTCGGAGAGCAGTATCCAGGCCGGGCCGGTGCCGATCGCCATGTGCAGGCGCGCGAGATGCAGCCAGAGATTCGGACGGGCAAGGCGCGCCTCGGCCTGGCGGCTGCCCGCCCAGTAGTCGATGCGGATCGAGCGCATGGGAGTGTCGGCGGAGAGGGTCCACCGCTCTGGCTGGCGTAGTGTTTTGCCTTCCCATTCCAGTTCGCGCGCCGCTTCGACACGCTCCTTGAGGTCCGCCGCCTCGACGCCGAGGCCGGCGGCGAGTTGGGCGGCGAGGGCGGCCGGGCTGGCGACCGGCTGCGCGAGCGGCAGCACCTGCAGCACCTCATGGCGTTCGAGCGCGGGAATCTTCAGCACCGCCCGGTGGTTGAGCAGGAAGCCGGTGACGGCAAAAAGCAGCAGCATCGCCGCCAGCGCCAGCCCGCACCAGGCGTGCAGGCGGCGCAGCCATTTGCGCGGATTGGCGCGGGCGGTGGCCGCGGGACGCAATCCCGGGTCGGGATTGCGCCGGTTTACGGAAGCGCCGGACACCGGATCAGAAGCCGAGACGCGCCGTCAGCATGACGCTGCGCGGGGTTCCCGGGGCGATCTGGGCGTTGCTGGTGGCCGACTCGTAATAGACCCGGTCGGTCAGGTTGCGCAGGTTGAGCGCCAGTTCCACGGCCTTGATCGTGTACGACAGCGCCGCATCGAGGCGGGTGTAGGCCGGCAGGCGCACGGCGTTGTCGGCGCCGGCGAAGCGCTCGCCGACGTAATAGGCACCGAGCCCGGCGCGCCAGCCGGCGGCGATGCGCTTGCTCAGCCAGAGGTTGGCGGCCTGGCGCGGCACGTTGGCCGGCCGGTTGCCGACCGGCGTGTCGTTGGAACGGGTGATGCGCGGGTCGATCAGGCTGGCGCCGCCGTAGAGGCGCCAGCCGCCGCCGAGTTCGCCGGAGGCGTCCACTTCGACGCCCCGATGGACCTGCTCGCCGATCTGGATGACCTGGCCGGCATTGAGCGGATCGGCGGTCGCCACGTTGGTCATGGCGACGTGGTAGAGGGCGGCGTTCACCGCCAGACGGCCGTCGAGGAACTCGTTCTTGTTGCCGACTTCATACTGGGTCGACTGGGTCGGTGCCAGACTGGTTTCCGATGCCTTGGTGAATAGCAGGTCGTCGGACTTCGGCTGGAACGAGCGCGCGCCGGAAACGTACCAGCTGGTCGTCGCGCTGGGCTGGTAGATCAGGCCGGCGCGCGGGCTCCACTGGCGATCGGTGCGCTCCAGCGCGGCGACCTGCAGCTTGTTGGCCAGGCCGGCGTCCTGGTGCTGGCCGAAGATGTCGTAACGCAGGCCGGCCACCGCCTTCCAGTGCGGCGCAAAGCTGATCTGGTCCTGCACGTAGAGGGCGTCGGTGGTGCCGGTGAAGCGGGTGTCGTAGGTCTTGCTGGCATTGGTGAATACGGGGTTCGGCGCGCTGTAGCTCGGGTTGTTCAAGCTGATGTTCGGCGCAGCTACCTGCCATACCTGCAGATGCCCGCGCTGCCAGCCGTGCTCGTAGCCGGTCAGGAACAGGTGCTCGGTGGTGCCGAGCCTGAGCTTGTGGGTGAGTTCGGTCTGCGCGAAGACGTAGTCGCGCTCCTTGGGGAAGCGCGTCGTGTTGCGGACGACCTGGGTATTGCCGGCGGTCAGTCCGGTATTGCGCGTGTTGACCGCGTCGAGTTCCATGCTATTCACGCGCAGGGTCGCTTTCAGGCGGGTGTCGGCCGAAAAGGCGTGCTCCAGCGTGAGACCGCCGTTGGTTACGTCGCGCGTGCCGAAGTCGAAGCGCTCGCCGTAGAAGCTGGCAACCGGCACCGTGGCCGGCTTGCCGTTCAGCGAGGGGATGCCACGGTCCGGCGTGCGCTCATGATGCTGCCACTCGAACTGGGCGAGCAGCGTGGTGGCCGGGGCGAGCCTAAATTCGACGCCACCGGCGACCGTGGACAGTGCGTTGTCGACGAGCTTGCGGAACTGGCCGCCCTTTTCGTAGGCGCCGGTCAGGCGGTAGCTGGCGCCAGCCGACAGCGCGCCGCCAAGATCCCATTCGGTGCGCGCGAGGCCCTCGCTGCCGACGCTGGCCTGCACTTCGCGTAGCGTCTCGGCAGTCGGTTTCTTGGTCACCCGGTTGATGATGCCGCCGGC
>JBAQRB010000284.1:0-9467 GCA_049295655.1 Rhodocyclaceae bacterium
ATACCGTCCACCAGCGATTCGCGGCAACCGTCCAGGTTGTCAAACTTGGACTTGGTGACGGAATCGTTGACGTTGTTGGCCGGGAACTTCAGTTCGCCGCGCTCGTGCATCTGGTACAGGCGATGCACGCCGGTCGTCGTCTCTTCGGTAACGCCCTTGATCGCGGCCAGACGCAGCGAGTACCAGGTCGGATCGATCGCGAGCTTGGCGCGGATCGCGGCGAACAGGATGGTTTCTTCTTCGGAGGTCGGCTTGGCGATCACCGAGAGATCCTTCTCGGCCTTGGCGCCAAGGTGCAGCAGCAGCGTTGCATCGCCGCCGTCGTCGAGGATCATGTTCGAGTAGCCACCGTCGGCCCATTCGAAGATGCGGTGCGTGTAGTCCCAGTAGTCCTCGAGCGACTCGCCCTTGACGGCGAACACCGGGATGTCCTGCGCGGCGATCGCTGCGGCGGCGTGGTCCTGCGTCGAGAAGATGTTGCACGAGGCCCAGCGCACTTGCGCGCCGAGCGCGGTCAGCGTCTCGATCAGCACGGCGGTCTGGATCGTCATGTGCAGCGAACCGGTGATGCGCGCGCCCTTGAGCGACTGGGCGCCGGCGAATTCTTCGCGGATCGCCATCAGGCCCGGCATTTCGGTTTCGGCGATGCGGATTTCCTTGCGGCCCCAGTCGGCCAGCTTGAGATCGGCGATGACGTAATCGGTGAACTTGTCAGCCACAGTAAGACTCCTTGATAACTGTGGCCGGGAAGGGAAAGACGCAAAATCGCGATGGTGTGCCGAGTTGCTGCGGATCAGGCTCACCCGTCTTCCCGTGCCCGGCACGGGTTGGTTGGATGAGCGCCGTTTGACAATCCGAGCCTAGGGGTGCGGTACGAGAATTCCGTACTTCAGCCTTGCAGCGCTCCTCGGATAGGCGGCCGATTATACGCGGGTTTTCTCTTCCTGGCTGGCGGCGCGTGCACTGTGGGGGGCACCACTTGCCGCAAGATCGGTGACGCGCTGGTGGTAGAGCGCCGACAGGACATCGGTCTGGCTCAGTGCGCCGACGACGCGCTCCTCGGCGTCGAGCACCGGAATCAGCGCGGGGTGCGTCCGCGCCGAGAGCAGGGCGGCGATGTGCACGATGCTGTCGGTCGTGTGGGCGACGACGGCGCCCTTCTGCATGATCTGCCCGACCACCTCCGGCCGCTCGCTGTGGCTCGTGCCCGACCCCTGCAGCAGGCGCTGGATGTTGGCGGCAATGCTGCGGCCGGGGTCCGGTGCGATGTGCTGCAGGAAATCGTCGAGCGTGAGCAGACCGATCAACCGCCGGCTGCGGTCGATCACCGGCAGCGCCTTCAGGCGATGCCGACGCAGCAGGGCCCACGCATCGTTCAGGCTGTCGCCATACTCGATGCACAGCGGGTCCGGCGTCATGATCTCCGCGCAGACGCGGCGCTCGTGACGCTGCAGCGCGTGCGCAGTGGCCTGCTCATAGACCTCGACCAGATCTTCCTCGCTGATGTCGAGGTAAGTGTCGATCGTTCCCAGCGCATGGCGCAGGTCGTCATGCTCGATCGCCGAGCGGGGCTGCGGCAGGGCGCTTGGCGCAGGCGGCAGCAAACCGAGCGGATAACGCCGCCCGGGCAGCAGGTTGTTGATCACGAGCACGACCAGCAGCATGACCAGTACATTCAGCGCAACCGTCAACAGCAGTTCGGGATGCGCCGCGCCGAAAACGCAGACGATCGCCATCGCGCCCCCCGGCGGGTGGATGCAGCGCAAAAATGCCATCAGCCAGACCGAGACGGCAACCGCGCTGGCGATGGCCAGCACTTCCGGATGAATCCAGGTGCCGCATAGCCAGCCGGTCAGCGCGCAGAGCAGCAGGCCGGCGGCCATCGGCCATGGCTGGCCGAGCGGGCTGTGCGGCAGGGCGAAGAGGATGATCGAGGTGGCCCCCAGCGGGGCGAGCAGGTGGCTGACTTCGCTGCCGAGCGGAATCAGCGTCAGAATGCCCTGCAGCAGGAGCATGCCGGCAAGGGCGGCGAGCGCGCTACGCCAGCGCTCAGCGCGCGACAGCGGCTGCGCGTCGGCCACCAGGTAGTGCCGCAGCCGCAGCAGCCAGGGCGAGGCCTTCACCGGGGCGAGCGGCGGCGCCGCCGTATTCACCGTGAATTCACCGCAAACTCACAGCGAAGCGTGCGGCAGGCCGGACCACAATTCGTCGAGGTCGGGGAACTTCCATTTCGCGGGATCTTCCCGGCCGACGATCTTTTCGCTGCAGTCGGCGTGCGACAGATCGAGCACTTCCGGCGTGACGCGGGCGTTGGCCTGCGTCGAGTAGAAAACCCGGACGAGCGGGGTCAGCAGGGACTTCTCGGTCTGCTCGATGACGATGGCGAGCAGACCGGAACTGAGACGCACCAGCGAGCCGATCGGATAGATGCCGAGGCTCTTGACGAAGGCGTGGAAGATGCGCGGCTCGAAATGCCCGTCGGTCCATTCGGCCATCTTGCGCAAGGACTCGGCCGGGTCCCAGCCCATCTTGTACGGCCGGTTGGAGGTGATCGCGTCATAGACGTCGCAGACCGCGCCCATCTTCGAAAAAATGCTGATCTCGTCGGCCTTGAGGTGCTTCGGGTAGCCCGAACCATCCATTTTTTCGTGGTGGTGCAGGACGACATCGAGCGCGACCGGATCGACGCCGATGCCGCCAAGCAGCATCTGATAGCCTTTCTCGGGATGGCTCTTGATAATGGCGAATTCCTCGTCGGTCAGCTTGCCCGGCTTGTTGAGCACGGCCATCGGCATCTCCGCCTTGCCCAGATCGTGCAGCAGGCCGGCGACGCCGGCCGAACGCGTCTGCTCGTCGTCGAGGCCGATCTGCTTGGACAGCGCGATCATCAGCGCGCAGACGGCGACCGAGTGCATGTAGGTATAGTCGTCGGCCGTCTTCAGACGCGCCAGGCTGATCAGCGCCCCCGGATTGCGGCTCACCGAATCGGAGATTTCCGCGACCAGGTTTTGCGCCACGGCGCCGTCGACGGCCTTGCCCATGCGCGCCTCATGGAACATCGAGGCGACGGCCTCTTTCGACCTGGCGCAGATCTTGACTGCGTTGGCCAGTTCGTCGGCAATCGGCAGCCGCTCGGTGTGCCGGACTTCCACGACGACGCGCTCGAGTTCGGCATCGACCTGCGCTTCCGATTCGTCCTTCGAGACGGCGACTTCGCCAGGCGCCACGTCAAGCCCCTTGGCACAGTCGATCCACACTTCCTTGATGCTGCTCTCGAGGATGCGCTCGATGTCCTTCGGATCGGTGATGACGAAGCTCGTCCGCCAGAACGGATGCTCCATCCATGACCCGCAGAATTCCTTGAGGTGCATGCCGAGAGTGACTTGCTTGACACTGATTCGTTTGAGCATTGTCGTGCCGTCAAAAGCTACAGGTAAAAGACTGGAACTACCGGCCAGTGTAACGCCGAATCCTCTCCCGGAAAAATCACAGGGGCCCGCAGGCCCCTGTGCGCAAAGCGGATTTCGGCGAATCAGAGGCCGGCATCGGCCTTCAGCACGGCTGCCTTGTCGGTCGCTTCCCAGGTGAATTCCGGTTCGTCGCGGCCGAAATGGCCGTAGGCTGCGGTCTTCGTATAAATCGGGCGCAGCAGGTCGAGCGCCTTGATGATTCCCTTCGGGCGCAGGTCGAAATGCTTGCCGATCAGCTCGACGATCTTCTCGTCGGCTACCTTGCCGGTGCCGAAGGTATTGACCATCAGCGAAACCGGCTTGGCGACGCCGATCGCATAGGCGACCTGCACTTCGCACTTGTCGGCGAGGCCGGCGGCGACGATGTTCTTCGCCACGTAGCGCGCGGCGTAGGCGGCCGAACGGTCGACCTTCGACGGATCCTTGCCCGAGAAGGCGCCGCCGCCGTGCCGTGCGGCACCGCCGTAGGTGTCGACGATGATCTTGCGACCGGTCAGGCCGCAGTCGCCGTGCGGTCCGCCGACGACGAAACGGCCGGTCGGGTTGACCAGGTAGCGCGTCGCCGCGGTGAGCATTTCCTTGGGCAGCACCGGCTTGATGATCAGCTCGATGACGGCTTCCTCGATCTGCGCGTGCGAGACATCCGGGCCGTGCTGCGTCGATACGACGACGGTGTCGATCGAGACCGGCTTGCCGTCGACGTACTTGACGGTCAGCTGGCTCTTCGCGTCCGGGCGCAGCCACGGCAGGCGGCCATCCTTGCGCACTTCGGCCTGGCGCTGCATGATGCGGTGCGCGTAATAGATCGGCAGCGGCATCAGCGACGGCGTTTCGTTGCAGGCGTAGCCGAACATCAGGCCCTGGTCGCCGGCGCCCTGGTCGAGGTCGATGCCCTGGCCTTCGTTGACGCCCTGCGCGATGTCCGGCGACTGGGTGTTGATCGCGGTCAGGACGGCGCAACTCTTGTAGTCGAAACCGATGTCGGAGTCGGTGTAGCCGATGCGGCGAACGGTTTCCTGCGCGATTTCGCGGTAGTTGATGTGCGCCTTGGTCGTGATTTCGCCGGAGATGACGACGAGTCCGGTCGACACCAGCGTTTCGCAGGCGACGCGGCCGGTCGGGTCAACGGCCAGGATGGCGTCGAGGATAGAATCCGAAATCTGGTCGGCGACTTTGTCGGGATGGCCTTCGGAAACGGATTCCGAGGAGAAAAGATATTCGCTAGCCATGTAGTCTGCTCCAAAAACAAAAAACCCCGTTGCGGCTGCGTGGCCGGCTCCGGGGTATGAGCAGACGACGCTTTAGCAGTATTTGGCAGCCCGGTTCAGCGAGCCGCTCCGCCCTGCAAGTTGTCCTGATTAACTCGGCGGATGGATAATTCTAGTTTTTCGCCGGTCACCGGTCAAACACATCATGAACAGGGTTATTGCATGATCCTTCTTTTTCGTATCCTCGCCCGCCTGCCGCTGGCCTGGCTGCACGCACTCGGCGCCCTGCTCGGCTGGCTGGCCTGGCTGCTCTCGCCGACCTACCGCCGCCACATGCACGAAAACATGGTGCTCGCGCTCGGCGAAGAGACCGCAAAGCGCGTGCGCCCGGCGGCGATCGTCGAAGCCGGCAAGGCGATGCTCGAACTGCCGAAGATCTGGCTGAACCCGCTCGCGCAGAGCGCGGCGCGCATGGTCGCGGTGAGCGGCTGGGAACTCGTCGAGGCGGCTTGGCGCGACGGGCGCGGGATCATCTTCCTGACGCCGCACCTAGGCTGCTTCGAGATCACCGCCCAGTACTATTCGGTGCACGCGCCGGTCTCCGTCCTCTACCGCCCGCCCCGGCAGGCCTGGCTGCAGGCCATGATCGAGGAAGGGCGGGCGCGCGAGCAGCTGCACCTGGCGGCAGCCGACCTCTCCGGCGTGCGCACGCTGCTCAAGGCGCTCAAGCGCGGCGAGGCGGTCGGCATGCTGCCCGACCAGGCGCCCAAGGTCGGCGAAGGCCGCTGGCTCGACTTCTTCGGCAAACCGGCCTACACCATGACGCTGGCCGCCCGACTCACCGAGAGCAACGCCGCTGTGATCATGTGCTGGGCCGAGCGCCTGCCCGGCGGCCGCGGCTATCACTTCCACCTGCAGGCGCCGACGCAGCCGCTGGCCGGAACGACCGAAGAACGCGCGCAGCAGATCAACCACGAGATCGAGCACCTGATCCGCCAGTGTCCGGAACAGTATCTGTGGGGCTACAACCGCTACAAACACCCGGCCGGCGCCGAACCAGCGCCGGGCAGGGAAGGCTTTGATTAACCACAACGAACACAACGGGCACAACGGGCACAACGAAGATCAAAAGATTTGAGCTATGCATGGAGGGCATGCAGCCAAAATTTATTGCTGATCGATTTTCGTTGTGCTCGTTGTGGTTCAACTGTTTTTTCAGGATAAATTCTCTTTTGAAAACCGTATTTACCTACACCACCGTCGGCCTGCTCTGGCTGCTGCACTGGTTGCCGCTGCCGGCGTTGCGCGCGCTCGGCTGGCTGCTCGGACGAGTCCTCTATGCCGTCGGTCGGGAGCGGCGGCGCGTGGCGCTGACCAACCTGCGCCTGTGTTTTCCCGAACTGGCCGCCGGCGAGCACGAGCGTCTGGCCCGGCGCCATTTCGTCGCCTTCGCCCGCGCCTTCCTCGACCGCACGCTGCTCTGGTGGGCGCCGCGCGAACGGCTGGCGCGCATCATCCGCCTGCGCGGCGCAGAACACCTGCGCAGCACCGACGGACGACCGACGATCCTGCTCGCGCCGCATTTCGTCGGCCTCGACGCCGGCGGCACGATGATGACGCTGCACACGCCGCTGGTCAGCGTTTACTCGGCGCAGAAGAACCCGGTGTTCAACAAGGTCCTGCTCGGCGGCCGCCTGCGCTTCAACACCCCGGTCCTCCTCTCGCGCCAGGACGGCATGCGCCGCGCGGTCAAGGCGATGAAGCAGGGCTATCCCTTCTACTACCTGCCGGACATGGATTTCGGTCCGCGCGACGCGGTCTTCGCGCCTTTTTTCGGCGTGCCGGCGGCGACGATCACCGGCGTTTCGCGTCTCGCGCGGCTGATCGATGCGCGCATCGTGCCGTGCATCACACGCATGGTCGCCGATGGCTACGAGGTCGAGTTGCAGGCCCCTTGGAGCGACTACCCCGGCGCGAGCATCGAGGAAGACACGCGGCGCATGAACCAGTACATCGAAGCGCAGGTGCAGCGCATGCCGGAGCAGTACTTCTGGCTGCACAAGCGCTTCAAGACCCGCCCGCCGGGCGAGGCAAGGTTCTACTGAGGACGGGCATGGACAGCCAAATCTGCGCCGCCACCCCGGCCGACATCGATGCCATCGCCGCGCTGGCGCGCGTCGTCTGGCAGGCGACCTACCCGGAAATCATTAGCCAGGAACAGATCGACCGCATGCTCGAACAGCGTTACAACGCGGCGCAGCTGCTCGCCGAGCTGGCGACGCCGCAGATCGGCTGGGTGCTGATCCGCGTCGACGGCACGCTGGCCGGCTTCGCCTCGACGCGGCCTGCCGACGCGCCGGGCGAAATCAAGCTCGACAAGCTCTACGTCGACCCGGACCGCCAGCGCGAGGGACTCGGCGGCCGCCTGATCGCGCACGTTGTCGCGCGGGCGCGGGCACAGGGCTGCCAGACGCTGGTTCTCGCGGTCAACAAGAAAAACGAGCGCGCCATCGCCGCGTACCGGAAAAACGGCTTCACAATACGCGAGGCCGTTTGCGTCGACATTGGCGGCGGATTCGTGATGGACGACTTTATAATGGTGCTTGCAATCGGCAAGGTCCCGGAAGCCAGCCCCGAGTCCTGACCGTCCCCATGCCGCCCTCCCGACTCCTCACTCTTTACGCCTGACAGTTCCCGATGCGACTCAAATTCTCCAAGATGCACGGCCTCGGCAACGACTTCGTCGTGCTCGACGGCATTCGCCAGATGATCACGCTCTCGCCCGCGCAGTTGCGCCTGCTCGGCGAACGCCACTTCGGCATCGGCTGCGACCAGATCCTGCTCGTCGAAAAACCGGGCCGGCCCGACGTCGATTTCCGCTACCGCATCTTCAACGCCGACGGCGGCGAGGTCGAGCAGTGCGGCAACGGGGCGCGCTGCTTCGTTCGTTTCGTCCATGACCAGGGGCTGACCGACAAGCGCGAAATCCGCGTCGAAACGATGAAGGGGGTGATCGGCCCGCGCCTCGAAGACGACGGCAGCATCACCGTCGACATGGGCGTGCCGGTCTTCGCACCCGAGCAGATCCCGTTCATCAGCGCCAACGACAACCTCGTCCAGCCGCTGATGGTCGGCGACGACGAAGTCGCCATCACCGCCGTCTCGATGGGCAACCCGCACGCCGTGCAGGTCGTCGCCGACGCCGACGCGGCGCCGGTCGAACGGCAGGGACCGCTGATCGAGAAACACCCACGCTTCCCGCAGCGCGTCAACGCCGGCTTCATGCAGGTGCGCCACCGCCACGCGATCCGCCTGCGCGTATACGAGCGCGGCGCCGGCGAAACGCTGGCCTGCGGCACGGGCGCCTGCGCCGCCGCCGTCGCCGGCATCGCACGCGGCCTGCTCGACTCGCCGGTGCGCGTCGAAACGCGCGGCGGCGAACTCCTCATCGCCTGGCAGGGAACCGGCACGCCGGTGCTGATGACCGGCCCGGCAGTCACCGTATTCACCGGAGAAATCGACCTATGAGTCCTACGAGCCCCAACGAGCCACTGAATTCTGAAGAAGTCGCGCACTACCTGCAGAACAACCCGCAGTTTTTCGAGGAGCACGCCGACTTCATGTCGCACGTCGCGATCCCGCACCCGCACGGCGGGCGGGCGATCTCGATCACCGAACGGCAGATGCTGACGCTGCGCGACAAGAACAAGCAGCTCGAAAGCAAGCTCAGCGAGCTGATGGAAATCGGCAAGGGCAACGACGCGATCAGCGAAAAGATGCACCGCCTCGGCGTGGCGATGATCGCCGTATCGACCTTCCAGTCGGTGCTGCACACGCTCAACTTCAACCTGCGCGACGATTTTTCCATCCCGCACGTCGCGCTGCGCCTGTGGGACCGGCCGGCCGGCAGCGAAGAGTTGCCCGAATTCGCCGCGGTCAGCGAGGAACTGCAGGTCTTTGCCGAAACGCTGAACCAGCCCTACTGCGGATCGACCTCGAGCTTCGAGACCTCGCTGTGGTTCGGCGAAGCGTCGCCGCACATGCGCTCGCAGGCGCTGATCGCCATGCGCAACGGCGGCGGAACGATCGGCATGATCGCGCTCGGCAGCGAGGATGCGCAGCGCTTCTACTCGGGAATGGGAACGCTCTATCTCGAGCGTCTCGGCGAAATGGCGTCGGCCGCACTGGCGCGCGTCCTGCGCTGATGACGGAGCGGACATGACCGCGCAGGCGTCGGTCGGCAGCTACCTGGCCGAACTCGCCGAGCAGCGCCGCCAGTCGCCGCTCACCGTGGCCAGCTACCGGCGCGACCTCGCCGTGCTCTGCGAGCTGTGCCGCGCGGCGGGCGATACCGCGCTCAATGCCGTCGAGGCGCACCAGATCCGCCGCTTCGTCACCCAGCTGCACGCGCGCGGCCTCGGCGGCCGCTCGCTGGCGCGCACCCTGTCGGCCTGGCGCGGCTTCTATCGCTGGCTCGGCCTGCGCGGACTGGCGACGCAAAACCCGGTCGACGGCATCCGCGCGCCGAAAAGCCCGAAGGCCTTGCCCAAGGTTCTCTCGCCCGACGAAGCGAGCCGCCTGCTCGCGGCAGGGTCGCAGGAGTCGCAGGAGTCGGCCGACGCGCTCGCCGTGCGCGACCTCGCGATGTTCGAACTCCTCTATTCGTCGGGACTGCGTCTGGCCGAACTCGCTTCGCTCGACCTGTCTTGCGTGGACGACATCGCCGACGGCGAAGTGCGCGTTCTCGGCAAGCGCAGCAAGCCGCGCCTGGTGCCGGTCGGCAGCAAGG
>JBAQRB010000285.1:0-11974 GCA_049295655.1 Rhodocyclaceae bacterium
GCCAAAAAAGTGGAGAATTCTAGCGTTTCAAGCGACAAATAAGGCGGAAACGCCTACATCACATACCCGCCAAGGTCGGAAATGCTTGTTTGGTGGAAGTTGGAATCGAATTTCAACATCCTGTTAAGCGGCTGATATTGGCCACTGCGGCGAGGGCTGCCGCACCCCGCCGGCGGCGGAGAGCTTGAACAACGCGATCAGACGCCGTATTGGGTGACCGCCTTGCGCATCCGCTCGACGACCGAGTTCAGATAGTCGACCGTTGCGCTGGTCTGGCTGACCACCGCGACGTTCTGCTCGGTCATGCTGGCGACGCGCTCGACGTTCTGGGCCAGTTCGGTCATGGCGGCCTGTTGCTCGCTCGATGCGTGCGAAATTTCGCCGACCATTTCCGTCGTCTTGGCCATTTCCTGGTTGATCTGACGCAGCGATTCTTCCGTCGCATTGACCAGATTGACGCCTTCGGCAACCTGCTGGGCGCCCGAGCGCATGCCGTCTACCGCACTTTGCGTTTCGTTCTGAATGCTCTGCGTCATCTGGCTGATTTCCTGCGTCGCCTTGGTCGTGCGTTCGGCCAGCTTGCGCACTTCGTCGGCAACGACGGCAAAGCCGCGTCCCTGCTCGCCGGCCCGTGCGGCCTCGATCGCGGCGTTGAGGGCGAGCAGATTGGTCTGATCGGCGATTTCCTTGATCACCCCGGTCACGCGGCTGATTTCCTCCGAACGCTGGCCGAGCGACTCGACCTGTTCGGCCGACTTGCGGACGGTGTCGGCCAGCGATTCGATGGTCCGGCTGGCATTCTGGGTCACCTGCGTGCCCTCGCGAGCGACTGCGCCGGTCTGTGTCGCCGACTGCATGGTCGAGCGGGCGTGGGCGGCTACTTCGCCGATCGAGACGGTGACTTCCTCGATGGCTGCAGCCGCCGACGAGGTGGCTTCGCTCTGCGTTTGCGCCGAGGTTTCCGAACTTCTCATGCCGGAATTGACTTCGCTGGCGGCGTAGGAGACCTGCCGGGCGACGTCGCCGATCCCCTGGATGGTCGCCTGGATCGACGAGGCGAACTTGTCGGCCTTGCGTGCGATGCTGCCAATCACGTCGCGGCGGTTGAGATCGAAGCGCTTTCTCAGGTCGCCGGTGGACAAAACGTCTTCCAGCCAGTCCGACGTGTTTTGCAGGTCGCGTGCGGTGAGCGGGACGTAAATCAGCAGGTAATAAAGCGTGTAGGCCACCGTGATGCCCGCCAGCGGCAGGACGGCGGCATCCGGCAGCGTCGGGCCGCCGAGGTGGCGGCTGAGCATCTCGAGTGCCGGCAGCAGGGCCGCGAGTCCGGCCAGCATCATTTGCGAACGCAGCGAGAGCAGCTGACTGATCCATGCCGCGCGGTGCCTGATCACCCGGCCGTTTTCAATGCGAATCGATTTGTCGCCGGAACGAATGCGTTTGTAGGCATCTTCCGCCGCCGCGATTTCTTCGCGCGAGGGCCGGCTGCGCACCGACTGGTAGCCGATCAGCTGGCCGTTTTCACGCACCGGCGAGGCATTGGCGACGACCCAGTAGAAGCCGCCGTCCTTGCGCCGGTTCTTGACGATGCCGCGCCAGGGACGGCCGGCCTTGAGGTCGCGCCAGAGATCGGCAAAGGCTTCGGGCGGCATATCGGGGTGACGCACCATGTTGTGCGACTGGCCGATCATTTCCTCGCGGGTGAAATTGCTGACCTTGGCAAAAGCCTCGTTGGCTTCGACGATGACGCCCTTCAGGTCGGTGCTCGAATAGATGAATTCGCCTTCAGGCAACAGCGTCTCGATATTGGTGACGGGGAGATTGGTTTTCATTTTTTATCGGGCTTTGCTGAAGTTGAAAAGGGCCAAAGGCGCGCAGTGTAGTGGGCTTGCAGCAAAAGGTTAAGCGCTCACGCACTTTTAAAGCAGCCTGAAAAATCGTATTCCGCCATTGAGAGTGATGATGGCGTGGCAAGGTTCCCGCCAACAGCAGATCGCTGTTCGACAAACGGAATGCCGGCAATTCCTTCATCATGGGCCGGCCCGTCGCTGGTGCCGCTTGCCGCTCTCGGAGAGGGGCTGGGCGTCTACCCCAATTCCTGAAGTTCATCGGCTGGCCGTTGCCGTCCCCGCTTGCCCTGGTCGCCCGTCATGAACGGCGGTTCGGGAGATTCAAACCACGTTGTGGCGCAAAATTTCGCGTGCCGTGCGCAACTGCGTGAACTCGTGGGCAATGCGTTCGAGCGCCTCCTGCGCCGGTAGGCTGTCCGGGCTCCCTGCCCGTATTTCCCGATTCAGCTGCCGCGCGGCACCGGCCAGCGTGCTGGCGCCGACGGTGGCTGCAACCGCCGTCAGGTCGTGGGTAATCCGCGCCGCCGCATCGAGTTCGCCGCCGGCGAGATGTCTTGCCAGCTTTACCGGATCGTCGCCGGCATGGGTGAGCGCACGGTCAAGCAGCTTGGCCAGCGCACGGGCACTGCCATTCGACCAGCCTGCGGCTTTGCTCAGGTCCAGTCCGGGCAACTCGTCGGGCAGGCCATCGGCCGGATCTCTCGTTGCCGTCGGCGCCTTGGCCAGGACGGAGGTGGGCTGGCTGAAAATCCATTGCGTCAGTACGCGTTGCAGCATTTCCGGCTCGACCGGTTTGAGCAGGTAGTCGTTCATGCCGGCTGCACTGCATTCGCTGGCTGTCGTCGACAGCACGTTGGCGGTGACGGCGATGATCGGCACCTGCCGGCCTTCGGGGAGCGCGCGAATGGCCCGTGCGCAAGCGAATCCGTCGAGGCCGGGCATGTGCAGATCGACGAGAACCGCGTCGTAGGGATTGCCGACCTGGAAACACTCGACCCCATCGTTGCCGTCGATCGCGACATCGACTTCGATGCCCAGATGCTGCAGCATTCCGTTCAGTACCATGCGGTTGAACCGGTTGTCCTCGATCATCAGGATCCGACGGCCGGCCAGCGGCGAGGCCGATGGCGAACATGCGTCGTGTCCTGTTTTTTGATCGACCGGCAGTGCTGACGTTTCATCCTCGGCGGATGGCAGCTTGAAAACGGCGGTGAAGGCGAAGTCACTGCCCTTGCCGGGAACGCTCTCGACCTCGAGCGCGCCGCCCATTTTTTCCACCAGACGGCGGCTGATCGAAAGGCCCAGGCCGGTGCCGCCATAGGTCCGGGTCGTGGTGTTTTCAGCCTGGACGAAAGGGTCAAAGATGGCGTCGAGTTGCTCAGGGAGAATGCCGATGCCGCTGTCGGAAAGGACGAAGAGAATCCGGACCTCGTTGGCATCAACGGTGAGCGGCTGTACGCGCAGCACGATTTCGCCCCGCCGGGTGAACTTGATGGCGTTGGAGAACAGGTTGTTCAGGACCTGTTCGAGGCGCTGGCGGTCGCCGATCAGCTGCGCAGGCAGGTCGGGTGCCGCGTCGATGCTGATCCGGATGTCCTTGCCCAGCGCAGAAATGTTGGCGCTATCGAGCAGGCTGTCGAGCATCCGGAAGAGGTCGAATACCTTTGTTCTGAATTCGATTTGCCCGGATTCGATTTTCGACAGATCGAGAATGTCGTCGATCAGCGCGAGCAGCGACTGGCATGAATGGCGCATGATCTCGCTATAGCCCTGCTGGCGCGGCGTCAGGTTTTCGCACCCAATCAGCCGGGCGGCACCGACGATGGCATTCATCGGCGTACGGATTTCGTGACTCATGTGGGCCAGGAACTCGCTTTTTGCCCGCGTGGCGGCTTTTGCGTCGGACAGCGCTTGCTCAAGTCGTGTTTCGCCCTCCTTGCGTTCGGTGATGTCAATACAGGAGCCGATATAGCCGAGGAAGGTGCCCTGTTCGTCATGGCGCGGCACGCCGTGATCGAGCAGCCAGCGATATTCGCCATCGAAACGCCGCAGGCGGTATTCCATGGCGAATGGCTGCCGTGCAGCGAAGGCATTCGTATAGGTCGCCAGGCAGTGTCGAAAATCATCCGGGTGAACGCCTTCAGTCCAGCCGTTGCCGATTTCCTGCTCGATGCTGCGACCGGTAAAGTCCAGCCAGACCTGGTTGAAAAACTGGCATTGCGCATCCTCACCGGCGCCCCAGATCAGCACCGGTGCGTTGTCGGCCATGATGTGGAAACGTCTCTCCGTCTCCGACAGCGCGATTTCCCGTTGCTTTACCACCGCCAGCAGCTGATTGACGCCGCCGACCAGTTGGCCGACCTCGTCGGCACAGGCAATCGGCAAGCGGGTCGGCAGCAGTCCTTCATCTGAAGCCTCAGCCAGCGCATTGGCTGCCGTCAGCAGCGGCGAAAGCTGGCTTTTAAGCATCCGCCAGGTCAGTCCGCCGGCGAGCAGGGTCAGAAAAATCGTCGCCAGCAGCACGCGCCGCTGCATGTCGTGGATCGGGGCAAAGGCTTCGTCGGTCGGCAGCGAGGCGTCCACATACCAGCCGGCAACCGGAATGCTCTTGGCCGAGGCCAGTACTTCGACCCCCTGTTGATTGACGACGACGTCGCTCCCTTCGTCGCCCGCGATAAAGCGGCTGGTCGTTCCCTTGGTAACTGGGGCGGGCGGCGGGAGCGCTGCCATGACGCGGCTCTTGTCGGTTGCGGTGACGATCAGGCGGTGTTGTGGTGCAACGAGCAGGTAGCCGCCGCTCTTGCCGTAGCGGTTGCTGGTGAACTCGTCGAGGAAACTCGGTTCGCCGAGATTGGTCACCCCGGCCAGGGCGCCGATGATCTTGCCCTGAGCGCCGCGCACAGGCACCGCCATGACGAAGACCGGCGCCTGCAACGCCTTGCCGATGACCGGGCGGCCAATCGCCGCTTTCCCATCCCGCAGCACCGTGGTCATGTAATCCCGGTCGCTGTAATTGATGCCGAGACGTCGTTCCGACTTCAGCGTAGAGGCGATTGCGTTGCCGTCGGTCCCGGTGGCGAAGGTGCCGCCGTTGAAGAGCGCCTGAAAAACCGGGCGGTTTTCCAGGAGGGCTTGCAGGGTTGCCGGATTGCTGAGAATGGCCGGGCCGATCCTTTCGGCAATCAGTTCGAGCGCCTGCAGGCGGTCTTCCAGATCGGTATTGATCGCGGTGGCGATGTACGAAACCGTTGAGAATTGTGCCTCACCGAGCACGCGCTCCATGTCGTCGCGCAGCATCCGGCTGCTATAGAACGCCAGCGACCAGATGCTGAGTAGAAAGATACCCAGCGTAAACAGGGTGATCCTCGCCTTGAGCGAGCGCTGAAAAACAGTGCAGTTCATTCGGTCTTCCGCGGTTAATGGCGTTGCGAGCGCGCCTTCCTGACGTGGCTCTGCGCACCGATGCCAAGCGTGCCGCCATCAGCGGCCGGCTAGCTGGATATTCTATGCCTTTGGTGGTTTTGTGCCGGCTGAATCGAGCCGATGATTCGGCTGCTTTTTTGAGTGAGGCCGGGGCTCAAGTCATCGATTTGATGTGCTGGATGATTTCGCTGACCGCCGGCTGGGCGTTGCCGTAAAGCATCCGGGTGTTGTCGCCGTAGAACAGGGCGTTTTCGATCCCCGAATAGCCGCTGCCCTGTCCGCGCTTGATCACGATGACGTTCTGCGCGCGATCGGCATTGAGGATCGGCATGCCGTAAATCGGGCTCGACTTGCTGGTGCGCGCCGCCGGATTGACCACGTCGTTGGCGCCGATCACCAGCGCAACGTCGGCGCTGCCGAATTCGGCGTTGATTTCCTCGATATTGAAAATCTTCTCGTAGGGAACGCCCGCTTCGGCGAGCAGAACGTTCATGTGCCCCGGCATGCGTCCGGCGACCGGGTGGATGGCGAATTTGACTTCGATGCCCGCCTCTTCAAGCAGCGTGGCCATTTCCCAGACCTTGTGCTGGGCGTGGGCAACGGCCATGCCGTAGCCGGGGACGATGATCACCTTCTGCGCGTAACGCATCAGCGCAGCCGCGTCGAGCGCACTGAGGGAGCGCATGCTGCCGCCCATTTTCTTTTCCTCTGCGCCGCCGGCATTGATCGGGACGAACAGGATGTTGCTGATCGGCCGGTTCATGGCGCGTGCCATCAACTGCGTGAGCAGGGTGCCGGCCGCGCCGACCACGACGCCGGCGATCATCAGCGCGGCGTTGCCGAGGACGAAGCCTTCGAGGCCGACGGCGAGGCCGGTGAATGCATTGAGCAGCGAGATCAGCACCGGCATGTCGGCGCCGCCGATCGGCAGCGCGACGACAACGCCGAGCAGCAGGGCGAGAGCGAAGAAGGCCAGGATCAGCGCGGGGTCGGCCGGCGGGTCGAGCAGCACGGCGATGCCGAGTCCGACGGTAGCGAGCGAGAGTGCGGCATTGACGCCGTTCTGTGCGGGCAGCGTGAAAGGCTTCTTCATCAGTCCCTGCAGCTTCGCGTAGGCGACGCAGGAGCCGCTGAACGACAGCGCGCCGATCAGCGCGCCGAGCGCCCCGAGTCCGGCAACCAGCGGTGGGTGCGCCTGGCCGCGGGCGAACTCGAGCGCCGCGATGGCGGCCGCCGCACCGCCGCCCATGCCGTTGTAGATGGCGATCATCTGCGGCATGTCGGTCATCTTCACCATCCTGCCGCGCCACCAGGCGAGCGCGCCGCCGATCGTGATGGCGATCAGGATCAGCCCGAGGTTGGCCAGCCCCGGCGTCAGGAAGGTGGCCAGCGTGGCAAGCAGCATGCCGATCCCGGCCCAGACGATGCCGCCGCGCGCCGTGACCGGCGAACTCATGGCTTTCAGGCCGAGGATGAAGAGCGTTGCGGCGATGAAGTAGCTGCCCTGGACGAGCGGAGCGAATGGGGCGAGGGGGGGCAGAGCGCTCATTTCCGGACTTCCTTGCGCGTGCTGGTGAACATCGCCAGCATGCGTTCGGTGACGACGTAGCCGCCGGCGGCGTTGGCTGCGCCGAGCATGACGGCGATGAAGCCGAGCGCCTGTTCGAGCGGCGTCGCCGCGCGGCCGAGTGCGACCATCGCGCCAACCAGGACGATGCCGTGGATGAAGTTCGAACCGGACATCAAGGGGGTATGCAGGATCACCGGGACGCGCGAGATCACTTCGTAGCCGGTGAAGGCGGCGAGCAGGAAGATATAGGCGCTTGCGAGGCCGGAAAATTCAGTGCCATTCATTTTGGCTGCCTCCAGTTGACGCCAGGGCGGCACTGACTCCGGCGTGAACAACGACGCCGTCCCGGGTCAGCACGGTGTCGGATATGATTTCGTCTTCCCAGTCCGGTGCGAGCACGCCGTTGCTGAGGTGCGGCGAGAGGAAGTTGAAGAGGTTGCGTGAATACATTTCGGAGGCGTGGTAGGGCATGCGGGATGGCAGATTGGCGTGGCCGACGATCTTGACGTGCCCGACCTGGACGATTTCGCCGGCAACCGTGCCGGCGACGTTGCCGCCGGACTCGGCGGCCATGTCGACGACGACGGCACCGAACTTCATCGCAGCGACCATTTCGGCGCTGACGATGCGCGGTGCCTGGCGACCGGGAATCGCTGCCGTGGTGATCAATGCGTCGCACTGCGTGACGACTTTGCCGAGGTAGTCGGCCTGCTGGCGTTTTTCTTCAGCAGACAGTTCGCGCGCATAGCCGCCCTGGCCGCTCGCCGCAACGCCGGTGTCGACGGAGTGGGCGCCGAGTGATTCGATCTGCTCGCGCGTTTCGGGCCGAACGTCGTAGGCCTCGACCATGGCGCCCAGACGGCGTGCGGTAGCGATCGCCTGCAGGCCGGCGACACCGGCGCCGATCACCAGAACGCGGGCCGGGCGCACCGTGCCGGCGGCGTAGGTCAGCATCGGAAAGAATTTCGGGCAGTGGGCTGCGGCGATTACCGCGCACAGATAGCCGGAGACCGTTGCCTGCGAGGAGAGCGCGTCCATGCTCTGGGCGCGCGAGATGCGCGGCAGCAGTTCGACGGCAAAGCTCGTGACGCGCCGCTCGACCAGCGCCTGCACCAGTTCCGGATTCTGGAAGGGGTGCAGGAAGCCGATCAGAACGGCGCCGCTTTTCATGCGCGCCACCTGGTCCGGCGCCGGTGGGCCAACGCAGAGCATCGCGTCGGCTTGCGCCCAGATCTCCGCGGGGTCGGCGCTCCAGCGGACGTCGTCAAAATCGGTGTCGGGATAGGCCGAGCTTTCGCCGGCGCCCTTCTCGATCAGGATCTTTGCACCCTGCGCGCAAAAACGATGCGCGACGTCGGGCACCAGTGCCACGCGGTGTTCCCCGGGCCTTGACTCCCGGACTACGCCAATCAGGGTGGGCATGCCTTGTTCTCCAGAAGTTTTCTCGTTGGTCCTTTCGGCTTGCCTTGCGGACATTAACGCGCTTCTGGGTGGTCTGATCGGGGCGGGTCGTAGGCTGTTTGAATGCTTTCTTTCGAATGGTTGGGTCGACCACCTGCCAATTGCAAACGAAAAAAGGCCGCACAAAGTGCGGCCTTTCCGGTGCGGCGGGTGCTGCTTAGTGGAACTGTTCTTCTTCGGTCGAACCGGTCAGTGCGGTAACGCTCGACTTGCCGCCCTGGATCACGGTGGTCACGTCGTCGAAGTAGCCGGTACCGACTTCCTGCTGGTGCGAAACGAACGAGTAGCCACGGTCGCGGGCCGCGAATTCCGGCTCCTGGACCTTCTCGACGTAGGCCGACATGCCGCGGGCCACATAGTCCTGTGCCAGATCGAACATGTTGTACCACATCGAATGGATGCCGGCGAGGGTGATGAACTGGTACTTGTAGCCCATGGCGCCGAGTTCTTTCTGGAATTTGGCGATGGTCGCATCGTCCAGGTTCTTCTTCCAGTTGAACGACGGCGAGCAGTTGTAGGCCAGCATCTTGCCCGGGAACTTGGCATGCACGGCATCGGCGAAGCGCTTGGCGTAGGCCAGGTCCGGCGTGCCGGTTTCGCACCACACCAGATCGGCGTACTCGGCGTAGGCAACGGCACGCGAGATGGCTTGGTCGAGACCCTTCTTGGTCTTGTAGAAGCCTTCGGCAGTACGCTCGCCGGTCAGGAAGGGCTTGTCGTTCTCGTCGTAGTCGGAGGTCAGCAGGTCGGCTGCTTCAGCATCGGTACGGGCGATGACCAGGGTCGGCACGCCGCAGACGTCGGCCGCCATACGGGCGGCGACCAGCTTCTGGATCGCTTCGGCGGTCGGGACGAGCACTTTGCCGCCCATGTGGCCGCACTTCTTGACCGAAGCGAGCTGGTCTTCCCAGTGCACGCCACCGGCGCCGGCGCGGATCATCGCCTTCATCAGTTCGAAGGCGTTCAGCACGCCGCCGAAACCGGCTTCAGCATCGGCCACGATCGGCGCGAAGTAATCGATGTAACCCTTGTCGCCCGGATTGGCTCCCTTGGACCACTGGATTTCGTCGGCGCGGGTGAAGGCGTTGTTGATGCGCTCGACCACTTTCGGCACCGAATCCACAGGGTACAGCGACTGGTCCGGGTACATGGCGGAGTATTCGTTGTTGTCGGCAGCGACTTGCCAGCCCGACAGGTAGATGGCCTTGATGCCAGCCTTGACCTGCTGCATGGCCTGACCGCCGGTCAGTGCGCCAAGGCAGTTGACGTAGGGTTCGTTATTGACCAGGTTCCAGAGCTTCTCGGCACCGCGCGTGGCCAGGGTGTAATCGACCTTGACGGAGCCGCGCAGGCGGACGACGTCGGCTGCGGAATACGGGCGCTTGACACCCTTCCAGCGGGGGTTTTCAGCCCAGTCTTTTTCGAGGGCGGCGATTTGCTGTTCACGAGTGCTCATGTTTATCCTTACAAAAAGTCACGAAGTGCGAAGGGGAAGATACGCCTCCCGTCAGTCGTCAAGAGAACTGCTTCCGGGGCGGTCGATGGGGTGAAGTATAAAGAGGTTTTTGTAAGGCGGCAATAGTCTTCTATAAGACATAAGATATTTTTATGTTTAATGTAAACAATTGGTTGTCTGCTGTGTTTCATGATGCGAAATGATCTTTGCGTCCGTGAAACGAAAAGTCGTGAATGTCGAGCGTGCCTTGCAACGAGTCGCCCGGCGGCAGATGCCACCCTTCCCGGGTGGGTTGAGGTCATATGCTGCAATCGGTTACGCGTGCTGCAAAAATCAGAGGCATCGTTTATCGACGGCTGATACACTCGATCCATTGCTGGCGGTTTTTTGGGAGATAAAAATGAACGCTTTTTGGCAACTTTACGAGTGGTCAGAAAAGAACATCTGGAACACGCTGACCAAGAAGCTGATGAGTTTTCTCTTTCTGTTCGCCATCGACCTTATCTATCTTGGCGTCTACGTCCATCAAAAAGGGGCAATTCTTGAAAGCCTGAGTCGTTCCGGCGTCAATCAGGAAGCGATCCGGACTGTTGTCGATGCCTTCGATCAGGGTTTCCTCTGGATGGTCGGCCTGACCGTGCTGGCGCTGATCTGGAATCTTCTGCAGATCGCCTACATGCGTCATCTGATCGTTCGCCCGGTCAGGAACATCACGCGGATTTTCGACCAGATCGCCACTGGCGAAGGCGATTTTTCGCGCGACCTGCCAACGACCACGCACGACGAGTTCCGCGAACTGGCGATGAGCTACAACCGCTTCGCCGACAAGATGCGGCAGATCATCGGCGAAGTGCGCAAGATGAGCGTCAGCATTGCCCGCGAAGCGGTCATGGTGCGCAAGAGCGTCGGTGACACCTCTTCGCGCGCAACACGGCAGGGCGAGTTGACGGAAGCGGTGTTTACGGCCAGCAACGAGGCGACGCAGGCGATCAATGAAGTGTCGTCGTCGACCGAGGGAATCTCGCATTCGACCGAGGCCAATCTCGGCAAAGCCAAAATCTCGCTCAACGAAATGCTCGATGTCGTGCACAAGGTCCAGTCGGTCAGCGAGAAGCTCGGCCGCTTCAACGATACCGTCGGCAATCTCAGTCGGCGCTCGGACAGTATTCGCACCATCGCGGCGCTGATCCGCGAGATTGCCGATCAGACCAATCTGCTGGCCCTGAACGCCGCCATTGAAGCTGCCCGGGCCGGTGAAATGGGCCGGGGGTTTGCGGTGGTTGCCGACGAGGTGCGCAAGCTCGCCGAACGGGTGAATGTCGCGACCCTTGAGATCACGCAGAATATTACCGGCATGATCGCGCTGGTTCACGAAACGCAGGACGAGAACGAGGTGATCAACGCCGATATCCGGCTGACCCGCGAAGTGGTCGAGCGCTCGTCGAACCAGTTTCGCCAGATGGTGGGTGATTTTGAAGGGACCAGCGATCAGCTGATCCAGATCGCCTCGGCCATGGAGCAACTGACGGCGACCAATGCCCAGGTGCACGACAATATGCATCAGGTCCATACGCTGTCGGCCGAGGTTTCCCAGAATATGGCGGTTTCGGAGCAGTCGGCGGAAGGGCTGTCGAAAGCGACCGAGTCGGTGCAGGAACTGGTTTCCAGTTTCAAGATCGGGCGTGGGGCTTTCGACTACAACGTCGATTTCGTGCGCAAGTTCCGCGACGATCTGCAGGTCAAGCTCGAGGAGATGCGTCAGCGCGGGGTCAATGTCATGGACCGCAACTACCTGCCGATCCCCAATACCAAACCGCAGAAGTTCAAGGTCGCCTATGACGAGGATTACATCCGCGAGTGCCAGGGGCTGCTCGATGCGGCGCTGGCCAATATCAAGGGCGGCGTCTATGCGGTGGCGGTCGATATCAACGGCTTCCTGACCGCGCACAATGCGAAATTCTCGCAGCCGCTAACCGGCGATTTCCAGAAGGATCTCGTTGGCAACCGCACCCGGCGCAAGTTCGAGGCGCCGACGGAAATCCGTGCCGCGAGGAATACCGCGCCGCTTCTGTTGCAAACCTATATCCGCGATACCGGCGAACTGATGTGCGACATCGCCATGCCGATTCATGTTGGCGGTATCCACTGGGGCAATGTGCGGATCGGCTGCCAGACGGCCGTGCTGCTCGAGGGATGACCTCCAGAGCCGCTGGC
>JBAQRB010000286.1:0-3262 GCA_049295655.1 Rhodocyclaceae bacterium
TCCAGCGGCGGCCGTCTGCGCGAAAGCGAGCGCCGCCAGCCACTCGTCGCGCAGTCGCAGGTAGCAGCCGAGCAGCGGCAGCAGGACGGCAAAGAGCAGCCCGGTGGCGAAGGGCGTGGCGAACAGCGGGTCGAAGAGGAGGTCGGTATTCATTTCAAAAACTCAATTCAAACCACGGCGGGCACAGCGGGCACGGCGAATAACCTTTTTTGGACGCTTGCTGATTGCATGGCATGCAACATGGCAAAAACATGCCGTTGCTTTTCGCCGTGCCCGCTGTGCTCGCCGTGGTTATCCATTTTTCACTTTCATCCGAGCGCCACCGTTCGGTTGCAAACGGCATCGATGAAGCGCGCATCGTGGCTGACCAGCAGGACGCCGGCGCCTTCGCGCGCTCGAAGGCGCAGTGCGCCTTCGAGAAAGGCGACGCCGTCCGGGTCGAGGTTGTTGGTCGGCTCGTCGAGCAGCACGGCGTCGGCCGGGGCCTGCAGGCAGGCCCACAGATAAAGGAATTGCAACTGCCCTCCCGACAGGCGGTCGAGCCGTTCTCCGAGGCGTGGCGCGAGCCAGGGCGGCAAGCCGTCGGCGGTCGCGCCGGTCAGTGCCAGCAGCTCGCCGCCGTTCAACGGAACGCCGTCGATCGCAGGCGGCTGTTGCTGCTGCAGCGAGAGGCGCAGGGCGGGACGCTTGTCGATGCGGCCGGCAAAAATCCGCGCCGAGCCGGCGAGGGCCGCGAGCAGCGTCGATTTGCCGACACCGTTCGGGCCGACGATGCCGAGAATTTCCCCGGCGTCGAGCTGCAGCGAGAGCGGGCCGACCACCGGGCGGGCGTAGCCGGCGGTCAGGGCACTGACTTCAAACAGGGCGTTCATTTGTGCAGTCCCTGCAGCAGACGACGGATCGTTTCGTCGTAGAGCGAGAAGAGGTCTTTCGCCTCCGGCGTGCCGCCGACGGTAAAGGGCAGGGCGAGCGCCGGAATTCCGGTGCGCTCGGCGATCCAGCGTGACGGCGCATCGTACTGGTAGGCCGGGCGGATGACCATTCTTGCCGGTTGTGTCGCCTGCCGCGCGACGATCCCGGCAAGGTAGGCGCTCGACGCCTCGACGCCGGGCTTCGGCTCGAGCGCGCCAATCTCCTTCAATCCCAGCCAGTTCTGCAGATACGGAAAGGCCTTGTGCTGCACGAGGATGGGCACGCCCCTGAGCGGCGCGGCTTCCTTCTCCCAGCGCGCAATGGCGCTGCGCAGCTTGCCGGCAAAGGCCTGGTAGCCGGCGAGGTAGGCCATCGCGTTGGCCGGGTCGATCTCGGCCAGACGCGTCGCCAACGCCTCGCCGACCTTGAGCAGATTGCGCGGGTCGGTCTGGATGTGCGGATTGCCGCCGGCATGCACGTCGCCGTGCGCGCGGTCGAGCACAACCGGTACGTCGAGCATCGTGACGAAACGCGCGGCCTCGAAATAGCCGGGCTGGCCGGGCTGGATGCGTGAATTGCCGGACTCGCGGACAACGACCGGCAGCCAGCCGATTTCGAGTTCGGCGCCGGTGGCCACGACGAGTTGCGCATTGCGCGCCTGCGCGATCAGCGAGGGCTTGGCCTCGATGCGGTGCGGATCCTGCAGGCCGTGCGTCGCGCTGTAGACTTTGACTTTATTGCCGCCGATTTCCTGTGTTAGCGCCGCCCATTCGGGGACGGTGGCGAAAATGTTCAGCGCGGCGTGTGCCGGCAGCGTGATCGCCGCCAGCAGCAGCGATGCTGCGATTGCGTATAAACGTTTCATGTCGATTCCTCAGAATTTGTGGGCGCCGTGCGCGCCGAGACTCATGACGTATTGCAGCCAGACCTGGTTGTCGGTCGCTTCGGGGCGCGTCTTGTCATGCGCAAACTGCAGGCGGACGCGCGAGAATTCGCTCGGGCTCCAGTCCATCATCACGGTATTGCGTTTCGGCTTGTAATTTTCGAGCAGCGGGAAGTCGGCTGCGCTGAGCGCGCCGCTGTTCACCAGCCCGAAATGGGCGTTGCCCGAGTTGAGCTGGTCGTAGCGATAGCCGATGCGCCAGTGCGGCATGAACTGGTAGACGGCCTGCGTGTAGAAGCCCGACTGACGGTTCCGGTAGCTGCCGCTCTGCGTACCCAGGCCGGCGTTGGCCGTGTCGTAGGTCAGCGTTCCGTCTTCCGAGCGATTGAAATACTCACCCTGCAGTTTCAGGTTCTGCCGGCTGGCGTTGCCGTTCGGCGCCCATTTCCAGAGGAAGTCGGCGATCCAGGTTTTGCTGTTGCCGGTGTAACTGTTGCTCAGCCCGTTCAGCGGGTCGTCGTAGGCCCGGTCTTTCGGCTTCGACGCGAAATACGACAGGCCGCCGCGCCAGCTGTGCGAGATGCCGACATCGTCGCCGACGTGGGCGAACAGCGCGCCCGACATCAGGCCGTTCTTGTTGCGTTCTTCGTCGGTCGCCGGGAAGCTGAGCGCGCGCGCCGTTTCGGCACCGAGTTCGAGGAAGAAGGGCGTCGGCGCCAGCCAGCGCGCCTGCACGCCGTCCATCCCCAGCGCGTTGCCGAAGAAGGCCTGATACGGCAGCGGCGCGTCGGAGAAGTCCCATTCGTGCGCATGCATCTCGTTGAGATAGCCGACGCCGGAAAGGAAGCGACCGGCCTTCAGGTTGACGCCCTGACCCAGTCCGAGCGTCTGGATGCTCGCCTCCTCGACGCCGAGCGTGTTGTCCGGCGCGAGCGCGAGGCGCAGGCTGCCGCGGAAGAGATGATCGACGTTGGCCGCGATCGCCAGCTCGGATTCGCCGAGATTGAAGCTGCGCGCTTCCGGCATCGCCTCGCCGTTCGACGGAATGAAGCCCTGCTGGCGGCGCTGGCTGGGGTTTTTTGACAGATTCGTGTAGCTGCCCGACAGGATCAGCGAGATTTCCGGGTTGAAGCGGCTCGCCGACGTTTGCGGCTGGCTGCTGCCGGCGCTGGCGGCCAGGGTGGCGGCCTGCTGCGCGTTGGCCTCGGCTTTGCCGGCCGTCGTTTCGGCTTGCGCCAGACGGCTTTCGAGCGCATTGATGCGCTGCTCGTAGGCGTCTTTCATTTGTTTGAGCTGCGCGCGGATTTCGGCCAGATCGGCGTCGCTCGCCGCGTGCGCGGGATGCGCCGGCGAAAATGCCAGAAACAGCGCCAGAGCGGGCGCGCTCAGCGTCGGGGTGCGGGGAATACGCATGATGACTCCTGAAAAGAATGCAGAACGCCGCCCGGCGGGGCGGCAGGCTGGCGT
>JBAQRB010000287.1:0-4101 GCA_049295655.1 Rhodocyclaceae bacterium
GAGCGGCTCAGTATGGCGGGCTGGGCAGCGGGGTATGCGGCGGGCGGGGGAACGGCTCGTCCTATGGATCGGCCATTTTGAGCGGTGGAGCGGGGGATGACACGATCAACGTCAGCGCGGGTTTTCACCTCGTGAGCGGCGGCGCTGGCGCGGATAAGTTCGTCCTGGCGCTGAATGCCCGCGCGACCATCACCGATTTCACCGGCGGTGCGGGCGGCGACACCATCGACTTGTCAGGGCTGACGACTGGCGGCGCGACTGCCGCCACTACCACCCTGGGCGCCGCGGTGACACCGGCTTCGACCGCCACCTTCGGCGATTTCCTGAACGCCGCCGCCGCCGGTCACGCTGCCGCCGCCACAAACGCGGTGACTTCGTGGTTCCAGTACGCCGGCAATACTTATATCGTGGTGGATAACAACGCTAGCGATGCATTCGTTGGCGGCCCCTACAGCGGCGATCAGGTGGTCACGCTGACCGGCTTGATCGACCTCAGCCACGCTACGCTGACCAGCGCGGATCTGCTGACGCTGGCCTGAGGGTAGTGAAGTTCGGGGTGGTCAGGTATATGTTCGTGCCTGTCCCCCGGTTTCGCCTTGATGGGCGTTTTACCCAAAATCAACCACGGAGAACCAATGAAGCCAATCAATATGCCTGTTGTGTGCGCACTCCTGATCGTCGCATCCGGGCCGGCATTGGCTGGCGACAACGCTTTCAGCCTGTCAGCCGGCATGGAATATTCAACGGGCAATTACGGCGCCCAGGAATCGACCGACATCCAGTATTTTCCGGTCACCGGCAAATACCAGGCGGGACCGCTGATCCTCAAGCTGATGGTTCCCTATGTCAGTATCACCGGACCCGCCAACGTGATCGGCGGGCTCGGCAACGTCATGCCGGTCGCCACGGCGGGCGGCGGCACGCCGCCGCGCCGCAGCGCATCCGGGCAGGGGGACGTGGTCGCGGCAGGCTCTTATAACGTCTATCAAAACGGTGCCACGGGCCTGCTCCTGGACCTCACCGGCAAGGTCAAGTTCGCCACGGCGGACGATAGCAAGGGGTTGGGCACCGGCAAGAACGATTTTTCCCTCCAGGCCGATGTCGTCAAACAACGCGGCGCCTGGATGCTGTTCGGCAGCCTTGGCTGGCGCAAGATGGGCGACCCGGACGGCAGCGATTTCAAGGACCCGTGGTTTGGCTCGGCGGGCGCGAGCTACGGCCTGAACGCGGCCACCCAGCTCGGGGCGCTTTACGAAACGCGGCAAAGCGTGATCGACGGCGGCGCCAAGCTGAGCGAACTGATGCTCTTCGCCTCTTACCAGCTGGCGCCCAGCTATACCCTGCAAGGCTATGTCATCAAGGGCTTTACCGACGGCAGCCCGGATTGGGGTGGCGGTACCGTTCTGAACCGGCATTTCTGATCGGAAGGCATGCCCAGCGGAATCTCCGGCAAGGTCGCGCTCCGGCTTCCCGGCGTCGGCATGAACAGCGCCGGCGGCTTGCAAAGCAGCAATGCGATGGCGTGTTCGAGCTGGGTACGCTGGATGTCGATGTCAATGGTCTTTGGCAGAATTATCAGGATGTGGCATTGCTGTGTTGCCGATCCGTGTGTTTGCGGGACGTTCCAATTTGGCAATATTTACATGATTTGCGGCATCTGGGGCAATGGCTTTATCTGGGCGGGCTTTCTAAGATGAGGCTCTGGACCGTATTTCTGATCTTCCTAGAGCGAGCCCGCCATGACCGACCTTTCCATCGCCAAGAAACTCCTGCCCTACAAACCCAAGCACAAGGTACGCTTCGTCACCGCCGCCTCGCTGTTCGACGGGCACGACGCGTCGATCAACATCATGCGCCGCATCCTGCAATCGACCGGCGCCGAAGTGATTCACCTGGGCCACAACCGCTCGGTGCAGGAGATCGTCAATGCCGCGCTGCAGGAAGACGTGCAGGGCATCGCGATCACCTCGTATCAGGGCGGTCACGTCGAATTTTTCAAGTACATGATCGATCTCTTGAAAGCCGGCGGCGGCGAGAACATCAAGGTGTTCGGCGGCGGCGGCGGCGTCATCGTTCCCGCCGAGATCAAGGAACTGCACGCCTACGGCGTGAGCCGCATCTACGCGCCCGAGGATGGCCAGAGCATGGGCCTGCAGGGAATGATCAACGACCTCGTCGCGCAGGCCGACAACGACCTGACGATGCTCGCGCCGCAGCAGCCCGAGGCCGTGCTCGCCGCATTGCAGGGCGGCGACCGCCGCGCTCAGTTACGTAACCTCGCGCAGATCATCACGGCGCTCGAGAACGGCGCCTATCCCGAAGAACTTCGCCAGCAGATCGTCAAGGCGGCGGCGACGGTCCGGGTGCCGACGCTGGGAATCACCGGCACCGGCGGCGCCGGCAAGTCGTCGCTGACCGACGAACTGGTGCGCCGCTTCCGCCTCGACCAGGGCGACAGCATCAAGCTGGCGATCATCTCGATCGACCCGTCGCGCAAGCGTACCGGCGGCGCGCTGCTCGGCGACCGCATCCGGATGAACGCGATCGAGCATCCGAACATCTACATGCGCTCGCTGGCCACCCGCGACACCGGTTCCGAAGTCTCGGCCGCACTGCCCGAGGTGATCGCCGCGTGCAAGCTGGCCGGCTTCGACTTCGTCATCGTCGAAACCTCGGGCATCGGCCAGGGCAACGCCGCGATCGTTCCGCTGGTCGATGCGTCCCTGTATGTCATGACACCCGAGTTCGGCGCGCCGTCGCAGCTCGAGAAGATCGACATGCTCGACTTCGCCGATTTCGTCGCGATCAACAAGTTCGACCGCAAGGGGGCGGATGACGCGCTACGTGACGTGCGCAAGCAATACCAGCGCAACCGCGAAGCCTTCATGACACCGACCGACGAAATGCCGGTGTTCGGCACGATGGCCGCGCGCTTCAACGACGACGGCGTCACCGCGCTCTACCAGGCGATGCTGCCGAAACTGCAGGAGCTGGGCCTCCAACTCAAGGCAGGCAAACTGCCGCTGGTCAGCGTGCGCTGTTCGTCGAACCAGCACGCCATCGTCCCGGCGCAGCGCACGCGCTACCTCGCCGAAGTCGCCGAAGGCGTGCGCAGCTACCACGCGCACACCGCGCAGCAGGCGAGCGTCGCGCACGAGCGGCAGGCGCTGCGTACGTCGAAAAAGCTGTTTGACCGTTGCGGCAAGCCCGCAGGTGACTTCGACGAAATGATCGAAATGAAGGACGGCCAGCTCGACAGCCGGGCCAGGAAGCTGCTCGAGCAGTGGCCGACGACGCTAGCGCTCTACGCGCAGGACGAGTACGTCGTGAAGATCCGCGACAAGGAAATCCGCACCAGGCTGACCAACACCTCGCTCTCCGGATCGCGCATCCGCAAGGTCGCCTTGCCGGCCTACGAGGATGAAGGCGAGGTGCTGCGCTTCCTGATGAAGGAAAACGTCCCCGGCTCGTTCCCGTTCACCGCCGGCGTCTTCGCCTTCAAGCGCGAGAACGAGGACCCGACGCGCATGTTCGCCGGCGAGGGCGACGCCTTCCGCACCAACCGCCGCTTCAAGCGCGTCTCCGAAGGCATGCCGGCCAAGCGCCTGTCGACGGCCTTCGACTCGGTGACCCTCTACGGCTGCGACCCCGACGAGCGCCCGGACATCTACGGCAAGATCGGTAACTCCGGCGTCTCGATCGCCACGCTCGACGACATGAAGGTGCTGTTCGACGGTTTCGAGCTGTGCGCGCCGACCACCTCGGTGTCGCTGACGATCAACGGCCCGGCGCCGATCATCCTGGCCTGCTTCTTCAACACGGCGATCGACCAGCAGATCGACAAGTTCCGCGCCGACAACGGTCGCGAGCCGACCGAGGACGAGGCGCAGAAGATCCGCCAATGGGCGCTCTCGAGCGTGCGCGGCACGGTGCAGGCCGACATCCTGAAGGAAGACCAGGGGCAGAACACCTGCATCTTCTCGACCGAGTTCGCGCTGAAGATGATGGGCGACATCCAGGAGTTCTTCATCCATCACGACGTCGGCAACTTCTACTCGGTGTCGATCTCCGGCTATCACATCGCCGAAGCCGGCGCCAACC
>JBAQRB010000288.1:0-6048 GCA_049295655.1 Rhodocyclaceae bacterium
ACCAAACAAGCATTTCCGACCTTGGCGGGTATGTGATGTAGGCGTTTCCGCCTTATTTGTCGCTTGAAACGCTAGAATTCTCCACTTTTTTGGCCCTTCATCGCGAATTTCAACATCCTGTTAAGCCTATTCCCAACAATTCGTTCGAGTGGCGCACGTTGGACGTCTGCTTATGAAAAAGCGAACGTCCGCAACGGGTCGTCAGAGGACTTTCCAGCGATCAAACGGAAAGAACCCGCCCCAATGAATCGAAGCAACTGCCCGCACCCACACCATGAACAAACAAGGCTACTGGATTCTGCGATTTGATAATCGTCTCCTGATCACCCGCGGAAATAGCGACGGCGCGATTTTTCCGCTGGGTCCGGCATCCGCCTATGGGCATCCAGGGAAGTCGTTGCTTGTCGGTCAATTCCAGGGGGTCTCCTGCTACGCAGCCGATGTCGATCTTCTCCCGGAAATCCCGTCTGGCGAAGCGGCGTCATTACGATCGGTATTCGAGCTCGGCGGCGCTGAGGCATTTGCCCTGGCCGGGCGGGCAACCCAGCTCCTGGATTGGCAGAAGCACTATCAGTACTGCGGCCAGTGCGGCACCGGAACGCTGATGAAGCCGGATGAGCATGCGATGCTTTGCCCCGCTTGCGGCCTCACTGTCTATCCGCGCATCTCGCCTGCCGTAATGGTGCTGGTGCGCGATGGCAAGCGGCTTTTGCTGGCGCGCAGCCCACGCTTCAAGTCCGGTGTATTCAGCGCGCTGGCAGGGTTTGTTGAAGCCGGCGAAACGCTCGAGGAATGTGCGGTTCGCGAGGTGCGCGAAGAAGTCGGCATCGAGATCGCGAACCTCCGCTATTTCCATAGCCAGCCTTGGCCGTTCCCCAACTCGTTGATGGTCGCTTTTTTTGCTGACTATGCCGGGGGGGAAATCAGGCCTGATCCGGGCGAAATCGAGTCGGCCGCCTGGTTCGCGCTCGATGCCCTGCCTTTGCTGCCGGACCCGATCAGCATCGCTCGTCAGCTGATCGATGCAGCCCGGTCAGCCGAGCATGCTGGCAGAATCGGCCGGTGAATTCTGCTAGTATGAAAAAACACGGCGCGGGGATAGCAACGGCATGGGCGAGGGCGGCAGGAACGGGGCAGTGACTGAGCGCAGGGGTGGCGCCTGCCGCGCATTCTTCTCCGCCGCCACGATCCGCGCCAACCTGCTCTGGCTGGTCGCCGCGTGCATGCTTCCCGGTTTGCTCGGCGCGGCATTCCTTCTCGAATACGTCTACCAGCGCGAACGCGGCGAACTGGAACAGAACCTGCTGCAGACGGCACGCGCCCTTGGGCAGGCCGTCGACCGGGAACTGGCGATCGCCAGGACCGCCACGGAACTGCTTTCCGGCGGGCCGTTTTTCGTCAACGAGGATCTCGCGCTGGCCCACCAGCGGGCCAGCGATCTGGTGAGCATGCAGGTCAGCAGCACGATGGTGTTGGGCAACCGGGCCGGGCAGCAGGTTTTCAATACGCGCAAGCCGTTCGGCACGCCGCTGCCCGATTACGGCAACCCGGAGCAGCTGCGGCGTGTCTTCGAAAGCGGGCAGCCGGACGTTTCCAATATTTTCGCCGGCGCGGTGACGCGCAGTCCGGTGATCAGCGTCGCCGTTCCGGTTCGCCAGGGCGGCAAGATCAAGTACGTTCTGAGCGCGGGTCTGCTTCCCGAACGCTTTGAAAAGATCCTCACCGCGCAGCATCTGCGGGCCGGGCAAATCGCCGCGATTCTCGACGGCAACGGCACCATCATCGCGCGCAACCTGCTTTCGGAAAAATACGTCGGGCAGCGCACGACGCCGGCCATCCTGCAACGCATGCAGGAGGCCGACGAAGGGATCGTCGAGGCCGCCACATCGGATGGCGTTCCTTCCTACATCGCGCTCAGCCGCTTGCCCGGCGGCTGGTGGGTGGGGGTCGCCGCGCCGAAAAGCCGTCTGCTCGGCGAAATGCGGACGATCGTTTCCTATCTCGGCCTGGGAATCCTGGCCTTGCTCGTCGCCGGCATCTTGGTTGCCCGGATCCTCGGCCGGCGCATCGCCAACTCGGTGCATGCCCTGGTCGCCCCGGCGCTGGCGCTCGGCTCCGGCCAGCCGGCGGCGGCGCCCAGCCTGCCGATCAAGGAAACCGACGAAGTGGCGCGCGCGCTCAACGCCGCGTCCGACCTGATCAGCCAGCGTACGGTCGAGCGCGACCGTGCGTTCGACAGCATCCGCCTCGCCCAGTCGGTGTTCGACAATACGCAGGAGAGCATCGTCGTCACCGACCTGAGCTGCAACATCCTGGTCGTGAACCCGGCGTTCAGTGCGGTCACCGAGTACAGCGCCGAAGAAGCGGTCGGGCGGCACATGAGTCTCGTGCAGTCGGGGCGCCACGACCGCTCGTTCTACCAGCAGATGTGGCAGTCGATCCGCAGTTCCGGGGGCTGGCAGGGCGCGATCTGGAACCGCCGCAAGAGCGGCGACATCTACCAGGAGTGGCTGGTGGTCAGCACCGCGCGCGATGCGCAGGGGCAGCCCGCGCAGTATGTCGGCATCGGCCTCGACATGGCGCGCATGAATCACGTCGAAACGCACATGGAGTACCTTGCGCATCACGATGCGCTGACCGACCTGCCCAACCGCTTGCTGCTGCACTCCCGCCTCGAACACACGCTGGAGCGGGCGCATCGCGACGGCAGCCGCTGCGCCGTGCTCTACGTCGATCTCGATCGCTTCAAGCAGGTCAACGACAGCTGGGGGCACGCCGCCGGCGACGAACTGCTGCAGCAGGCCGTCGAACGGATGGGCGAGCGCTTGCGCGAGGTCGACACGCTGGCCCGCCTCGGCGGCGACGAGTTCATCGTCGTTCTCGACAGCATCGCCAGCGCCGAGGGCGCTTCCGGCGTGGCGCAGGCGCTGATCGAGGGCCTGTGTACGCCCTTCCATTTGCGCGGCGGCCAGATTGTCCGCATCGGTGGCAGTATCGGCATCAGCCTGTTCCCCGAGCACGGCGACAGCGCGAGCGTGCTGATCGAAAACGCCGACAGCGCCCTTTATCAGGCCAAGGAAGCCTGCCGGGGGAACTGGCGGATCTATCAGCCGGCGGAAAGCCGGTAGCGGCGGCGGGTGCACTGTTCCTGACAAGGTTCTTGATTCGGATCAAATTTGTCCGTATGCCTTTTGTAATACCATGACCAGCGCTCACATGGATAGGTGAGTTCCTGCTCAAGGCTACTCCGCTCGAAAGGACGGATGCGCAAAGTTCCAGTCTAACGGCCCCAGGCCCATGATTGCGGAATCGCCAGGAGGGAGAACTCTCTTGGCAACCGCAACCCGAAAGACGCAGCGTCGTTTTCGCCCGCCGGTCCCTGAGCGCCACCCTCCCGCACAAACAATAACGATAACGGGAGTGCGTCATGAGACAGACTGTCGCCGGCCGCCCATGCCTTGGGCCAGGTATTGATTTTCAATCGCTTGCTTCGATTGCCGCGGTATTCAACGACACCGTCAATCCCCCTCGTCCGCATTTCGACGGACGGCTTGCTTTGGCATCCGCTCGATCCATCCCCCCGCTTGCCGCCACGCATGGCGTTGCCGCCGTCATCGACGCGAGCCGACGCCGACGATCACGCCGCTGACCAGGCAACTTTCACCAAAGGCGTCGAGACAATCTCTTCGCCATGCCGCAGCTTGTGCAAGCGCCCCGCGATTCGCGTTAATTAAGGCTTAGGAAAACGATAATGATCGTCAAACCTCTTGAAAATATTCTGGAAAATTTGCGCTTTCGCGCCAAATTCGTGTTGGTATTCCTGGTGGTCGCGGTCGGCATGAGCCTCTTGGCTACCCTACTGGTGATCGATCGCACCGCAGCGATCAGCAATCTCGAACAAGAGCAATTGGGCTTGTCCGCCTGGCGGCCGATGATCGAAACAATCCGCTTCCAGCAGCGTTCGCGAGGCCAGTCGGCGATCTGGAACAGCGGCGATGATGGCGCCAGTAACAGGATGCTCGCCGCCATGGCCGAAGCCGATACGCAGCTGGCAAAAGTGGAAGCGCAATCCGCCTCACTGCCCGCCACTGCGGCACCGCTGTCGGCCTGGAAGGCCTCCTGGCTCGCAGTGCGGCAGGAAGTGAGCAGCAAGGCCAATCCGAATCTGCCGAAATTGCATACCGCGGCGATCAACCAGGGCCTGGAAATGCTGCAGATCCTCAGCGCCGAATCTGGTTTGCTGCTCGATTCGGCCACCGATTCGCACTACCTGCATGGCATTCTGTACGAGGATATTCCCCTGGCCATCGAGTATTACGGCCAATTCCGTGCGTTGGGTTCGGCGATCAATACGGCGCGCGAATTGACGCCGGACAGCCGGGATCGTCTGCTGATGATCGAGATGCGCCTGGATACGGTCCTGCAGCGCCTGTACAAGCAGCTCGACGGCCTGGAAAAGGCCAGTGGCGCTACCATTGCTTCGCTGATTCGCGACTACAAGAATGCGGTGACCGAACGCCGGGCACGCGTCACGGCCTTGATCAAAGCCTTGCGCCAGGGAGAGTACTCGGATGCGCATGCCTTTCACGATGAGATGTCGGGCGTCATCGACCGGGCCTATGCCTATAGCGAAGATAAACTTTTCCCGGCCCTGGACAAAGCCCTGGCCACGCGACTCGAAGCGGCCCGGCGCGATCGGCTGCTCGTCCTCGGCGTGGTGGCCGCGGTGTTCACGATCCTGAGCCTGCTGTTCTGGGCGATGACCCGCAACGTGGTGTGCCAGGTGGCCAACGTGCAACGGGTCGCCAAAGCGCTGGCGGAAGGCGATCTGAGCCAGCCGCTGAAAGCGACATCCAAGGATGAGCTGGGCGTTGCCATTGCTGCACTGGCCGAAGGCATGGGCAAGCTGCGCGGCATCTTCGGCGAATTCCGTAGCGCCATCGTTAAAATCGAGGTGCAAAGCGAAACCCTGGCTTGCGCCAACAGCCAGGTGGCGGCGGCGAGTGCCCATCAGGCGGATACGGTGGCGCAAATTGCCGCTACTGTGGAAGAGATGAACGCGGGGATCAGCTGCCTTTCCAGCTCGGCAATCACGGCCAATGAATGTGCCGATCATTCCGAGGCCTTGTCGGTTGATGGGGGGCTGGTGGTGAGCTGTACGGTCAAGGAGATCGCCTCGATTGCCAACCGGGTGGAAGATGCTTCAGTGATCATCCAGCGGCTGGGAACCGAGTCGGCCAAAATTTCCACTGTCGTCAATGTCATCAAGGAAATTGCCGATCAGACCAATCTTCTGGCGCTCAATGCGGCCATCGAGGCGGCGCGGGCAGGCGAAACCGGGCGCGGCTTTGCCGTCGTGGCCGATGAAGTGCGCAAGCTGGCCGAGCGGACGACCGGTGCCACGCAGGAGATTTCGACGACCATCGCTTTTATCCAGAAGGATATCAACAACGCAGTCGATGCCATGGCCTCCTCGGTCAACAACGTGTCAACGGGGGTCGCTTCAGCTGAAAACTCCGGCAAAGCCATGGAGCAAATTCACGCGAACTCGACGAAGGTGCAACATATGGTCGGTGAAATCGCGCATTCACTCAAAGAGCAGAGCATTGCCGCCCAGGAAGTTACCCAAAACATTGAAACGCTGGCGCAAATCTCTGAAGAAAACCACGCGGCAGCCGAATCGGCCAAGGAGGCAACGCAGGCCTTGCGCGCCCAGATGTTCCAACTGGAAAACCGCATGAAGGGGTTTCAGGTGTAGACCCTGCGCGTAACCGAGCCGGCCTTGATCGGAGAACATCCGTTTTTCGGCCAGACTCGGTGAGCGCCCGCTATCGCCAAGACGCGCATATTCAGGCGATCCATGAAAATCGGCGGCTGGCGCCGCCGATCATTCCTGCCACTGTACCTATCCGGCCAGAGTCAATCCCCCGCGTCGAAAACGATGCGCCCGCCGACCAGCGTGCGGCGTACCCGGCCGGCCATTTCGTAGCCGATGAACGGCGTGTTCTTGCCTTCGCTGCGCAGCGATTGCGCGCTCACCTGCCACGC
>JBAQRB010000289.1:0-14632 GCA_049295655.1 Rhodocyclaceae bacterium
GAGGACTATGCCGCCGGCTACTCGTCGACGGCGGCGCCGATCATCGCCAAGGGCAAGCTGATCACCGGCGTCTCGGGCGGCGAATTCGGCGCCGTCGGCCGCATCGACGCACGCGACCCGATGACCGGCAAGCTCTTGTGGACGCGGCCGACGGTCGAAGGCCACATGGGCTACGCGATCGACAAGGACGGCAAGAAGGTCGAGAACGGCATTTCCGGGACGACCAACGCCACGTGGACCGGCGACCTCTGGAAGACCGGCGGCGCGGCGACCTGGAACGGCGCAACCTACGATCCGGATACCAATCTGATCTTCGCCGGCACCGGCAACCCGGCGCCGTGGAACAGCCACCTGCGTCCCGGCGACAACCTCTTCTCGTGCTCGACGGTCGCCATCGACGCCGATACCGGGAAGATCGTCTGGCATTACCAGAACACGCCGCACGACGGCTGGGACTACGACGGCGTCAACGAGTTCGTCTCCTTCGACTACAAGGACCCGAAGAGCGGCAAGATGATCAAGGCCGGCGGCAAGGCCGACCGCAACGGTTTCTTCTTCGTGAACGACCGGACCAACGGCAAGCTGCTCAACGCCTTCCCCTTCGTCCGGCAGATCACCTGGGCGAAGAGCATCGACCTCGCGACCGGCCGTCCGGTCTATGACGAAGCCAACCGTCCGGGCGACCCGGCCAAGGGAGCCGACGGCAAGAAGGGCAGCACCGTCACTTCGGCACCGTCCTTCCTCGGCGGCAAGAACCAGATGCAGATGGCCTACAGCCCGCAAACCGGCCTGTTCTACGTGCCGGCCAACGAGTGGGCGATGGATATCCACAACGAGCCGGTCGCCTACAAGAAGGGCGCGGCCTACCTCGGCGCGGGCTTCACGATCAAGGCGACCAACGAGGATTACATCGGCGCCCTGCGCGCCGTCGATCCGTCGAGCGGCAAGATCGTCTGGGAAGCCAAGAACTACGCGCCGCTGTGGGGCGGCGCGCTGACCACCGCCGGCGGCCTGGTCTTCTACGGCACCCCGGAAGGCTTCCTGAAAGGCCTCGACGCGAAGACCGGCAAGGAACTGTGGTCGTTCCAGACCGGCACCGGCATCGTCGCACCGCCGATCACCTGGGAACAGAATGGCGAGCAATACATCGGCGTCACCGCCGGCTGGGGCGGCGCCGTTCCGCTGTGGGGCGGCGACGTCGCCAAGCGCGTGAACTTCCTCGAACAGGGTGGTTCGGTGTGGGTGTTCAAGCTGCATAAGGGCTAAACAGTCTCTCCGGCGGGCGCCACAGCGCCCGATCCGAACGGCGCGACGACTGCGGTCCTCGCGCCGTTTTTTTGCCTGTTTTGCCCGGCTAGCATCATCGCACCCCGACCGGTACCCTGGATTCGATATAGGTCTGGATCGCCCAGATCGTTTCCTGACTCATGGTTTCCTGCCAGCGCGGCATATGCACAACACCGACCACCACTTTGCCTTCACGCACCGACTTGCTGAAAAACTGGTCGTTATCGGCCATGCAGCGTGCCTTCAGAACAGCATCGGCAATCGGCCGACAACTCCGGTTCAGTTGGCGCAAATCCGGTGCCGGCAGACTACCAGAGGGATTGGCATCGGCGCCATGGCAACGGGCACAAGCCTGTTGGAAAGCCGAATCGCCGACCGTGACTGCCCGTGGGTTGCCACGATAGGGATTGCCCGGCAGCCAGGTTTCGCCCAACCGGGGCAAGTCGCCGAGATCGACGCTGACCGGGACAGGAAGCTCGTTGGCCATTGCTGCAGTTGCGGCGAACAGAGTGAGAGCAACGGATAAAAGGCGGGAGATTTTCATAGTCACAGATCCGTCGGGCAGCCGGTGCAGCCTTCGAAAAAACTGTCCGGGAAAATGGTGTAACGACGAAACGTTCCTTCCAGATTGGCATCCTTCAAGTTACTCGTGACAAACTTGCTTTCCTGCAGGTTGGCATTGTTCAGGCGAGCACCAACGAACCATGCAAAGTTGAGACGAGCCATTTCGAGATTGGCCGCGGTCAGGTCTGCCCCGGAAAAGTCGGCCCGCATCAACCGGGCGAATTCGAGGTCGACCCCAACCATCCTGGCCCCCCGAAAAGTTGCCGTCGGCGCGTTAACCTTGTTGAGACGGGCAGCCGTCAGATCGGCATCGTCGAAGATTGCGCCGGCCAGGTTGGCGCCGCGCAAGTCGGCGCGCGCCAGATTGGCACCGGTGAAATTGGCACCGGCCAGGTTCTTGCCGACCAAGTCGGCATGCCGCAGATCGACGCCACTGCACTGGGCATGCGGCCAGATGCCGCAGCCGTTGATGACCAGCGGCTCGGTCGGGTCGGCGACGGCGATCGAGGCCCGAACAAGCATGAGCAGTAGAAAGAGGTTGCGCATCAGCATTAAAGTTTCATCCATGAACGAAGCTGGCTTAGGCCCGGGCCGGCAACAATTAAACCATCGTCGCCGGCTTGCGGTGGCTGCCGCAGGCAGACGGCAACCACCGGGCTCAAGTCGTTTCGATTGCTTCAGGAAACGACTTACTGCTTGACTGCCTTGGGCAGCTTGAAGACCCACATCGATCCGCCCTGCGTCACCTGCTTGGTCAGCTCAGCCATGTCGCCGCCCCACAGCGGCACGGCGCCGCCATAGCCGGACTGGATGCCGATGTACTGCTCACCATCCATTTCCCAGGTAACCGGCACCGAAACCACGCCGGAACCGGTCTGGAACTTCCACAGCTCCTTGCCGTTCTTGGCGTCGAAGGCTTTGACGAAACCGTCCGAGGTGCCGGTGAACAGCAAGCCGCCGGCGGTGGTCAGCGTGCCGGCCCAGAGCGGGAATTTCTCCTTGTGCTCCCAGGCGACCTTTCCGGTCTTCGGATCGATGGCGCGCAGGATGCCGACGTGGTCGTCAAACAGGCGCTTGATGCGGAAGCCTTGGCCGAGATAGGCGGAACCGGCCTTGTAGGTCAGGTGCTCGGTCCAATAATCCATGCCCCAGTGGTTGGCCGGAATGTAGAAAAGGCCGGTTACCGGGCTGTACGACATCGGGTGCCAGTTGGTACCGCCGAGGAAAGGCGGCGAAACGAAGACCGATTCACCCTTGGCGGCACCGTCTTTCGGCGCTGGCGGACGATTGCCCTTCTCGATCGGTTTTCCTGTTTTCAGGTCGAAGCCGGAAGCCCAGGTGATGCCGTCGACGAACGGCCAGGCGCCGATCAGCGAGGTCGGCTTGTTCGGGTAGCCGGCGCCGGTCGCGAGCTTCTCGCGGTCGGTGACGAAAAAGAAGCCGTTGCGGTCGGCATGCGCCGACGCCTTGACCTGCTTGCCGGTCTTCGGGTCCTTGTACTCAAAAAGGACCACCGAGTTGTTGCCCGAAAAATCCCAAGCGTCGTTCGGTGTATGCTGGAAGAACCCCTTCAGTTCGCCACTACTGGCATCGACGTAGGCTTGACCGGAGGTAAACAGACTGTCCCAGTTGCGCGGGTCGTCGCCTTCCTTGGTGCGCTTCCAGGTATTCCATGGCGCCGGATTGCCGGCACCGATGACCACCGTGTTGGTGTCAACGTCAAAACTGGCCGTCTGCCACGGTGCACCGCCGCCATGGCTCCAGGCTTCAACCAGCTTACCCTCCTTGTCGCGCGGCCAGGAGGGCGCATTGGCGTCGCCGGTGCTAACGCTATCCTTGCCGTTCAGGCGCCCCATATGCCCTTCGACCAGCGGCCGCGCCCAGACCTCCTCACCGGTATCCGGGTCGCGTGCGTAGAGCCAGCCAACGACACCGAATTCATCGCCGGATGAACCGTGCACCAGCAGGACCTTGCCGGTCTTCTGATCCTTGACGATGAAGGGCGCACCGGTCATCGTGTAGCCAACCTTGTAGTCGGCGAACTTCTTCGTCCACACGACCTTGCCAGTATCCTTGTTGAGCGCTGTGATGCCGGCGTCGAGCGTGCCGAAGAAAACCTTGTCGCCGTAGATGGCCGGACCGCGGTTCACCACGTCGCAGCACGGCATGATCCCTTCGGGCAGGCGGGCTGCGTATTCCCAGAGGCGCTTGCCGGTGCGCGCGTCGATGGCGAAAATGCGCGAGTAGGAACTGGTCGCGTAGATCACGCCATCGTGCACCAGCGCCTGCCCCTCCTGGCCGCGCTGTTTCTCACCGCCAAAAGAGAAGCTCCATGCCGGCACCAGGGCGGCAACGTTGGCCGGGCTGAGCTTGGCCAGGGTGCTATGGCGCTGGGCCTTAAGGCCGAGACCGTAGGTCAGCACGTCGCCAGTGGTCTTGTCGTCGTTGAGAATATCTTCCCAGCTCACCTTGTTGCCGGCAGCAACCGCCGGGGCGCAAAGGGTAGCTGCCACGAGGGCCGCGAGAAGGGTCTGGCGTGGATTGAACCGGATCGATTCCATTGTTCTTACGTCTCCTGTAGTTAGTATCAGCACGTTCCCCGAAGCTCGGGCCGGCCCATCCATTCCGAAGGGCGAGCCGAGTATAGGAGGCGGTTCCGCGGCAAGTCTCGGGAGTTGCTCACCGTCAAACCGGGAAAATCACCCGACGCTTATCGTCCGGGTACGAAACCTGCTGCAGATGCTTATGACTTGAGCGGGGAGCTGGCGATGGATCTCAGACGACGGCTGGTTGGCTATCTCGGTGCGCTGCTGCTGGGGCTGTTGCTGATGAGCGTTCTAATCAGCCTGCACTCTCTGCGCAACGACGTCACCAGCGAGCTCATCGCCTCGGAACAGCTTGCCGGGGTATTGCTCAAGACCGGCCAGATCGAGCGCAACCTGCCTCCTGCCGAGGCCACGGCCCGTCTGCAGGCAATCCTGAAAAACGCTCCACTGCGCCATCTCACGGTCAGTGTCGGCGATGCGCCGCCACCCGAGCAACGCGCTTCCGCAGCAAGCTGGTTGGCCCGCCTGCTCGGCGTCGAACCAGCCAGCGGTGCCGGCCAGCTCATCCACCTCGGTGAGCAGACGCTGCGTATCGCGCCCAACCCGGCCTCGGAAATCGATGAACGCCTCGGTGACACTGTTCGCCTTTGTATCACCCTGTTGCTCTTTTCTGGAGCAACCCTGCTCGTCGCCTGGTGGTCGGCCGATCGCGCGCTGGCGCCGGTGCGCGAACTGGAAGCCGGGCTGCGACGCCTTGCGCGCGGTGGAGCGGATGCCGCCCTGCCAGCCTTCGCGCTACGCGAATTCAAGCAGGTGGCGGACGCCATCGACTACCTGGCTGCGGCGCTGGCCGCCTCGCGCGCGGCACAGAAAGCGCTTTCCCGTCAGATGATCCGCGTGCAGGAGGACGAGCGCCGTACCCTGGCAAGGGAATTGCATGACGAGATGGGACAGACCCTGACCGCGATCGGTGTCACTGCGGCCTATCTCGAGCGCCATGCCGAACAGCTCGACGCCCGGCGCATCACCGAATGCGCGCAGGATCTGCGTCGCGATGTGCGGACCAGCGGCGAGCAGTTGCGCGCCATGCTCAAGCGCCTGCGTCCGCACGGACTCGATGCGCAGGGATTGGTCAGTGCCTTGCGCGAACTGCTGGCCGGTTGGCAACAGCGCGCCTCGGGCATCGACTTCCGGCTCGACATGCCGTGCCAGCTGCCGCCGCTCGGCGAGGATGCCGGGCTGGCCCTGTATCGCGCCGTGCAGGAAGCACTGACCAACGTCGTGCGGCACAGCGGAGCAAGCCATTGCCTGGTGCGCATCGAGCTGGACGGCCAGCACCTGCACCTGCACATCGAGGACGACGGCTGCGGCATGCCGCCGGATGGCCCGCCGCGCCACGGCGGCCTGCTCGGTATCGAGGAGCGGCTGCACATGGTGGACGGCAGTCTGGAGTTGGGTACAGGACAAGCGAGCGGCCTGCAACTGCGGATCAGCCTGCCGCTGAGCGAAACAGAAGCGAAGGAAAAACAATGATCCGTATTATTCTGGTCGATGACCACGCCGTCGTAAGAACCGGCTACCGCCGCCTGCTCGATGCCGAGCCGGGCCTGCAGGTGGTGGGTGAGGCCGCCAGCGCCGACGAAGCCAACGCCCTCGTGCTGCGCGCGGCGCCCGACGTGGCGCTGGTCGACCTCAGCCTGCGCGGCAGCAGCGGCATCGAGGCGATACGCGGCATGCTGGCGCGCCGCCCCGAGTTGAAAGTGCTCGTCCTGTCCATGCACGAGGGCGCCGGTCACATCACGCAGGCACTGCGTAGCGGCGCCCTCGGCTACCTGACCAAATTCTGCGAGCCGGGCGACGTGATCGACGGCATCCGGCGCATCGCCGCCGGCAAGCGCGTGTTCTCGCCGGAAATCGCACAAATCCTGGCCCGCGAAGCCGTTGATGGCGATGGGCCATTCACCCATCTCACCCCCCGCGAGTTCGAGGTATTGCGCATGCTGGTGCATGGTGAGTCGGCCAGCGGCATCGCCAGTTCGATGCATCTGAGCCCGAAAACGGTCCTCAACTATCTCTCGCTGATTCGCCAGAAGCTCGATACCGACAATGATTTCAAACTGCTCCACCTGGCGGCACGCCATGGTCTGGTGGACATGAGCTGCACGATTGGCGCCTGAACGACCACCTTTTCATTCCACCCGGAGACATTTCGATGAAAAAAACCACCGTACGCACAGGCCTCGCAGGCATGCTGATGTTCGCCCTGTGCTCGACATCCATCGCCGCCGAGCGCGCCACGCCGCGCGAAGCGCGCGCCCTGTTCGACCAGGCCGTGCAGTACGTCGAAAGCAATACGCCCGAAAAATCGTGGAAGGCCTTCAACGACACCAAGGGCCCGTTCGTGCGCAAGGACCTCTACGTCTACGTGATCGACCGGCAAGGCACCTACATCGCCAACGGCGCGGCGCCCGATACGCTGGTCGGACTCAAGGTACTCGACAGCGTCGATGCCGCCGGCAATCCGCTGTTCCGCCAGATGATCGCGGTCACCGAGAAACAGGACGAAGTGCGCATCCGCTACGTCTGGCTCAACCGCAAGACCAACCACGTCGAACCCAAGTTCGCCTGGCTGCACCGGCACGGCGACTACATCCTCGGCGTCGGCTACTACGCCCCGCGCTCGACCGCCGACGATGCCCGGAAAATGCTCGACGAAGCCAGCGCACTGCTGAAGAAACAGGGCATCGCCAAGTCGCTCGCCACCTTCAACGACAGCAAGGGACCGTTCGTGCGCGACGATCTCTACATCTTCGCGGTAAGCCTCGACGACGGGAAATTCGAAGCGCACGGCATGAACCCGAAATGGACCGGCACCAAGGCCACCGACCTGCACGACGTCGAAGGGCACGCGCTGATCCAGGACATGATCAAGCTGGTGAAGACCAAGGGCGAAGGCACCGTCGACTACGTCTGGCGCAACCCGGTGACCAACGCCGTCGAGAAGAAACGCTCGTTCGTTCGGCGCGAGGGGAAGACGATGCTTGGCGTCGGCTATTACTCGGAGTAATCGCTGCTTCGAACGATTCACCCCAAGTAAAACGGGCGGCCGCCTGGTCCAACCTGCGGGATACGAGCGGGCAAGGCTGGGGATACTCCTACCTCAGTCAGCTCGGCGTTCTCGATAGCGTCACTACCTCGCCGAGCTTCTCGTCGCAGCGGCTCAGCGCGGCTTTCGGCTGAGCCGCGTTCGCGATCCGATCGCTACCCCTGCCGCAATTTCCGGTACAGCGTCGTCCGCGTGATCCCCAGGTCGCGCGCTGCCGCCGAGATATTGCCGCCGTTGCGGGTCACGGCTTCCTGCACCATGCGCTGTTCGCCGGCGCGCAGGCCGAGGTTGCCGCCGCCGCGCGACGGCGCGCCGCAGACTTCGTCGAGCACGTCCTGCGGCAGATGCGCCTGCGTCAGGCAATGCGCGTCATCACCCATCAGCGCCGTCGCCAGACGCAAGACATTGCGCAGCTGGCGCAGATTGCCCGGCCAGGGGTGGCGCTGCAGCAGGCTGAGCACTTCGGGCGACAGCCGGACGCTGCGGCCCCGCCCTTCCTCGTCGAGTATCTGCCGCACCAGCGCGGCAAAGTCGCTGCGCTCGCGTAGCGCCGGCAGCGAAACGGTCATCCCCGAGAGGCGGAAAAAGAGGTCGGCGCGGAAGGTACCGAGCGCCGTCAGTTCGCGCAGCGGGCGATGGCTGGCGCAGACGAGGCCGATGTCGACGGCTTCCTCGGGGCCGCCGCCGAGCGGTGCGACACGGCGCGTTTCGAGAACGCGCAGGAGGACGGCCTGCAGGTTGAGCGGCATGTCGCCGATTTCGTCGAGAAAGAAGGTGCCGCCGTGCGCCTCGCGCAGCTTGCCGCGCGCGCCCTGCGCCAGGGCGCCGGTGTAGGCGCCGGCGACGTGGCCGAAGAGTTCGGCCTCGATCAGGCTGGCCGGGATGGCGGCGCAGTTGATCGCCACGAAGGGTCCGGCGCGGCGGCGTCCGCTGCGATGGAAGGCCTTGGCGAAGATTTCCTTGCCGGTGCCGGTTTCGCCCTGGATGAGCAGCGGAATGTCGTGTTCGGCGATGCGCTGCGCACGCCGCACGGCTTCGGCCATCCGCTCGTCGCCGGCATCGAGCGCCGCGAGTGTGCGGACGGCGTCTGCCGGCTCGCCGGTTCGCGGCTTGGCCAGCGCCGGCTTGGCCGGCGCCGCGGAGCGTGGCCGCGCCGGGTTACGCAGCTTGACGACGGTCGCCAGCAGGCGACCGCTCGTCGTGCGCAAGTCGATCGGCTGCGTTCCGTAGCGCAGCGCATGATCGCGCAGGCTGGCCCACGGGATGGCGAAGAGCCGCCTGAAACGGTAGTTCTGACCGCTCAGCGGGCCGCCGTCGAGCCCGAGCAGCGCACTGGCCCGCCGGTTGCAAGCAAGCAGCGTACCGTCCTCGTCGAACACGGCCAGCCCTTCGAGCGGCGTACCGAGCATTTCGGCGGCCGGATGCAGATGCAGCACCAGCGCGCCGTCGCCATGCGCCTCGATCAGGCGGTTTTCGATCATCTCGACCGTCGTTTGCAGCAAGGCCTGGGCGTGCGACTGGGTGACGCGCGCATCGCTCGAAATGTCGAGAATGCCGAGCAGGCCACCGCCCGGCGCGAGAATCGGCGTGGCGAGGCAATTGAGGAAGCGGTTGCATTCGAGGAAATGCTGCTCGCCGAATACCGCCACGGCCTTCTGCTCGTGCAGGGCGGTGCCGATGGCGTTGGTCCCGACGCAGGACTCCGACCAGATGGCACCGGGCGCCAGCGAGATGCGTGCGGCACGGCCGACGAAATCGCTGTCGCCGACGGCGCGCAGGATCATCCCACCGCTGTCGGCGAGCAGCACCATCGACGAGGAACGCGAGATCTGCTGATGCAGATGCTCGATCACCGGCTGGGCATAGGTGATCAGCCGGGCATTGCACTCCAGCCGCTCGGCCAGCGCGTTGCGCGGCGCGATCGCCCCGGCTTGCGGCAGCGTCGGGGCAAGGCCGTGTCCGGCGCTGCGTTCCCAGGAACGCTCGAGCGCATCGAGCGAATTGAGCGGGGGAACGGAAGGGGTCTCTGGTTGCATGGGACATTATTCCGCATGAATCGTGCCCGTCCGCAAATCCCGTAGAAACGGGCATCCCCGACGAGCAGTCAGAGGCTGTTGCGCTTCGTCATGCAACACCTGTTCAGTTTTGCAACAAGCGCTGCGCAGGGCCGGAAGCGCTCCCGCGTCTCATCGCGGCACCGCGCATCGACGGCAAGACAATGAACGGACAGGCTTTTCGCCGACCGGCGGCGTATTTCGCGCGGCGCAATCCGGGGGCTGGCACGCCGACTGCATTAAGGGTAGCAACGCCGAGTCGAGCGTTACAGATCATCATCCAGGAGGAGCACCATGATTTACGATATGCCCGGAACCCCCGGCGCCAAAGTTCAGTTCAAGGCCAAGTACAACAACTTCATCGGCGGCAAGTGGGTGGCCCCGGTCAAGGGTGAATATTTCGACGTGATCACGCCGATCTCCGGCAAGGTGTTCACGCAGGCTGCCCGCTCGGGCGCCGAAGACATCGAGCTGGCGCTCGACGCCGCGCACGCCGCCGCCGATGCCTGGGGCAAGACCTCCCCGACCGACCGCGCCAACGTGCTGCTGAAGATCGCCGACCGCCTCGAACAGAACCTGGAAGCGCTGGCCTACGCCGAGACCGTCGATAACGGCAAGCCGATCCGCGAAACGCTGAACGCCGACATCCCGCTGACCATCGACCACTTCCGCTATTTCGCCGGCTGCATGCGCGCCCAGGAAGGGGCACTGTCCGACCTCGACGAGAACACCGTCGCCTATCACTTCCACGAGCCGCTCGGCGTCGTCGGCCAGATCATTCCGTGGAACTTCCCGATCCTGATGGCCGCCTGGAAACTGGCCCCGGCGATCGTCGCCGGCAACTGCGTGGTGCTGAAGCCCGCCGAATCGACGCCGATCTCGATCCTGATCCTCGCCGAACTGATCGCCGACCTGCTGCCGCCGGGCGTTCTCAACATCGTCAACGGTTTCGGCCGCGAAGCCGGCATGCCGCTGGCGACCAGCAAGCGCATCGCCAAGATCGCCTTCACCGGCTCGACTTCGACCGGCCGCGTGATCGCACAAGCCGCCGCCAACAACCTGATTCCGGCGACGCTGGAACTCGGCGGCAAGTCGCCCAACATCTTCTTCGCCGACATCGCCGATGCCGACGACGACTTCTTCGACAAGGCGATCGAGGGCCTCGTGCTGTTCGCCTTCAACCAGGGCGAAGTGTGCACCTGCCCGTCGCGCGCGCTGATCCACGAATCGATCTACGAGAAGTTCATGGCGCGCGTTCTGCAGCGTGTTGCGGCGATCAAGCAGGGCAACCCGCTCGACACCGACACGATGATCGGCGCGCAGGCCTCGAAGGAACAACTCTCCAAGATCATGAGCTACCTCGACGTGGGCAAGCAGGAAGGCGCCGAACTGCTGATCGGCGGCGACCAGGCGCACCTCGGCGGCGAACTGGCCGGCGGTTTCTACGTCCAGCCGACCCTGTTCAAGGGCCACAACAAGATGCGCATCTTCCAGGAAGAAATCTTCGGGCCGGTGCTCGCCGTCACCACCTTCAAGACCGAAGCCGAAGCCCTCGAACTTGCCAACGACACGCTCTACGGCCTCGGCGCCGGCGTCTGGTCGCGCGACGGCAGCACCGCCTACCGCATGGGCCGCGCGATCAAGGCCGGCCGCGTCTGGACCAACTGCTACCACGCCTACCCGGCGCACGCGACCTTCGGCGGCTACAAGGAATCGGGCATCGGTCGCGAGACGCACAAGATGATGCTCGACCACTACCAGCAGACGAAGAACCTGCTGGTCAGCTACAGCCCGAAGAAGCTCGGCTTCTTCTAAAACAACAGCATTGAATCTCCTCGCTCGCTGGTTACGAGCATTTCAGGGGGCGGAACGTAACAGTATCCGCCCCTTTTTTTGGAGAAGACCATGGTCGAGAAAGTCATTGCCACGCAAGCCGCACAGGACCTGATCGCATTGCTGAAAGAGAAGCACGGCGAGCTGATCTTCCACCAGTCCGGCGGCTGTTGCGACAACAGCGCCGCCAACTGCCTGCTGCCCGGCGAGCTGACGATCGGCGCCGGCGACGAACTGCTCGGCGAAATCGGCGGCTGCCCGTTCTACATCAGCAAGTCGCAGTACGAATACTGGAAGCACACACAGTTGATCATCGACGTGATCGAGGGACACGGCGGCACCTTCTCGCTCGAAGGCCCCGAAGGCAAGGCTTTCCATACCCGTTCGCACTTATTCACCGACGCCGAATGGGCCGAACTCCAGGCCAGCGGCCGCGTATGACCCTACCCGATATTGAAAGGAAAAACGATGCACCATAAACTCACCCTCCCCCTCCTCCTCTCGGCGACGATCCTGACGCTGCCGGCGATTCCTGCCCACGCCTCCGAGGCGATCATCAAGAAGGCACGCTGTGTCGCCTGCCACGCCGTCGACAAGAAAATGGTCGGCCCGGCGTATCGCGACGTTGCTGCGAAGTATCGCGGCCAGCCCGAAGCGCTGGCGCAGCTCAGCGCCAAGATCCGCAACGGCGGCTCGGGCGTCTGGGGCGCCATCCCGATGATGCCGCACCCGGCCGACAAGATCGGCGACGCCGACCTCGAGGCAGCGGTAGGCTGGATACTCAAGCTCGAGTAAGCCCGGCCCGAACGCTCACCCGCGCAGGCGGCCCCGGTGCAACAGGCGCTCGAACTCGTGGGCCGGCACCGGCCGGGCACAGAAGTAACCCTGGTATTCGTGGCAACCGTGCTCGGCGAGAAAAGCCAGCTCGCCTTGCGTTTCGACGCCTTCGGCGATGATGCTCAAGCCGAAGGCCTGCGACAGGTGGATGATCTCCTTGACCATCATCCTGGCCTGCGCGTCTGACTCCATTTCGTGCACGAACGACTGGTCGATCTTCAGCCGGTCGACCGGCAGGCGCCGCAGGTAGGAGAGCGAAGAGTAGCCGGTACCGAAATCGTCGAGCGAGATGCTCGCCCCGAGCGCGCGCATCTCCTTGAGGACGAGGATCGACTCGTCCATGTCTTCCATCATGCTGCTCTCGGTCACTTCGAGTTCGAGCGAACCCGGCGTCAGTTCGTTGGCCGCGAGCAGCGCTTCGAGCGACTGCAGGATGCTCCGGTGGCGGAACTGCCGCGTCGAGACATTGACGGCCATGCGCAGTTCCGGGAAGCCGTCGCGCTGCCAGACGCGATTCTGCGCGTTGGCGGTTTCCAGCACCCATTCGCCGATCGGGCTGATCAGGCCGGTCTCCTCGGCCAGGCCGATGAAGCGGTCCGGGTAGATCATGCCGAGTTCCGGGTGCTGCCAGCGGATCAGCGCCTCGGCACCGACGATCGCGCCGTCCCTGATGCGAACCTGCGGCTGGTAGTAGACGCTGAACTCGCCCTTCTCGAGTCCGCCCCACAGCGCATTCTCGAGCTTGACGCGCTCGGCGGCGAAGGTGCTCAGATCGCGCGTGTAAAACTGGACCGTGCCGCCGCCGGCCGCCTTGGCGCGATGCATTGCCGCGTCGGCGTTGGCGAGCAGCATCTCGACATCCTTGCCGTCGTTGGGGTAGAGGCTGACGCCGATGCTGCACGCGAGATGGATCGAGTGTCCTTCGACGGCGAAGGGCTGCATGAACAGCGCAAGCAGTTCGCTCGCGCCGCGCAGCGCATCCGGGACGCAGTTGCCCAGCCCGGCCATCACGATGACGAATTCGTCGCTGCCTTGCCGCGCCAGGGTATCCCCGTCGCGCACGCCCTGCAGCAAACGGCCGGCAATCGCCTTGATCAGCGCGTCGCCGAAGGAATGCCCCATGCTGTCGTTGATGAACTTGAAACGCTCGACGCCGACGAAGAGCACCGCGAGGGCGTGGCCCGGGCGACGCGTGACCTGGGCGATCGCCTGCTCGACGCGGTCCTTGAGCAGATTGCGGTTGGCCAGATTGGTCAGCGCGTCATGCGTCGCCAGATATTCGATTTTCGCCTCGTAGACCTTGCGCTCGGTGAGGTCGCGCAGGTAGGCGGTAAAGAAAGGCGACGCATCGACCTTGATGAAGCTCACCGCCATTTCGACCGGAAACTCGCTGCCGTCGGCGCGCAGCGCGCTGACTTCCTCGCGTTGCCCGGGGAAAGCGCCCTCCCCCTGCTCGCGGTAGCGCTCGAGCAGCTGACGAAACGCCTCGCGCCTGGCGCCCGGCAGGATCAGGTCGGCGAGGTCGTGGCCGATCACCTGCCCCCGTTGATGACCGAACATCTGTTCGGCTGCCGGGTTGAACTCGATGATGCGGCCGCCCGCGTCGAAGGTGATGATGCTGTCGAACGCACTGCCGACGATCGCCGCCTTGCGCCGTTCGCTGTCGCGCAGCGACTGGTTCATTTCGAGGGTCTGCCGGTGCGTCATCTCAAAGAGGGCCATGACCTGGGTCAGGAAGGCTTCGCTGCGGACGATGATTTGCCCGCGGGGAACCACGGCGCTCAGCCGCGATTCGATGCTCTGCACCAGCCGGTAGTGGATGCCGATCAGCCCGAGAATGCTCTGTTCGCCGGCAATCGCCCGGCGCCCCAGTTTGTAGGCGTGCTGCAGCGCGATCTCTTCATCACCGCCGTTCAGGTAGTCGATGAACGCGCGCTCGTAGTCGGCGGCGAAGTCGTTCGGCCCGGCGCTCATCGCGCGGCTCGCGGAAAGGCGCTGGCGGCTTGCCCAAACCAGTGCAAAACGAGCACCAGCGCGTCGTCGCTGGCCTTGCCATGGCGATCGAGGATGGCGTGCGCCAGCGCGTCGGGGGAGCAACGCGGCAGGGGTTCGCAAGCAAAGCGGCAGTCAACGCCGTCGGTCGCGAGAATCAGCAGGTCGCCGGGAAAGATCGGCACGCTGCTGGCGTCGACCGGCGGCAGCCGGTAGCCGACCACGCCGCCACGGTTGGTCAGGCACAGCTTGCCGCGCGGCGGGCCTTGCCCGCCGGCGATCAGGACCGCCTCGACATTGCCGACGCCGGTCCAGGTCAGGGTGGCGCTGGACACGTCGAGCGCCCCCAGCGTCATCGCCGCACCGCGCGTTTGCAGCAAGGCCTCGTGACAGCGCTGGAGCAGCGCCAGCAC